>NZ_PHHC01000094.1:0-2807 GCF_002930195.1 Holospora curviuscula | reverse complement strand
CAACTGTAAACAATTTCCATTATGCATCTCATGATGAGCTGAAACAGCATCTGCATGCCTATCTAATGGCTTATACCTTCGCTAAACGACTTAAAGCCATCAAAGGCAAAACTCCTTGGCAATTTATTCTAAATCAGTGGACAATTCATCCAGAATATTTTACAATTAATCCTAACCATTTCTTGGCGGGACTAAACATCTAATCTAGCGTTTCATATTACCCCAGAATTTCTCTGTAGGATTTAGATCTGATGAATAAGGGAATAAAAATACTATTCTGGAGTCAACAGATTGGATGAGCGTTCTTATTTTTTGTGATGTATAGAATGAAACCTGCGCTATAATTAAGCCCAGTTTTAGAGTTTTCACTCAATACTCTTCTCCCCAATGATTAAAAATATTCTTATTGTAAGATCCGTTATAGATTCTGTGGATTGATTCCACTAAGACTGCTGTACTATAAATTTTTTTGGAATATTGAGCACGATTTTTACCTACAAGCTTTTTTCTTTTTTTGCTTTATCCCCTATCTTTGCAACTCGTCATATCCACACTATTTGCAGCAATACATACAAGGGGTATTGTTTCTGAGTGATTGCTTCTGAGTACTTATCTCATTTTTTTCTCTGCTTCCCCATAGGAAAAAGTTTAATACTACTGCGACATATCCTTTGCTTATAGCACACTCAGCCCCAATATCCTTCGATTTAGTATTTTCATTATTTTTGATAAATCATTCTACCTTTCAATAGTCTATTCTACATTTACACCTTAAACGTTCTCTAGCATCGTAATTTTCGTCTTTCTTATAGCCAAATAATGATAGAATGGTTATAATAAAAAAAAATATATTTAAAGATGTCGTCTTTATTGGCTTTTCGTGGTAAAAGTTTAGGAATTAAAAAGAAAGAAGGGGTAAGCTATAAGGAATCAGGTAGACGTTTTGGAACGGGTAAGCAGGCTATAGAGAGAGTACGTGTTTAGAACAAAACTTAGTTTGCTATAAGCCTAGACAGAACAATGGACATAAACTATTTAGAACAGGATATCACACGATATCCTGAGCCTCTCAGCCAGAACAAGCGAAGTGCTTTGGGGTTAGCACTGTTGAGATTTTGAAAGCCCTGAGACATCTTGGGGTTGGCTATAAAAAAATCTTAAATCATCTAAAAGCGGATCCAGAAAAAAGATCTGTATTGCGTCAAAAGCATGATGAATTAAACAGAAAAATTGATGCACGTGGAGTTGCCCATGATATGTCAAGAACTTACGGGTGTTCTATAAAAGGACAGCGTTGTAACAGAAAATAGGATTGGGGTGCCAAAAATAGAATAAATTTGTAGACTAAATCTATAAAACAAATAGTATAGGTGCTTTAATGGGTTCTACTTGAGGGGAAATTAGATTGCTTACGGGTTCTGTAGAGGTATTGATTTGTTGGGTAGAGGAAAAGGTCCTACCCAATATCCCAGAAAACCGTTGTATTGTCATGAATAATACTGATTTTCATAAAGGCAAAGCTATGCAAAAAATGATTAAAAATGCTGATCATACTTTACTTACCTCCTTATTCTCTCGAGCTTAGTCCTATTGAGAAGTAATAAGCTCACGTTAAACAGATAAGACATTCTACAACATTGTTCAATTGACGCGCGATTCTTGAGAACTTATTTTATATTTAGTTGGCTATATATTGATTATGTCATTTACTCACTGTATTCTTGTGTACCTCAAGCATTTTTGATACTTTTTTGTGTTTTTCCTTTTCTTAGCAAACGTATTAGTTTTTTTCTTTAAATCGTTAATCTATAGGCTTGTGGACATTTTTTATTTTGTTCTACCACGCTTGTGCACCTAATACAAAGACGATTTACTATAATTTACGGTATGGCCAAATACTAGGTTAAACGCACCAACACTAGGCTTCGCGCAACTTCTATTTTTAAAGTATCGATCCAAATGTGTAGCCTTTGATAATTTCTTGGCTATGGAAGTCAGATTTTTTGTGGGATACTATTGGGTATGCCCCATTCTAAAACGTTTTGAGTCTATTTTGTTCTGTATTAGAGAGGGGATTCAAACATGTAAACTCTCATCATAAAGATAAAAAAAAGTGAAAAATCTGAGTATCTATGCTATAGAATAGTCTAGTGCGTGTAGAGACACGCGGTACAAACTGCTCAAGATACAAAATCTCCAGAATTCTAACAGGGTGTATTCCTCGGATTTCGCCCGCTCACCCCGCATTGATTCACGATGTTACAATGGTTAAGGATCCAAAACCTTCACAGAAAGATGCGGGGCTCTATGCCAATTCAGAATATCTAGACAGAGCGGATAAGGATTTTTATAGTAATTTTCTTTACATAACCTCAAAAAAATCCGAATATATGTTTTGTGCCACGAAATTTTGCAAAATCTTTTCTCATCTCCAGCGTGGTTAACCTAAAAGTTAAGGCCTCCAATTTTAGACTATCACTAAATTCAAAAAGAATACCCATAGATCGCACGTAAAAGGACTTAATGGCTCGAAAACATAACATCACTATTAAGCAGCGGATCTATTAAATCTTTTTTTTCAATAAGGTGAATATCAGGAGTGGAATAAAAGAGCACCCCTATCAACCATTTTTCAAAACCCATTACAATTACTAAGCGTATATTAGAATAAAAGTAAAGGAACACAGACTATAATTGTGTAACTGTCCCACTGCATTGTACGATCATGAAGGGTATATTTAGGGCTAAACTATGCTTATTTTATAAGCAGTTACGCTTGAGCAGTGATCGGTAATGGTATAGCCTTC
>NZ_PHHC01000093.1 GCF_002930195.1 Holospora curviuscula | reverse complement strand
AGATACGTTTTCCGCTATGGCTTTTTAGAAATCGATCAAGAGTCATTTGAAATTATTGCAGGTGGCATGCTTGAGTTTAATTTATTATCAGAAGTCGAAAGAAATGCAGCCACTAATTAAGCCACCGAAGTTAAATGACGGAGATACAGTTACAGCAATTACTTTGTCTTGGGGAGGACCAGCAACTTTTCCTTATCGTTTTTAGGTGGGAAAGCAGCGCCTTGAAGAAATTTTTGGATTGCGTGTTCTTCATACAAAACATGCTCTTAAAAGCGCTGAATGGATTTACCAAAATCCAAAAGCTAGAGCAGACGACTTGATGGACGCGTTTCTTGATCCACACATCAAAGCGATCATTTCAAATATCGGAGGAGATGATTCTCTTAGCCTTATACCATTCATTGATTTTAATATTATCAAGAATAACCCTAAAGTGGTAATGGGCTATTCTGATACAACTGTGACCCACTTTATGTGCCTTAAAGCAGGATTAACTTCCTTTTATGGCCCATCTGTTATGACAGCTTTTGCTGAAAATGTTGCAATGCGATTATACGATAAGTAGCATTCTTAAAACTTTATTTTCAAGCGAAATAATTGGTGCAATTCCTAATAACACTGAAGGATGGACAATAGAACTTTTGGATTGGTCTGATGAAAATAATCAAAGTATTAGGCGTTCTTTAAATCCGCCAAGTGGATGGCATTTCATTGGCGAAAACAAACATATGTGTAAAGGTAGGCTTATTGGTGGCTGCTTGGAGGTTATGCAATTTTTAAATAATACTGAACTCTGGCCCGATTTATCTACATGGGATCGAGCAGTTTTGTTTCTTGAGACATCAGAAGAAGGAATAAAACTTTTTGCTGTCACAAGGTTTATGAGAAACTTAGCAGCTCAAGGCATAATAAGCCGCTTAAGTGGTATTTTGTTGAGTAAACCTGGTGGGTCGTATATGACGGTGGGACACTTTTATGAATATGATCAAGCACTACTGAAAGTCTTCGAGGAATACAAGATTCCACCTATCCCAATAGTCACACGTATGGATTTTGGTCATTCTGATCCAATGTGGATATTGCCTTATGGAGTCATGGTGGCAATCAATCCAGGTAAAAATACAGTGACAATATTAGAAAATAGTGTGAGATAAAAAAGAATGCTAATAAAACCTGACCTTAAGGATGAAAAAATCATTGCGTGTTTACGGGATGCGTATGGATTTACTGTGGAAAAGATAGCATTTCTGCTTCTTGGTGCTGATTTCAACACGGCTGTTTATCGTGTTACAACAAATAACGGATCAGATTATTTCCTCAAATTAACGAGTGGTGAATTTTTACAGGCTTCGGTATCAGTGCCAAAATATTTGGTTGATCTGGGTATCAAGCAAGTGATAGCACCTATACTGACAAAGCTAGGGTAATTATATTCAGGACTGGGGTCCTTCAAGGCAATTCTGTACCCTTATGTGGAGGGGCATAATGGTGTGGAAGCTAAACTATCAGAAGATCAGTGGGCTCAATTTGGGGCGGCCATTAAAAAGCTTCATAGCGTTGATATTCCAAACGCTCTAACAAGTGGCACACCGCGGAAAACGTTCTCTTCCAAATGGCGAGAAACCGTCAAATCATTTCTTGGGCGCATTGAAAATGAGGTGTTTGAAGAGCCTGTTGCTGTAAAAATGGTACTGTTCCTGAAATCAAAAAGCAGCGAAATACTTAAACTGGTTGAGCGCGCTGAAGAGCTTGCGATCACGATCCAAAAACAGCCCCTAGACTATGTTTTATGCCACGCCGATATGCATGGCTGGAACCTGATTGTTGATAAAAAAGTAGCTCTTTATATTGTTGACTGGGATACGCTCATCTTTGCTCCCGTCGAGCGTGGTTTGATGTTTGTTGACGCTGGCATTTGGGATGGTGGCCTGACAGTCTCCGAAAGAGAATCACTGTTTTATAAGGGTTATACTCAGACAAAGATAAATCAGGATGTGATCGCCTATTACCGCTTTGAACGTATTATTCAAGACATCGGCGATTATTATGAATACATCTTTCTGTCTGATGAAGGTGGTGAGGACGGGATGCGATGCTTTGAAGCTTTACAGCCTGTTTTTCTGCCGAATGGTGCAATAGAGAGAGCTTGTCAGTCCGACAAGATGAGGGAGATTTTATGAAATTATATTTTATAGGTGGCGCCAGTGGCAGCGGTAAAACAGCGGTAATGCCCCATTTAAAAAAGCTGTTGGGAGATGCCATCGCTGTTTATGATTTTGATGACATCGGTGTACCCGAAGGTGCTGACAAAAAATGGCGTCAAGAATCCACCGAGAAGTGGCTACAGAAATTATTGAGTGAAGGCAAGGATGCCTGCTTGCTTGGCCAAATTGTTTTAGGCGAAATACTGGCATGCCCTTCTGCCAAGCAGATAGATAAAGTCATTTTTTGTCTTTTGGATGTTAGCGATTTCGAACGTATTCAACGGCTCAAAAAACGTAATACCTATGGCGCTGATCAAAACATGCTGAACTGGTCCGCTTGGCTTCGTATGCATCATCAAGACCCGCAGTGGATGCCACACGTTATCCAGGAAGATGCTGCAAGTCCCATGGATTTTAGCCGATTATCTGCCCTTAGAACCTATGAAGAAATTGCGAATATCAAAATCCTCGACACGACTAATCATGCTTTAAATGAAGTTGCTCAAGAGTTGTCAGATTGGGTTAGATCATTTGATCTTGCTCCATTTCATGTTGTTAAAGCTCAAACACATGAAGTAGATGTTATAGAAAGTAAAATCACATCATACAATAACAGCAAAGTACCCTTCATCCAGGAACAACCTTTTATAAATTTAAATTTTTGTATAAAAGATGAGAATGGTGTCATTATCCCTGGTATTACATCTGTGATGTATTGTTGGGGTATGCTGTATGTCGATGTTTTGGCTGTAGACCAGAAATATTATAAAAAAGGTTTGGGAAGTAAACTACTCAGTCACGTAGAAGACGAGGCTAAAAAACTTGCTGCAACCCTAGCTCATCTAGACTCCTTTGATTTCCAAGCCAAAGATTTTTATTTAAAACATGGCTATGAGGTTTTTGGGGTGCTCGACGATTGCCCTCCTGGACATAAACGATATTATTTGAAAAAGAAATTATAGGAGAGAAGACATGATTGCCGATTACGCCAAAGATCCCGAACTTTTTGAGAGCTGTATTAACTTGATTAATGAGTGTTTCCCCGGCTGCAAAGAATTTGCATTAAACGCCATGAAATACGGAGCCTCTTGGCCTGAAGCTTCGATTCTCTTCATCATAGAAGAGCAGGGTAAAATTATCGCGCATGCGGGTGTATGGCCTATAACCTTAAGATTGAATGGAGAATAACATAAAACAGCTTCTATTCATGGTGTTTGTGTTAAACCTGAGCATAGAGGGAAAGGGTATTTTAAGAAGCTGATGCAAGAGACTATGCAATACGCAGATGATCATTTGGATTCTTCTCTATTGTTTACTGAAAAGCCCTATTTGTACAAGAATTATCCTTATAAAGCAATGCTGCCGGAATACGATTTTGTACTGAGTGAAAGCATTAAAGTTCAGTCTAAAACTTCCGATTTAAGTATATTGAATTTTAATGAACTCAAAGATTTAGCTATAATACATGATTTATTAAAAACGCGCGTACCCTTGAGCGATCAGTTTAGTATTATTGGAGCAGGAAGTACTCTAGTTATTTTTAATACTTTACAGAAAAAAATATATTATTCGGAAAAATTAAACACAGCTATTGTTTTTGAAATAAAAAATGAAACATTATATATTCAGGAAATAATTAGTTCAAAACAACACCAATTGATCGACATTATTGAGTTAATATCTGGAACTTTTGATAAGGTTATTTTGCAATTTTGCCCAGATAGATTTTTAGCTGAAAAAGATTACATGGCTAAATTAGCAACGCCGGAATGTTGTGTTATGTTTTCTAAAAAGCTGACATGTGAAGCTAAATATTTTCGTTACCCTGAGTTGTATTGGTGTTGATGAGTAAAGTGTGGATTTTGTATGGTTAATCTTAAAGAGGCACTTTTATTTTTACACGTGGCTGAGTTGCGTCAGCTGTGTATGACGCAGGGTGTACCCTCGCAGGGTAATAAAATAACATTAATAGCCCCTATTGTGCATTTTATTAGTACGGGTGAAATAATTAAAGAGCCAAAAATACCTGCTATTTCTAAAGCTAAACGTGGGTGTGATTATCCTACTAGAGCCTAGTGTGTTAATGCTCAAAGGTGCGTATAAAAACGATCTTAAAACCCGATTATTTTTTAGGTAATTAATAGGCGAGTATTTTCATTTTACAGCCTTTGGCATAGATTGGCTCAATGAACGCTGGCTTGAGGGTAATCCGCCCACCTATCAAGAATTCGCTATTATGTGGAAGGCTGAATACGCCAGGCGTCAAGAAATGGGTAGTACGCCTAAAGAAGAATGGGCTTATATTAATTTTACTCAAAATTTCATTAAAGTAAATCCTAAAGCCTCTCGTGTTGCGATTGTAGAGTCCTGGGAGGCTGAGCGAAAACGACAGATTAAGATTGTGAATGAACTTATAAGGAGTTCTTTATAACAGGCACATATGTACACCTTCGATTTTCAAGTCAAAGATTTTTATTTAAAGCAGGGCTATGAGATTTTTGGTGTTCTTGAAGATTGCCCACCATACCAGGTCATAAGCGCTATTACATGAAAAAAATATTGTAGGAAACAAATGACAAAAAACCGTTATGTTTTTAAAACAGCTACAAATAGCGACCCAATTGATATATCTTGGAATGCGGCACAAGAGTGGTGCAATTTTGTATTATTCAGGCCAATCAGGTTGCCTGATGGGTTAATCGAACTATCAAATAAAATAAGACCTGAATCACCTGACGAAGAATCTTCGCATCGGTCAGAATTTAGTGATGGAAGCAGACCGCTATCCATAAAACAATTTTTATATGATTGGGTACCACCAGCCTATGAGCACCTTTGCTTATGGCGAAATGCAGAAATATCAACTATAGAAAACATACTGATCCCAAACGCTAATTTGATTGGAAATAATTATTTTTGGTTTGGCCTGAATTATCGAAGAAAGCCAGCTGCCACTATTAACATGCTGCGCATGCAAATTGAGATTACCACTCTACATGGTACATTCGACGATCAAGAGATTATGCAGATAGTCAGTTCAATGGTGTCCATTAATGGAAAAGTAAAGGATATGATTTTAGATACAAGCTTTACAGAGCTCATGTTTTATGCTCGGCATCAAATCCCAACGAGCGATGTTTTGACCAGTTATTTTAAACATACCAGAAGTAAGACGTTTCGGTGCTACCCCCATGATGCTGCTTTTTTAGAGATAGTGCTGCTTGGACACTGGTTGATGCATACCTCAATCAAAGATTATAGGCTTGATAGCGTGTTCTTTTTTGGCCAAGACCCTCAAAATATTCAAGAAGTCGAGTATTATTTTGAAAGTTCGATCGAACCTAGATCCTGCATTCGCTTTCTTGTAACACACAAGGATACTGAATATAGCATTCAATATCCACCGAAATTAGGTGACCAAGCATGTCATAGCGCGCTCCATCATGCATGGTCTAAGACAAATAAAAATGGTTGTCATTCTCTAGTGTTTCAAAGAAAGAACGAAACCATCAACTGCATAGTTAAACCCGCTCCTTGGACAACCGCGTATTGGGCCGTAGAGCTTGCGCAGAATGCATTGATCCAGTCTGAAATGATTGAATGGGCCATGACAGCTCTACAACAAACTAAACTTAATGAAGAGATCGTTGTGAAAATGCCTTGGTCCAGTGTGGTAAGAATCAGGGGATGAACTTTTTTATCTTAAAATTACCCCAGCGCTTATTGCCTTAGAGTCTGAAATTATCAAAATACTGCATGACCCATTTTGTGCACCGGTGCCTACCGTTATTGCGCATAATGCTGAGTTACATTGCTTTTTGATGAAAGATGCTGGCACGTCTTTGCGTAGTATTTTGAAAAAGAAGTTTGATACTGACTTGCTTTGAAAAGCAGTCGAACAATTTACTGCTCTTCAAATAACAGGTGCAGATCATGTTGATGATTTTATTAATATCGGTGTTCCAGATTGGCACTTAAACAAACTGCCTGAGGTATATCAGCAAGCAATCTCACAGAAGGATTTGTTTATAGCTGATGGGTTGGCTGAATTAGAAGTAAACAAATTAGAAAAGCTGTATCCAAAGATAACTGATTTATGCGAAAGATTATCCGGTTATGCCATTAAGGAAACCTTTGTCCAACCTGATTTTAATGACAATAACCCCCTGATAGACGATCAATCAAAAGCTATTACTATTATTGATCTCGGTGAAATCTCCATCTCACATCCATTTTTTTCACTGTTGAATTTTCTGAATATAATAAAAAAGCACCATGCGCTAACCAATGAAGATACGGCATACTTAAAGGCCAAGGATGCCTGCCTAAAGAATTATAGACAGTGCGAGTCTGAAAAAAATGTGGCAGATGCTTTAGAAATAGCGCATGTATTGGGGTTTTTTTACGAGCTATTAGCTCATGATAGATTGATACAGTCATATGGCAGAGCACAATTAATGTTATTTTAGCATAGAAAACTCAGTGAGATGTTGCAGGAACTGATAGCATTATGTAACGCATATTGAGGGATCAATTAAAAATTTATTCTTTAGATTTTGAGCCCTTTTTATATTAGACCTCTTGAGAAACTAGATTAAATTTAAAGTTTGATGTAAACGCTCTATAGAAGGATCTGTTATGAACGAGGAAACCATAAAAAATATAGAAGACGAAAAATTTCGTCGTTTAACAGGCGTTAAAAGATCACCTTTTGAAAAGATGCTTGATATTTTCAGAGAAGCCGAAGGCCTTAAGAAAGCGAAAGGCGGTGGAAAGAACACGCTTATTTTAGAGG
>NZ_PHHC01000006.1 GCF_002930195.1 Holospora curviuscula | reverse complement strand
CAGTCAACTCGTTGTGGATAAGAAGACGAAACAAGTTGTTTGTACAGCTTGTACAAACGGAAAACGTCATGATTTTAGGCTGCTTAAAAAATCTGGAACCAAAATACATCCTACAAGTGCACGGGATTACTGACACTGGATACCAAGGAATACAAAAGCTATATATCAAATCCGAATTGCCAAAAAAGAAGATAAAAAGAAAAATTAAGATCTGGCTCGCGAAAGAGTAGCCCATGAAAAGGTCATAGGTATGATTAAACGGTTCAAAATCATATCTGATCAATACAGAAATAGACGTAAAAGATTTGGACTCAGATTCAATCTAATAGAAGCTATTTACACCATGGAGTTATCCTGACATCTATTTATGCAAGCGGTCTAATAAAAGCTGTACCGCTTTCACCACAAAACGATCGCATCGAATCAGGTTAGGCGTTTCTTTGTACAATAAGTAGCTAAGATTCTTAAAGACTCTGAAATTACGGCTACCCCCCCCAAAGTCTCTGAAGAGAAAAGCTTTGATGAATGAGGGGTTTGCAACGCTATAGCAGGCTCCCCCTCATAAAAATAAATATTTGAAAAAAGTAAAATAATAAGGGAATGCCTTGGATGGTGAACAATTTAAGGTAAGGTTAATGAAAAAAGTAAAAGAAGCGGTTTTAGATCATTTTAAACCCCTAAAAGATCCTAGGTCCAGTAGGAATAGGGTGCATGAGATGTCTGAGATAGGGGTAGCGACTTTGTGCGCAGCGCTATGCGGGGCTGAGGAATGAAAAGATGTCGAAGATTTTTGAAATTTAAAGATAGACTATCTCAGGGGTCATCTACCCTATAAGAACGGCATACCCCTTGACGATACATTTCCAAGGTTCTTTAGAAGCCTTGAGCCTGATCAGTTTCAAGATCTGTTTTGTACCTGGGTGAAGCGCATAAGTAAAAATAGCCCGGCAATGGTATAGCAATCGATGGAAAGGCATCAAGGCGCAGTTGAGATGTTACATAGGATACGCACGTTTGCTATAGAAGCTAGGCCAAGGGAAGATAATGGATAAAAGCAACAAGATCACAACACTACCTAAGGTATTGGATTGGCTGAATAGTAAAGGATCGATTCTCACTATAGGTGCCATGGGATGTCACTATAAAATCATGGATAAAGAAGAAGATTATATAGGACGTGTCGATATTTGAGTTTACTTTAGAATTATGAGTGATGCAGCAAAATGAAGGAAGGAAGGGCGTGTGAAAGTGTGTCATGGTTTGGTGCAACGCGCCTGAAATGGGTTAACGTGTTGATATTCCCTAGACTAAATTTTGCGCATGAATCATGGGGGGATGATGGCTTTGTTGCTGCCAGCATAATGAACAATGTCATCGGCATCGTAACTTTTATCCGCCAATAGCGTTTTAAAGTCAAAATTCTTCATTAAATCAAGGGCTTTTGTATGGTCAGAGTACTGACCATACGATAGAATGAATCTGATGGGGGTTCCTAAAGCATCTCATGGCAGCGTGGATCTGCGTGC
>NZ_PHHC01000092.1 GCF_002930195.1 Holospora curviuscula | reverse complement strand
AATGTTTCTGTATACATAACCAACATAAGACAAAAAAGTTCATTTTTTATTCGGAAAAGATGAGAAAGAACACTATGCGCGTTAGCGTTGAGACCAAAATTCCTGCTTTAATTATCAATAACAATACTTTAGAAACAGTTCGGTAAACCATTGTTCTAACCTATTGAGGATTATTTTAATGAAGGATAGCGAAATAAACGCTTTGTATAGCTTAGGTAGTCAAGCAGCAACATTCACTTCGTCGCTTTAAACGTTAGCTTAAGCCCAGGGTTTTAGCGGCTAAAATACTATGCTCTTCCCAAAAAATAAGCGTTCTGCTTGTTTTTTGTGTCTGTTTCGGTGTAACATTCAATAATCCCAATCGATTTTCTCGACGTATTTGCAATGTTTGTGTACTTTATCTCCATAGGGACTTTCTTTCAAGGCGTTCTCATACTTTTTTCACTTTTTTACCTAGTGTTACCCTTTTTATCTTAAATTTGATTTTTATGTAGCAAATTAGTATCACCAGTATAGAAAATTTTTATAGCACGGTGACTGCTTCGATAGAGTACTTCTATTGAGAGAAAAAAGAAAGAGTTTATATGGAAAAACCAGGATAAAACAGTTTAAAACTAGCTTTTTCTTTTGCTTTTAATCTTAGAGGGTTGCGTCCTTTTCAGGAGCATTGTAAAATAAAAATGTTTAATTTTGAAGGAACACTGCATGTCAACAAAGCAGTCTTTTAAAGAGGAGCACATTCAAATTTTGTTTTGCAATGCTCAAGGAAAGGAAGTATCTGTTCTCGGTGAAGTAGGGAAGACGATATTTGAAGTGTTTAATGACCATAGAGAATTATTGGAAGCTCAGGATATTGATTTAGAAGGCGCCTGTGGAGGAGCCTGCGCTTGCGCTACCTGTCATGTAATTATTCAAGATGAAACGCTGTTTCACCTACTCCCTGATGCCAGTGTTCAAGAAGAAGATATGCTCGATTTAGCGTACGATGTACGTCGCACTTCTCGACTGGGGTGTCAGGTAACGTTAACCAAGGATTTAGACGGAATTCGCGTCCTGTGCCCTACAGAAACGCGTCATTTAAAAATTTGATCGGCGTTCCCCTGACCCTATTTCAGAACTCTAAGTGCTCAGAAATACATGTAATGGAAGCTCAGGGTAATTCTTTTCTAGTTCAGATTACACCTTTTAAAACTCTAGAAGAGGCTTTCTCATGTACGCGAGAGGTTTTAGAAAATTTTTTTTCAGTACACTCCAGATACCCTTCAGACCAATTTGTGCAATTAATTTATACTGATGAAACGCATTTATGGCACCTTCGGTTCTGGAACAGAGATGGAAGCTCTGCTGAGGCTTGTGGAAACGGAACCCGGTCTGCAACACATTTGTTGTCTCGACTAGGCTATATTAAGTCCGAAATAGAATTTCAAGGACCTGTGGGCCCTTTGAAGGCATATGTAAACTCTAAAGAACCTCACACTAATCAAGCGTCTCAAACCATTACAGTATGTCAAGGAAAAGGTCGTTTACTTTCTATAGAATCTATAAAAAAAAGTTTTACCCAAGAAATGTGGCAGAATGTTATAAAGGAAGGAGAGCACATATGCGGTGTAGACTTAGGAAATCTTCACCTTATTATTATCGGTTATCAAGACCCTGTATCCTATATTCGGGCTTACGACGAAGCGTGGAGAAATTTAAGAAAAAATTCTTACGATTCTGCGGGCGTTAATATTTCCTATGTGCGCTGTGTAGATCTCCAGAAAAAGAATCCAGAACCAGTGCTCATTGCCACTTGGGAAAGGGGTGTCGGCCCCACACTTTCCTGCGGTTCTGCATCCTGTGCAGCCTTCATAGTCTTAGCTGAGCATTATCTTTTAGACCAGATCCCATTTCAATTTCCTGGCGGTACAATAGTCGTACGTCAGTGTAGTAGAAAAAAATATTGGCATAGTGCGCTTTCTTCCTATCATTGTTCTGTACATCTGCATATATCTTAAAAGTTCTGACATTATTGTATGCGTTGTATGAGTATGTGCAGATCTATTACGAACATTTCTGCTCATTTTTTTAGGAAACATGAATAAAAAAATACTTCTAGATACAGCGTACGTAAATTTTGTACTGTACTTAAAAACAAGAAAGTAAAATAAAAAAAATGGAAAAAATATTGAATAAAAATTTTTCTTTTTCCAACGTTTTTAATAACGGATTAAATCATTTTTACTTCTGTGTAGTATCGATATTAAAAACAAAAGATGTTGTAATAGAAGCATTTTAATATGATTTGACATAGTAAATCATATAATAATAGATGCAAAAAAGAATCAGATTATATCCTAATATCATTGAGAAAATTCTGTAATCCTGTCTTTATCGTTTCATAGTAGCCCATTTTTCTAAATGGGATTACGATGAGGAAAATAAAGCGGTAGGTAAAGTAAAGTATGACCAGAATTTTTAATCATTTTCTGCATCGCTTTCTTTTTATGAAAAGCATCTTTGTCCATGACACTACCACGGTTTTCTGGGGGGGTGGTGAGTACCATTTCTTTTACCCAACAAGTCAGTACCTTTACAGAACCCATAAGCAATCTAATGGCCCCTAAAGTAGAGCTCCTCAAAGCGCCTATGCCATTTGGTTTACTTTGGGCGCCCCAATTCTTGTTTTCCGTAAGAAGGCTTCCCTTTTGCAGAATACCCGTGCGTTCTTGGCATATCATGGACAACTCCACGTTCATCAACTTTTCTGTTTAATTCATCACCCTTTTAGCACAATAGAGATCTTTTTTCTGGATCCATCTTTGGATGATTTAAGGTTTTTTTTATAGCGCACACCAAAACGTTTCAGGGCTTTCAAAATGCCAACAGTGCTGACCCCAAAGCGCTCTGGCTGATCGGTATCAGGATATATCGCGATATCGTGTTCTAAAGAGTCCATATCCATTGTGCTGACTAGGTTATAGCGAACGAACTTTGGTTCTAAATGCTTACTCCATCTATAGTCTTCTTAGCCATTCCAAAATGTTTACCAGAGTCTTCATAGCTCACCCCTTCTTTCGTGTTCATTCCTAAATCCTTACTACGAAAATCCCATGAATACGAAAGCTTTAAATACCTTCTCTTTTCTTCTGTTCTAACCATTTTATCATTAGTTGACTATATACGTCTCCAAAAAAATTATTATCCCTAAAGCTGAAAAGAATTTTTCTTTAGGCAGTAGCGAGAAAACTCTTCACAAAGTGTTAGGCACAGAACTAAAAATGAAAACAAAACTTTTAGAAGCAGATCAATCGGATCTAAAAAATCAAGCGTGGAAAATCAGAGAAGAAGGAATCAACAAGCGCAAGGAAAAGCACGAAAGGCGGAGGCCTAAAGATGCTAGGCTGGTATAGAAAGACAGAGTTTATATCAAAAAAACGGCTGTTTTGGAGGGCTCTCCCTAAAAAGTTTGGGCTCAGGAAGAGAATATTGAATAATTTTAACATGCTAAA
>NZ_PHHC01000091.1 GCF_002930195.1 Holospora curviuscula | reverse complement strand
TCATTTTCTGCATAGGTTTACCTTGATGGAAAGCAGAATTATCTATGACACTACCACGGTTTTCTGGGATATTCGTTAGGAACATTTCCTCTACCCAACAAAGCAATACCTCTACAGAATCCGTAAGTAAATTCAATTGCTCCTAAAGTAGAGCCCATGAAAGCGCCTAGAGCATTTGTTCTATACATTTTATTCTATTTTTGGCACCCCAATGCTGTTTTCCGTAACAACGCTACCCTTTTACAGAATCTCCGTGAGTTTTTGACATATCATGGACAATTCCACGTTCATTAACTTTTCTGTTTAATTCATCATGCTTTTGGTACAATACAGATCTTTTTTCTGGATCTACTTTTGGATGATTTAAGGTTTTTTTATCGCGAACATCAAGACGTCTCAGGGCTTTCAAAACGCCAACAGCGCTACCCCCAAAGCGCTCTGGCTGATGGGCATCAGGATATATTGTGATATCGTGTTCTAAACAGTCCATGTCCCTTGTGCGGGCTGGCTTATAGGGAACAAATTTCGGTTCTAAACGCGTACTCTACTTATCGTCTGCTGACCCATTCCAAAATGTCTACCCGATTCCTCATAGCTCACTCTTTACGAAAAAAATCCCCCGAATACGACAGTTTTAAATATCTTCTCTTTTTTTCTAGTATAACCGTTCTATAGTTAGTTGACTATATACTAAAAAAACTTTGGATTAAACTCAGGACAATAAGAAGAGAAGTAAACATGCTCAATGTTTGCAAAGGAGTGTAAGTCTTTCGATGTATACTCGTGTCCATGAGCATAATAGTCCTAAAATATTCAGTAAGATAAACGCTTAAAAAATCTGTATTCACTGTAAAAGAATACGCAATATAAAAGTATTATTCGTGTTGCGTTTAGTGGCGCTGTACAAACAAAAATATTTAGATCAAAAATTTACACAGATTTGTGGGCGTTTATCTTTTTTAAGGCAGATACCACTTTTTTCAGAAAGTTATCCATTAGGATTCATTCAGTGCAATCCATCACTCTATCTTGTGAGGATATCTTTCTTATTCAGAGATTTTAGAGGGTGTTGTTAAAAAGTGAATTAATCGTTCTACTCCCTCCTCTATAAGTTTAGGAGGTACCGCATAAGAAAAGCGTAAATACCCTTCCTGTCCAAATTCTGATCCGGGTACACTACATACATGGGCGTGGGTTAATAAACCGTCCGCCAGTTCTCTATCTGTCCGCCAACCTAACGCACGAATGGTGGGATGATGCAGTATTCCTCTACAAGAAGCAAATACATAAAAAGCACCCATTGGAGTTACCAGGGTATCCATACCAGGAAGTCGCTGTAAAGCCTTGACTAGGCAATGCCTTCGTGATGTAAATATACCATGATTTTCTAAGATGTAGGCTTCCAACTGGGGTGTGTTTAAAGTTTGTGCAACAGCGTGTTGAACCAAGCAACAAGGACCCGAGGTGCTGTGAGACTGAATTTTTTCTATACCTTCCAAAAGGGATTGTGGAGCGATTCCCCAGCCCAATCTCCATCCTGTTGCCGCTAAAGATTTCGAAATACCATTTACCACCAATACTCTAGACTGAAGCTCTGGGCATACGTGTAATATATGAGGACACGGTCTATGGGTATAACACAACGCTTCATAGATGTCATCAGACAAGATAAAGATTTTAGGAAATTTCTTCAACACCTCTGCGAGACGATACAACGTGTCTGTATCATATACTGTGCCTGTAGGATTATTGGGAGAATTCAAAACGAGCCATTTGGTGTTAGGCGTAATCGCCGCCTGCAACGCCTCTGGTGTTAATTTAAATCCATTGTGCTCATTGCAAGAAACGGGAACCCATCGAGCTCCTGACAGTTTAACAATTGCGGGATAAGAAACCCAATAAGGGCTCGGAATAATGACTTCATCCCCAGGCTCTAAACTAGCCATTAATGCATTATAAATAACCTGCTTAGCACCGGTTGAAACACAGACCTGTGGTACATCCCAGCCCGACAAGTTTTGATGATGTTGTGTATAGTGTAAAATACTTTTTTTTATAGCCAGTGTTCCAGAGACTGGTGTATACAGGTGTTGTTTTTCTTTTATGGCCTCCATCACACCGTCAAAAAGAACTTGGGGAGGTGACAGATCTGGTTCTCCCACGCTAAAGTCAAAAATTTTGTGTCCTTGCGCTTCTAATGCCTTAGCTTTTTTAGACATCTGAAGAGTAGCAGACGCGCCTAGTTCTGAAACAGTTTGAGAAACAATCATGAATTTGAAGACCCTACCTTAATTATGATCTTATCATTATCTAGGTCCATCATACAGGAACATACAAGGTTTTCCAACACATACTTTGTGGATAGTGCGAGATAAGGCCTCAGAAGGATTGACTGCTACAGCTCTACGAGCATTCTTCCAGATGAAAAGATCTTTAGTGCTATCTCCAAAATAATGAAAATTTCCCTGGCCATAAAGATTCACCAGAGCTTTTGCCTTGTATTTCCCAACACAATGAAGTCCGTCTGTGCTGCTTATAATGGAATTAAAACATCCTAAATACGTTCCAATAGCCTCAGCGGTGGGGTAGGCTGCTCCTGTTGCCAGTACTAAAGGGACTTCCATTTTTTGACAGAATTTTAGAAAATTTACTAAAAAAGGTCGGTAAGGTAATTGTTCAGGATCTAATGGATAATTCTTACTGACCCATACTTTAAAAGTGGACCAGTGCCATCGCTGAGTCCACAAAAATTTTGGTATTCCTAAAAATGCTTGAGGGAAAAAAAATTGTAAAGAGCTACTCTTCAGTAGGGTAAAATCTAGATCTATACACACCGGTACAATACAACGATCTAAAGCCAATGCCTGAAATAAGGTATTAGGAGAAGGTTGATACAAGGTCAACATTTTGGGTATATCTTGAGACATGCTGTGTTTCTGTTTATTTTAGATACTCTTATTCTAGTTAATAAAGTGCTCTAAGTCAGGAGGTTTTCAGATAATTATATTAAATTTTCAGAATCTAATTTCAAAAACTTTCCAACAATTTTATGAGGATCACGGAATAGAGCTACTGCGTAAGTAAGCTCTTAGGTTTCGCTTAATGCTCTAACGATAAAGCGTAACTTTCAAAGTTTTGGTGTTGTCGAAACTATGATTGGAAATAACTTGGCGTCCAACGAGTTATTTCTGAGGCTTTAAAGTGTTTTGGTTTAACTCTTCTTGATATAGTAATTTAGTTTGAAAATGGGATTTGAAAGAAATAAAAGTAAGGCCTTATAATAATTTAGTATATTGAGTAATGTTACATTTAATTCATCGTTTCATAGTAGCCGAAAATTTTCAATGGGTAGCAGTCGGGTGAATATGGCGGTAAAAACACTAGCCTTCAGCCAACTATTTGAGTGTTGCGTGATATTTGTTTCTTCACAAGTCTGCCCAGAGGTAAAAGTTTTTTATCGCTAAAGCCTAACTTTTTAAGCTTTTTATAGATAAAGGCAATGTTTGTGTAAAATAGCTCTGCTCATATTTTGTCTTCGTTATTTTCAACCTATATTTTGAGCTGATTTGGATCTATTTTTTCTTTTCTGCCTAATCGTACTTGAGGCTTAATTACTTTTTCTTTTTTGTACCGTATCCATCCTGTACTTACGCTACTTTTAATCATTTTTACGCTCCTCTTTTGATCATTAATTAAGTTTATCTATTCTATTACTCTTTTATTTAAGTACAGTCTGTATCGTCTTTTTGTCATTTTTTAACAGATATAACACATGTAATCTCATTTTTAAGCTAATTTACTATATTATGGATACTGGATATTAACACATAGAAAAGTTGCATAAAAAATCTGAATTTTCAAAGAGGAATGCTAAAAAAACCTTTTAATAAAAGCGGATCAGAAGAAAAACTAGAAATTTGATAGCAAAAGAGTAGCAAATTAAAATATCGTCGTTATACTTAAATAATTTAAAATTATATCTCAAAAATACAGAAACAGACGAAAAAGATTCGGCTTCAGATTTAATCTAATTTCTGCTATCTACAATATGGAGTTAGCATAATTATTAGTTATGCAATAAATCTAATATTAAGAACCAGTCACGTAAAAAATTGAAACAGCAGGAATAAAGTATAGGATTGATATCAAAGAAAGGTGAGAGATGTCAAAAAGCTATACAAGTGATCTAAAAAATCAAGCGTGGAAAATCAGAGAAGAAGGAATCAACAAGCGCAAGGAAAAGCACGAAAGGCGGAGGCCTAAAGATGCTAGGCTGGTATAGAAAGACAGAGTTTATATCAAAAAAACGGCTGTTTTGGAGGGCTCTCCCTAAAAAGTTTGGGCTCAGGAAGAGAATATTGAATAATTTTAACATGCTAAA
>NZ_PHHC01000090.1 GCF_002930195.1 Holospora curviuscula | reverse complement strand
CCAAACTTGAAGCGGCCATTACGGAGATTGCAAAGCCGGTACTTTCTGCTGAAACCATGGCCAAGCTGCTTGTTAAAGACGATAAATACGACAAGAAAGGATTACTGTTTGCACTTTTTAAAGCTGATCCTGAATTGCTCAAGCAGGTATATCATTTTGATAAAGTGCAAAAGAAAGGGTTTGGCTCCTTTGTGCTGCAAAATCCGCCACGCCAGCCGGCTATTTCTTTCAAAGAATTTGCGACGGAAGACCTAGTCCGCAACGCTCTTAAAGCCCATGATGAAGAGCAAAATGACAGCTTTGAAACCCATTTACAGGGTTTATTTTATCACGAAGATCGGCTATATCTCTTTATCCGCAGGGCCAGCGATGAAGATTTGCTGTTAAGCTCTAATCGCATTGTCCATGGCCATAAGCCGGATTGGATTATCCTGGATTTTGCTGCCAATGCTAATCAAGTGAATCTTTGTGCCAAATGTTCCAACCAAGGATTGAAGATTGCTGACCGTTTGGTAAGTTCTTACTTCGAGAAGGATTGCTCCTTCATCAACATGCAGGACTACAACTTTGCTGCTCAAGTGAAGACTTTCTTGCGGTCGTGCGCGAGCGAAAGCGATAAGGAACTCAAGCTATTTGAGCTTAAATTCAGATCACCGCATCTTAAAAACAACACCCATTTAATTTTAACAACACATCCGACTGACCCGATTGCAGAAGAGCTTGAAGCGCTGCATCAGGCAGTTGGTGATATTTTAGATGATATTGTCATGATCGATTCAGTTAGGCTTGTGTTTCAGGGTAAAAAGGCAACCCTGTTTTTCAGGGGGGATGCAGCTGATCCTGGTCATGTGATGATTTGCTATTCAGAATATGTGTTGGATAAAAAGGGACGCTCAGCTTTTAAAACATGGATGAAGGATTGCTATGGCCTTACGATCTTGCCTAAAGCAAAATGCTGCGCATGAAGATGCCTTGCAGGCTTTGCTTGAATCCAGCAATTCATGGATCAATCCGAATCAAGTGTATTTAGAGGCGGCTTATCATCTTGGACGGCTTGGCTTTATCCAGCTTAAAGAGCATTATTTTATAAAATGCACCAACCCCTTAGATGCGTTAGATTTTGATAGTCTGATCAATCCGGATTGCGAGAACAAAATCCCGATCCCTGATGATTTTGATGAATCCTGCGACGATCTCATGTGCGAGGAATGCGGACGTTATATTTTGCCCATCACTCACCAAAAGCAGCGTTATCATGTTGTCTCTTTATCCTTACAAAAGCAGGCTATATTGCAGTGGCTTGAGGCCGAACTCAAAGAATTTACCTTTAAAAATCAGAGTGCCGGCGTTTATCACATTTTGTTGGACTCTGGTTTTGTAACGATGATACTGCCTGATTTTATCGATAACCCTTCGTATTTAGCTTTAGAACGACTCAAGGCGCAACCCACACTGATCATCACATTGCGAAAAACCTTACCGCATTTACCGCTTGATGTGCAGGCTATAAAATTATCGGATTTCATCAATGGTAATCTCTCTTTAAAACAAGGTTTGGATCTGGCGATAGAGCATGGCATCCCCAAAGAGATTCCCAATATTTCAAGACAAATACTGCCTTTTGTGTCGCTTCACACACCAAAACCAGCAGCCATTCCTGCAACCTATAGCATTACCATTGATAGTGAAGGTATTTTTGTTGGCGGCATTCATGTCATTGGCAAACAAGCCCCAAGCCGCATTCAAATTTTTAGGATTTTACTGGAGCAATATTGGCGGGATTTCGAAGAAGGTAAACCCAAAGAGATGCACACACCGCTTAATTTATATCAAATTGCTGAGCGCCTAGAGCCGCATATGGGGCTGATTGATGATTTAGAGCAGCAAATCCGAAGGCCGCTTAACAAAATGCAAAAGGCTATTGAAGAGACTCTAGCCAAAGAGCTGGGCGTTAATATTAAACGTGATGATATCATTCAAACTCTTGGATGGCCCGGGTTTAAAAAACAGGAATATGGCTATCGCTTGAACCCATTCAATCTGGTTTTCACAAAATAGCTAATCATGATAAAACCAAAGTGAAGGGTTTTCTAAATGGATAATCGCCCCATCTTCAGCGGACTTATAATGGGTTGGTAAAATAGGCTGAAAGTGCGTAGTTTCTTCGCCTGTTTCAGAATCAACTTTTGTCTCCTTCAGGTCCATAGCCTCCACACATAAAAAGCCATATTTTGATTTACGAGCAGCTGTTTTACAGAATTTGATGTAACCCTTTGTAGAAAGCACATCAATGCGATCACGAATGGAATGCTGGCCGCCAAGACCTGATCTATTTTCAAAAGCTCTGCAGAACTGACTTGCGGTGTAAAGCTTGCCTTTGCGTGCTTCATCGTAAATCAGCTGCAAAATAATATCGTGCTTACGCCTACGTTCTGCATCCAACTTTTCGCCGTAATGCTTATTCACTAAACGCTCGGATTCTTCTTCGAGTACCGACCATTTGCCGGCTATTTTATCGACCCACTTATTATCAATGCGCTCACCGTTACGCAGTTCAAAAATCAATTGCCGCGGTGTTTTGGTTTCATCAGGCCTAAAGAGAATCATACCGGTGGTGTAAAAGCCTCTGAGTGCGCCGGCACCACTAAGTGACTGGAAAGGATCTTCTTCCAAAAGCTTTTTGGTAATCTTCTTGGTGTGATGGGCAACAATCATCCCGGCATTGGGATTCACCAAATGACGCAGGCGTTCAAGCCTTTCTTGTAAGAAGAACAGCATGGCGTTGTTATCATTTTCAGTGCCATGATCTCCGGCATCAAAGATGTTACGC
>NZ_PHHC01000089.1 GCF_002930195.1 Holospora curviuscula | reverse complement strand
GTGTGAAATTCTATTTGAAGCAGTATACCCCTCATCTAATGTGTATGAAATGTAAAAATCTATTACGCACCGATTCTAAAAATGCGTTGAACATTACGAAAAAACCTAATTGATTTTAAGAATAAAATTATGATATAAATAAAGCAATAATATTAAATTTAACCTTTTAGACTCGTGTCTAAGTTAAAAAATGAAAAATTAGATGGCATTGTGTTTGTGCTTTCTGCACCTTCAGGAGCGGGAAAGACTTCTTTGTGTAGGCACGTTGCTGCTTCTTTGGATCACGTTTATGCGTCGATTTCTATGACAACTAGAGCTTCTCGTCCCCATGAAGAAGAAGGAAAAGATTATTTTTTTGTGTCAAAAGAAGATTTTCAAATCCATCAGAATCAAGCTCGGTTTGTGGAATGGACTCAAATTTATGATCATTTTTATGGGACTCCTCTAGATCCGATAGTACATTGTCTACGCCAAGGACGAGATGTAATTTGTGCTTTGGATCACGTAGGACTTCAAAAATTAAAGGCTCATTCGAGATTAGGAAAAGCTGTGGTTAGTCTTTTTATTGTCCCTCCTCATCAAGATGCATTAAAATTACGACTGGAGCAACGTGGTCAAGATTCTCCGGAGTCTATTTCTCGTCGTCTTGCGGCTAGTGCTCTTGAAATGAAACAGTGGATTTATTATGATTACGTTGTATTGAACGATGATTTTTTAGTGGCCGCTTCTGAAGTGATAGCGGTTATCCGGGCTGAAAAGCTTAAAAGTGCGCATCAGTGTGGGCGTATCGCAAAAATTGTAGAGGAATGGAGATGATAACCCAAGAAACAACGTCGATACTAACGTTCACAAGTTTCCCGTTCGTTATGGTGGCACTATGGGAGCTTCCATCCTTGTCAGAAGTTGATTTTGCTTTTGAGCATTTATCGGGGTTACAGCTTGTGACTCAAGCTCATCATACTCAGGACTATGCGGATCAAGAGTTAGCGTTTTTAGTACAGTCTGCCTATGACCAGGGTAAAGCACGAGGAAATTTGCACCACGTTGCTACGTTTACTTCTCCAGGTTCTTTTACTGCTTTGCGAGCAGCAGTTGCGTTGTTGGATGGGCTTCATGTAGGAGGATCTTTTCAAGCGCACTATTGGAATATTTTTCAAGTTTTGTTTTCCAAACAGTACGCGCGAAGTCATGTACTGTGGGCTGTGGACAATGGTAGACAAGCTTGGTGTGTGGGGTATATGGCTTCTCGTAAAATGATGAAAGATTTAGTATTGGAAGTACGGGAGGATGTGTCTCAAGCAAGCTTAGAAAAATTTCATCTTCACTGTGAAGAGGGTGTTTCATCTTCTGAGTCTTGGGAGACACACGTATTATGGAGGCATAGTTCAGTAGAAGACGTACTGGAAGTGCTAAAAAAATTTGCTTTGTGTGTTTTATACGAGGATATTATGTTGAAACAAAAGATGCAAGGAACTGAAGAAAGAATGCTTCATCTTGCGCAATTTGTTAAGTGATACGTTTATAAATCAATAACGAAAGCAAGGTTTCGTCCGCAGTTTGTAGTTCGTTATGCGGGAGCAATCTCAAGCTGCGGGAAGGAGAAAAAATTGTACTGTTCTTTTACTATAAAGAGTAAAGTTTGCAATCGTATAAGGCGATATGTTTTTTAGCTCTTATGTAAAAGCGCGTGTTGCACTTGTGGGAGCCACAGGTGTTGTGGGGCGCACGGCATTAAAGTTAATGATGGAACATGCCGATTTATGGGAGGTCTCTTTATTTGCATCCAAGCAGTGTACTCTTGATCTAGAAGGGCGTTTACTTAATGTACATCCTCTAGATCAGGCAGACTTTTCTTGTTTTGATGTGTGCATGTTTGCCACAGAAGAAAACGTATCTAAGCGTTGGATTGAAAGCGCTTTGCATGCTGGGGCTCGAGTTGTAGATTCAAGTTCTTGGCGCCGACTAGATCCGTCTGTTCCGTTAGTGGTACCGGGAGTTAATCAGCAAATATTGCAAAAAGAGCACTCCCTGTGTGCTCACAGTAATTGTATTGTAAGCCCTCTTGCATGCGTCCTTGCACCCCTTAATGTCTTGTATGGGTTAAAGTGCATCCATATTGCTACTTATCAATCTGTCTCTGGTGCGGGAAAATACGGAGTAGAAGCATGCTTGATGGAAACAAAAAAAAAGCTTTCTGGAACGCCTCTAGAAACCTCTTATTTTCCAAAAAATATTGGGTTTAATGTAATTCCTCAAATTGGTCAGCTTGATCATATGGGCCACAGTAGCGAAGAAGAAAAAATTCAAAAGGAACTCCATCGAATTCTTCAAGTGGACTGTCCCATTTTTAGTACCGCAGTCCGAGTTCCTGTACTCCAAGGGCATGCATCTGCGGTCTGGGTAGAGTTTCAGCGTCCTTGGTCTAAAGAAGAGGTTCAAGAAGCTTGGTGTAAAGCCCCTCATATTGAAGTCGCGAGAGAATATCAAACTCCGTTAGAACTACAGGGTCGAGATGTGGTTTCTGTAGGACGCGTTCGGCAACTTACTCCCTTTCATTTAGCAGTGTGGGTCTGTTCCGATAATCTCTTAAGAGGAGCAGCCTCTGACATGGTAGACATCGCAAAAATTATGGTGCAACAGAAAAACTAGAGAAAAAATAAAAAATTTTTCTCTGGCTTTGCGCACTGGATTAAACGTATTCCTCTTTAGGAATGAGGATAATTAAGTTCGGTCAAAATCCGAATTAACTTCTTTTTATATATTTTTTTGTATTGTATTTCTATGTGTAACATATAATATTTCATAAAATTATGAATATCAACAAATGTAAAATTATTCGAGTATCGCTTTATAAGGTGTTCCAAAAGCGTCTTAAAGTTAACGAAAAGGAAGCGCACTATCTTTTAGAAAAAATTCTAGATCAGCTTAAACGTGCTTTTTTAAATGTTCAAGACCCTCGTATAAAAATTTCTTCTTTTGGAACCTTTATGGTTACCCACAAAAAAGAACGTATGGGAAGAAATCCACGTACTTTGGTAAAAAGTGTTATTTTACCGCGAAGAAAGATTACATTTCGTGCCTCAAAGGGCTTATTACAAAAACTTAACCATCCCTCAACGGAAGAAATGCTGTAGAATTTCGAGAAAACGATGTACAGAAGGTGTATTTTCAATAAAAATTTTGTATTTTAGTTTAGCACCCAAAAAGGTCAATAGTAATATTAGAACCCGTCTTTATAGATTAGGCTGGTTCTTTTACCAAGAGTTGCAAAGTGCACAATCAGCACAGTATTTTCAGCAAACTTAATGACCATTTCATAATTTTTATATAGTTCTCTAAAGTAATGTGGGTAAAAGTGAGCTTTACTTCCTATATTCTAGCAAAAATAGCCCATTCAGGAGCCCAGATGTCACTGCTTTTTTGGAAAACAGTTTGAACAAAGACTTTTATAGATTTGCTATAGCCTGTATCAGAGCATAAACCTTTTAGCGTTAAATAGCGGTTCAAGGTAGATTCAAAGTACTATAGCACACTAAATATAAAAGAATTATAATAGCAGAAAAGAGAAGATATTTAAAGGTGTCGTATTCATTATCGTAAGGGGTTAGAAATGAAGAAGAAAAAAGCAGTAAGCGATGAGGAATCGGGTAGACGTTTTGGAATGGGTAAGCAGATTATAGAGGGGGTACGCATTTAGAACTGAACTTAGTGCGCTATAAGT
>NZ_PHHC01000088.1 GCF_002930195.1 Holospora curviuscula | reverse complement strand
GATGATGTGAAGCTATATTTTGAAAAAGCATCCTTAGAAAAGATTAAATATTGCTCAAATTATGATAAGGGGCACGCTAGGATTGAAGTGAGAAAATGCTCGTTAAGTCAGGATAGTCAATGGCTCATCTTAAATACACCTAATGTTCTTTCCATTAAAAGCATTGCGCAGATAGAATCGATTCCTGAGATAAAAGGCAAGTGTTCTAGTGCAGTGCGGTAGTATGTGTCTTCTTTAGAAGTTAGTCCTGAAACAATGCTCTCATATATTAAAAGCCATTGGGCCTTACATTGGCTAGTACAGAGGTCATTTGGTGAGGATCAAAGGAGCACACGAAAAGAAAACGCTCCCCACGTTAGGCGATAATCACGCATATAGCTCTGAACAAACTCAGATGCCAAGATAATCAATCAAGCGGTTCAGAAAAATGAGGGGGCTGGAGTGACGACATACTTTTTCGTATCTTGCAACAAAATTTTTTATGAGGTGGCCCCTCCCTGAAACGTTTCTATAGCCCACTAGCTTTCCATCAAGGTAAAGCTAGGTAAAAAATGATTAAGGATGCTGGTCATACTTTACTTACCGCCTTATTCGCTTGACCGTAATCCCATTGAGAAACAATGGACTCACGCTCAACAGATCAGAAGTGCTAAAAATTCTTCAATTGACGCGCTATTCTTTATAACTATTTTATAGTTATTTGGCTTTATACCATGCTCGTCACTTTATACAAAACGTTCAGGCACTATATCGTTGATTGTCTCTGGATATGTATTCCTTCCCACGCCTCCCCAGAGGTATAGGTCAAGCTTCACTAATGCTTGCGTTACATAGCTCAGGGGTCTTTACAGATATTCTAGCTTTATTATTTTCAACGTACATTTTTAGCGAATTGGGATGTATGGTTCTTTTTCTTCTTAATCGTACCTTAAGTTTGAGTGCTCTTTGTGTTTCATACCGTCTTCACCCTCTACCTACACTACTTTTACTCACCATAACTATTTTACACTTGTCTTTTGAGATCATTACCCAATTTTATGTATTCTATTTTTGTTTCCTTTAAGTCGAGGCTCTAGTGTATTTTTCTTATTCTCTGATCATTATAATAACTCTAATCCCGTTCTTAAGCTAAATTACTACGTTCAAAACATTATTATTACAGTTTATTTGGTAGCTGTGGTTACATTTTGATCAAATTTTTTTCACGAAAGGGACCTGAACTCGCTACGCCACTATAAAATTCTAGCGTCTAGAACTTTTTGTATATCCTAAAAAACGAATAGTACAAGGCCCTTTGATGCTTAAAACTTTTCCCTTTTTGTCTATCATAAACGCTTGTCCTGAAAACGTTCCATAGATACACTCTCCTAATACTGACTCTTCTCCAAAAATTTTTTGAGATTTAAGATTAATGGATGCACTTTGTGTTGTGAGTTTATAAAATAACTCAGGAGCGGTGTCATACAATGTAACATTTTTAAATAAGTCCAAATGATGCGGAAAAAAAAAAAGATCCAAAGTGGCTCTTCATTTGAAATCGATAATGGC
This sequence comes from Holospora curviuscula, assembly GCF_002930195.1. Lineage (GTDB taxonomy): Bacteria > Pseudomonadota > Alphaproteobacteria > Holosporales > Holosporaceae > Holospora > Holospora curviuscula. Next base: position 4,095 of record NZ_PHHC01000088.1, on the reverse strand, counting down.
GTGTTTCTAGGACTACTTGTGGCTTCAATAAACGATAATAAATTGAATGGGGAGGCGCTAAAAAGTGACTTGCTTGAAGCTTTTCAGCGAAAACAGTGTACGGACATTTTTTTTGATCTAAAGAAAAAATTTTTATTTTTTCAACATGATCACTTTGGACATTACGCAAACTTCTAATGCTTTTGCAGGTTTGCCAATCTTTCAGTAAAATCCAAACTGTAGAGAACAATGTTCCTATAAGTACCGTCCAAATTCCCCATTTAAAAGAGTGACTGTAAAATATTTTTTGCACAATTTTAATTGATTAAATAAAAAATAGTTCAGCATAGTATACCTAAAAAAATGAATTAAATACATAAATAAATTTGTGAAATCAGACCTACTGATGAAAAATTTTCTAACGGTAAGCATGACGTTATCTATCGATATATCATTTCGAGTCTGGTAAACTTTAGCCAAAAAATATTATACTAAAAAAGGAGAGCATTCACTAAGCAATAAAGTATTGATACAGCTTTGCTTATTACCGCTTTCTTAAATAGTCAAGTAATGCGATACAATACATTTAGCGTAAAAACGTTGTAAAGAATAATCTAAAAAAATCAGTATTACTACATGCAAAAAATTTAGCTCAGGGATCTTTACAGATATTCTAGCTTTATTATTTTCAACGTACATTTTTAGCGAATTGGGATCTATGGTTCTTTTTCTTCCTAATCGCACCTTAAGTTTGAGTGCTCTTTGTGTTTCATACCGTCTTCACCCTCTACCTACACTACTTTTACTCACCATAACTATTCTACACTTGTCTTTTGAGATCATTACCCAATTTTATGTATTCTATTTTTGTTTCCTTTAAGTCGAGGCTCTAGTGTCTTTTTCTTATTCTCTGATCATTATAATAACTCTAATCCCGTTCTTAAGGTAAATTTCTATATAAGTTAAAATATAGACGCTTAACGCGTTGAAATAATATCCCATAGCTACGGCTATCTAATAGCTTGGGGAAATAAGTTCTAACCGAAATGTATGGCTATTTTTATAGTATTTTTCTACTTCCAGTGACGAATATCCAATACTAACGGTAATAAAAAAAGGTAACCCAATAGTTTATAAATAATATTAGAAGAGAAGAAATTACAACACTTTTTCGTGCAGATATCCCCACTCCCAAAGCGCTAGGAGGAGCATTGAGCCCTTCATAACACGCCACAAAACCAATAATAAAAGCGAAAAAAAAAGATTTGTAAAGTCCAACCTCTACGTCACTCCACTGAATAATATTCCACGCATATCCCAAATATTGAGGACCATGCATTCCTTGTTTTAGTACGCAAGTAATATATCCTCCAAAAATTCCCATAAGGTCAGAAAATAAAGTTAATAAAGGCAGGACACATAATGCAGCACTGATTTTTGGACGAATTAAGTAATAAAATGGAGATACTGCCACACTAACAAGCGCATTAATTTGATCCGTTACAGCCATACTGGAGAGCTCGGACGCGATAGAAGAACCAAGACGCCCTGCCACCATTAATCCCGCGAGAATAGGACCTAATTCCCTTAAAATAGCAAAAACCACAAGCTCTACCTGAACACCAGAAGCATCAAAGCCATGCATAGACTGGGCGCTTTGTAATGCCAACACCATTCCTGCACATATCGCTGTCATCCCTACTAGGGGTAAAGAATACCAAAAATATTGAGCAAATAAGTTTATAAAAACTCTATAATTTATAAAAGGTCCTTTTCCAGAATATAGAACGTTAGCAAAAAACACTCCCCTTCCGCCTAAATTTCGCAAAAAAATTAAAGTATTTTTTCCTAGATACACGCTAAGTTTTTTCAAGAAGCTGACACTTTTTTTCATTTTTTAGTATCCTTAGACGATGAAAAAGTAACAAAATATTTTGCATCCCGTAAAGAAAACTGATCTACATGATATTTCAAGCGTTTTAATTCCTCAGGGCCAGAAGCGCTGCCCAGGACATAAAGAATTCCTTTAAATACCCGTAAGTTATAATTCTCCACCCTAATTCTACCATCCATAATAAAACTTGCCTTAATTTTTTTCTCCATCAATCCATCACTTAGGTAATCTGTAAAAGATTCTTCACCGATGCATAATTCATTCCATACCTTGCTTACACTACTTACCTGCTCAGCCAATTTTCCCGCTTCCGTTTTTAGTCCTGGATTGGAAACGCTCCCTACCAACACTACAACACCCCGATATACCAAAACCTCCACCCCGTCTAAAGCCTTAGAATCATGCAATAAAAGTTCTTGAGAAATTTTAAGCCGAATAGCGTTATCATCTAAAGTTTGGGAAAACGTGCGATCTTGAGCGTTAAAAGATAAAATACCACACCCTTGCATCCACCCCAAAGCTAAAAAGATGGAAAGCATCCACAGTAAAAAATCTTGCTTGCGATGCTCACGCATAAGAACGGCAATATAAACCATATGCGTCCAGAGTATCTGTAAATTTACAGACCGTCAAGGGCTTTACTCGCTTGTATCAATAAAGAAGTAGACTAAGGGTGTAGAATAGTTAATGAAACAGTATAGTCACGATAAAAAAAGGGTGATATAAAATATAGATAATTTTGTGTTAATTATTCGAGAATAATTCCTTAAACACAGAAAAAATGTTTTTTGATACGCTGAAAAGATTTTTGACGTTACCAAAGCAACGCAACGCTTGATTCATCCATAAACCATTTCTTCTTTTTTGAAACACTTTTCCTTCCAACCAGACAATGTCTTGTGTTTGAAGTATCGCGCTCGATATAAAGGATACTTGCGTACAAAGTACTGTTGCAATCTAGAGTGTGTCCATATTTACAATTAACTGTTGTAAGATTAAGGTGCTTAGTTACAACAGGAGATAAGATTACACGGAATACGAGACGACCAATAAGAAGGAATAAAAGAAAGTTTGCCTGAGAAAGAAAGAAATTCAGGACGTGCTGGTAAGGCGATAACCAGAAATTTATCAATGCCGTGATGTGGATTGCCCAAAAGGATGCAGCGTGGCGTACATTGCCAGAATTTTACGAAAAATTGTCGAGTGTTCACAAACGGTTGATAAGATGTTCCAAAGCCAGTGTATCGCAAATGATCTTCAATACCTTTACGGCAGATGCTGATATGGAATGGATTATGATTGACTCCACAATAATGCGCGCCCATCAACACGCCGTGGGTTCCAGAAAAAAATAGAGTCAATAGTTTTTACACAAGAGCAAGAACTGAGGCGCTCAGCACTCGGTTTTAGCACGCAGACCCACGCCGCATAGGATACTTTAGGTAACCCCATCAGATCCATTCTATCGCCTGGTTAGTGTTCTGGCTATACAAAAGCCTTTGATTTAATGGAGAATTTTGACTTTAAAACGCTATTGACGGATAAAGGCTACGATGTCGATGACATTCTTCATTATGCAAAGCCATCATCTCCCCAAGATTCATGCGAAAAAATTTCAGAGAATTTGACGCAAATCTTTATAAAGAACGCACTCTAGACGAGCGAATGTTCAACAAGTTAACCCATTTCAGGCACTTTGCACCCCAGATATGACACACTGGCACACGCCTTTCTTTCCTTTCTTCATTTTGCTGTATCACTCATAATTCTAAAGAAAACTTAAATATCGACAGGCTCTAGCCTATATCAACACTTCTTTCAATCAGATGAACTATATTTTACAATTCAACTTCTTTTACTATACATTTCCGAAGAATAAGCCCCGTTTTTTATAAAAAGTTAAATCATGAAAGGCATGGACACTTTCTTCAGCCAATGGGTGTTCCTCTTGCGTGTGTTCCGTTTTTTTGCCCTAGAAATATGTTTTAGATTCGAGAATCGAGAAATTCAACTAAAAAACAATAAAAAGTGGGTGATGAAATTAAGAACAATTGTTACAGAGGCTCTTAAAAAACATTTCACTCTCCTACTGTATTATATTGATTAGCGTCATCAACAGTACCGTGCACTAGAGTGCCTTGTGTATCCAGAACACTATGGCGTTTGCGTCCCTTTATTTTGTTTCCTCCGGGAATGTTTCATTGTTAACAAGCCCCAGTAGT
>NZ_PHHC01000087.1 GCF_002930195.1 Holospora curviuscula | reverse complement strand
AAGATACTTCTGTTGCACAAGATTTAGCCTTACCCGTCTCAAAAGAGAACAATACCTCTCAATCCCCGGCAACAGCACAAACAAAGCAGACAATTTTCTCTTCACAAGATGTAGCCTCATCCTCTTTAAATAAGAGTAATGCACCGCAAACCCAGGAAGCAGAAGAAATAAATCAGGCCGTTTCTACATCCTCCACTCCAAGTGCTTCTTCACAACGTGATGTCGAACCCTCTGCAGATGAAAACACTACATCCCACCTCCATAAAGCATCCAACTTATCTGTATATAAACAAAAACAAGAAATTTATAAAACCCTCAATCAACACGATATTTCAAAGGATGCGGATTCTTTAATGAAACAACACGAGGAAAACACTAACACTAAAAATAAGACGATAAATACTATATTTAACGAACAAACAGAAAAATTCAACGCCCGACTTAACAAACGAAAAAAAACTTGAATTACAGTACTGCTTTAGAAATAAGAATACGATGTTTTTTTCAACTGTTTTTCCTAAGCTTGTCTTGGGCAAGCTTCCTAAATGCAGTTTAGGTAGTGTAGTTACGAGACAGCTTCCTAGATTGTGATCAAGCTAATTTTCAGTGCTGCAAAAAGATGATTTTATATTTTTAGTGTAGAAAGATTTCACCGTTTCTTGATATGCAAACATGTATTTTCAATGACGCTTCGCATAAGTATGGTGTGCGCGAGCGTAAAGGAGTAAACGTAACGTATACAAAAAGTATTCCGCATCCAGAAAAGCGATCTAAATTTTTTCTTACAGATCTCAGAGTGCACAGAAAATCTAACAAACCGCTTACTTATTTTGAGACGTCAAGATTTTCCCAGTTATAATGACATAATGGCATCAGTCTATGGAGGCAATACATAATTAAAAGAAGGAATTCGAGTTCGTCCAAAGTATCCTACACTTTATTTCTCAGGGGATTATCTGAGGTAGCGGGACAATCGAGCATGAATCTTCGAATATATACCATTGAGATAAGCCATTACAAAGCCCATGATAGTAGCACTACCTAAATTTCTTTGAACATGGGTGCCATTTTCACCCAAAATTTTTGAGTATAAAGCTCCACAGCGGCAGAATGAGAATGGTTTTGACAAATTACTTAAGTCATTATGGAATGAAGGACCGAGCTTTCGAAAAATCTAGGCTCCTCACTGGAGAGAAAGACAGCTAGATAGTTGGCCGAACTTTTTGATAACCTTGAAGTTCACTCGGGAAAACGTTACTAGCGTAAAAAAACAAAACCAAACAGAAATAAACACCGCGTTTCTCAGTATGGATTGGAAAATCAAGTTTCTTTATAGAGTAACAAAGAAATGCCAATCGTTAATTGTTTTGAAATGATAGCACCTCCAGAATAAAAGAAAAAACTTTATCGAAACCGTTATGTGACAGGAAACACTTTAAATGCTTCGACAATTCACGAGTGGTCGTGAGCTGGAAAAAAGCGTTGAAACACTCAAAACGAAGCCTTTAACATTTTGAAAAACACTAGCTATCATTTTGGGCGTGACAAAAAACATTTAAAGAATATTCCACTTAAAGACGTATATGCACGTTTTCCTTTTTTAGTGCATTCCTCGACGCATTTTACTGGGTACAGCTTATAGATAATGAAGAGCACGCTTATCATAAAAATATATTTATTTAAGAGTTTAATTCATACTGTTCAGTTTCTCTTATTCAATGAGTGGACTCATATCTTACATTCATTTTTCAAACACTTTTTTGAAATATTCACAATGAGCTGTGCTGCTTTTTGTTTGTTTGGGGAATGCAAAAAACTCTAAACAATGCTGTGCTAAAAAAGTATTCTTGAAGGCAAACCTACACTCTGAAAGAAATGTGTTTTATTTTCTCACATTCCATTAACTTTCTAAGGTATCAGCCTAGGCTCAAGCTATGTTGCCTTGTACACATAAAAAAAGACTTTACTTTTTAAAGTATTGGTCTTAGAATGGTGTGATATAGAATTTAATAATGGTTTACTTATGAAGAGAACATATCAACCTAGTCGACTGGTTCGAAGCAGAAGACACGGATTTAGGTCTCGCATGGCAACGGTGGGAGGAAGGCGCGTCATCGCCGCGCGACGTAGAAAAGGTCGTCAAAAGTTATCGGCTTAAAAAGAGAGGTTGTTGACGATGCGTTTAGAGCCACTTTCAAGAAAAAATCTGGTCTCCTTTCAGAAAAGCTCTCAGGTAAGTAAATTTGGTAAAGAGCGTGATTTAGGTTTAGTTTTTCGTTGGATGCTGGGGGAGGAAAGCGTGAAATTTGGTGTAGTAATTTCTAAGCGCCTTGGATTTTCTTCTGTAGCACGTCATAAAATTAAGCGTCGCATACGGCATTGTTTTTTTCTGGTGAACTCTCTTATACAATATCCTATTAATGTAGTATGCATCGTCAGAAACCAGAGCGTGATATTTTTAAGATTTTCTGATTTAATAATTCTTTTCGAAAATTTTTTCCGTAGTATACTTTCGGTTCCATTTAAAACGCAGATTAGTCGCCAAGGTGATGTCAATGAGTGAGTATAAAAATATTTTACTTGCCTTTGGTGCGTGCGTTTTGGTATGGGCAGGGTATGAGATGTTTATCAAGCCAAAATTTGAGCCGAATTCGCAAAGTTTGGTAGATAAGGCGAGTAAGATCCCCATTTCTCCTGAAGCTCCCCCTGCATGCTTTGTTTCTGAGGACGAGTCCCTCAAAGAAGATCGTGAGATACTTTCCAATAGGTTCGTAGAAGGAAAAATTCGGTTGCGGGGGGCTCTTCTAGATGATTTTTCCCTCAAGAATTACAAAGAAAATACAGTCCAAGATACTCCGGTGCGTTTGTTGCGTCCTTATGGTACACCTCATGGATATTGGGTTCGTATGGGATGGGAAGTAAAAGAAAAAGATGTTATTTTGCCGACTCAAGATACAGTATGGAGTGTAAAAAAAGGTGGTTCCTCTAACGAATTAAATATAGGATGGAAGAATTCTCAAGGCATTGAGTTTGAACAAAAATTTTCTTTAGACAAAAAATACATGCTAAAAGTGGTTCAGACAATAAAAAACGCCACTTCTCGTACTCTTTTTGTGCGGTGCAAAGGAGAAATTTTTCGTCAAAGTCCTGTGGAAATTGGAGATCATTGGTTGTCTTATGAGGGACCTATTGCGGTATGTAATCGTGTTTTAAGTAATATACCGTATAGTGATTTAGAAAAACGGTCTCGTAAATTCAAAGAAGCAAATTGGGGTGGAATTTCTGATAAATACTGGCTTGTGGCGTTGGTAGGAGATTTTGATTCCCAGTCGGTAGAAGGATGGTCAGAAAAAAATTCCGACGGAATGTATTGTATGACTTTAGCTCAAAAATTTGTTCCAGTACTACCAAAAGAATCTCACATTCAGGTACAAAATGTATTTTTAGGACCTAAAGAAGTAAAAATTTTAGACTACTATGAGCGCACTCATAAAATTCAACGATTTGACCTAGCAGTAGATTTTGGATGGTTTTATTTTATTACAAAACCTGTGTTTTACATTTTGTCTTTTTTCAAAACCTATTTGGGAAGCTTTGCAGTAGCTATTTTATTGCTAACAGTGTGTGTTCGAGGATTATTTTTTCCCTTGGCAGTAAAAAGTGCTCGCTCTATTGCCGCCATGCAACGCTTGCAGCCTAAGTTATTAATGTTGAAAGAACGATTTAAAGAAGATAAAATAGCACTCAACCAAGCTATTATGGAATTGTATCGTGCTCAAAAAATTAATCCCTTTTCCAGTATTTGGCCTATGTTACTGCAGTGCCCTTTGTTTTTTGCTTTATACAAGGTTCTTTTTATTTCTATTGAAATGCGCCAGGCACCGTTTTGGGGATGGATTCAGGATTTGTCTGCTCCAGACCCCACCTCTGTTTTCACGGTATTTGGTATAATTCCTATGGACTTACCTTCTTCTCTGACTATCGGTGTTTGGCCCTTACTTATGGGGGCAACTATGATTCTTCAGCAACGTTTTGCTGCTGCTCAAAATGTTGCTTTAGATCGGTCTCAGCAATGGGTTTTAAGCTATGGACTTCCAGCACTTTTTGTATACATGATGGCCCGCTTTCCTGTAGGCATGATTATTTACTGGACCTGGAACAATATATTAACAATACTGCAGCAATATTTTATTCGATATTTTAAATTGGTGGGAGATAATGCATAAAAAATATGGAAGATATAGTGTATACCGTGTAGGGCGGCGTAAAAATGATATTGGTGGAGGAATTCAGCTCCTTCCAGAAGACCAAGGCTTAGAAGTGAAAGGAGTTCAGTGTATTTCAGAACTCATGTTTTCCCTTTGCGAAGTTTAAGAAAAATATGTTAAACAAGAGGTATGCGTCAGATTGTCGGTTCTTGAGAGGAGTTCTTCACCCTAAAGATTGGCCTGACGTTTCAGGAAAAGAGATTGCATTTTGGGGAAGATCTAACGTGGGAAAATCCTCGTTACTTAATGCACTTATGAAGCGAAAAAACTTGGCCAAAGTCTCAAAGACTCCGGGACGTACTCAAAGTATAAATTTTTATCAGGTCCAAGAAGGAGTACGTTATGTGGACTTACCTGGCTATGGTTATGCATGCGTTCCAGAAGTTTTGCAAAACATGTGGCATAAAAATGTATTAGAATACGTACTGACACGCACTAGTTTGTCTCTTGTTGTTATACTTGTGGATAGTAGAAGAGATGTCGGTCCACAAGATATAGAAGTAATGAATTTTTTAACAAAATCTTTAATTCCCCTACAATGTCTCTATACAAAAATTGACTGCATATCTTCTGCTCAGCGAAGGCTATTGAAGTTAAATGCAGGCGAAATACATCACCTTAAAACTAGTACTACCACCGGAGAGGGCGTCTTTGAGTTACGCACACATATTTTAAATACACTACAAAAAGGATAGATATGAGGTTTTCGTTTCTACAGTGTGAGCAGAGACTAAGCAGATTATGACTTAATCTCAAAAATTTGAATCTTATGGCTTAATAAGTAGATTAAAAACTTTATCTTTCGAATAAAAAACGTTTTCGATTTTCTAAAGGAGTATTATGAATACACCCAATACTTTGAATACAAACTCTATTAGATTATTTTGCGGTATTCCTTTGGCATTATGGATTTTAAGCTTAGGAATGTTTTTATTGAATTGTTCTTCTGTGATCGTTTTTACTTGCTTACCTTTCTTATCTTTTAAAAAAAGTACTATTGGACGTCTTGAGGGAGTGGTGGAAGGGTTGTCTCTCATATGCCGTGCCGCAGCAGGACTGCTTAGTGACGTTGTAAAACGTAGAAAACGATTTTTATTGGTAGGGTACGGTATTTGTGCTATTGCAAGGTTATTGTTGGCAGCAGCTTCCAGTTTTGAATCCGTGGTGTTTGCTCGAGTTGTGGAAAAAATTGGAAACGGCATTCAAGCCAGTCCTCGAGAAGCGTTGATTGCGGATATTGCTCCAGTAAAATCTTTGGGAAAATTTTACGGATTAAACAAAGCGTTGGGGATGACTGGCTCTACTCTCGGGTCTAGTTTATTAATTTTTTTATTCTTTTTTTACGGTAAAAGCGTTACATTTCAACAAATTTTTTTATATTCAGGTCTCCTAGCCTGCGTTAGTTTTGTAATGCTATTATTTGGTGTAAAAGAAGTGAAATTTTTAAACCACTCTCCCAGTACTCGCAGTTTTGGTGACATTTGGACTGCGGTTCTTCAAGATTTAAAACAACTGCCCTGGAACTTTTGGAAAGTTATTTTATGTATTTTTTTTTTAAAAATGGGCTATTTTAGTGGAGCATTTATGATGAATTTTGCTGCACTGAAAAACCCCACAGAATTTCTAGGAATTCCTTTAAATCATCCAGGACAGTTAGGTGCCATGATTATGACCTTTCAAAACGTTTTGTGTGCCATGTGTTCTTACCCGCTAGGATGGTTATCAGACTATGGGGACCGTAGAAGAACGGTCTTCCTGTGCAATTTATTACTCTTGAGTGCTATGATGAGCTTTGGATTTTTGGGACACTGGCAATGGGGTGTATTGTTGGGAGTTCTTTTTTACGGATTACAATATAGTTTACAGGGGGCTTTAATGGCCTTTTTATCTTCGAGTATGCCTGCTCACCTACAAGGTACTGGGTTTGGTGTATTTTTTTCTATTTCTGGAACAGCAATTCTTATTTCTAACGGGTTTATTATGGGTACAGTATGGGAGTGTTATTCTCCTAACATTGCTTTTCTTGCGGTGTGTATTCCCGTAATTATCTCTTTATTGTTTCTTCCCTTTATAAAAGTATTTTTGCCCTACGCTGATTCTAGTCTTCCTGTGAAAAAAAATTGTTAACTTAGGGTACAGTGTTTTGATCATGTATAAAATTTTATCTACTACATTATTTCATGTTAACGCAAGCTCAGTATAGCGCGATCAATCCACACCATCATGTTTGGGTTCATGCTTCTGCAGGAACAGGAAAAACTTTTGTACTTACTTATCGTTTGTTACGACTTTTGCTGGAAGGAGTACGCCCCGAACGTATTGTTGCCTTGACTTTTACTCAACACGCTGGGAAAGAGATGATGCAGCGATTGTACAGCCTTTTGGAAGACATCATGTGCTCTCAAGAGCAATGCAAAGAAATATTAGAGACGTGTATAGGGCACGCTCCGAATTTAGATCAGATACAGCGCGCTCAAAAATTATGGTCCCAAATTTTGGATACTTCTTTAAACATTCAAACATTACACAGTTTTTGCCAAACCATTTTACATACGTTTCCTTTAGAGGCAGGATTACCTGGAACATTCAAAATTTTAGATGAACATCAGGGACTTACTGTGTGGTACCAACAGCAAGAACGGGTATTTTCCGTCTTTTACCCAGCTTCTTTAGAGGTTCAATCTGCACTCAGACGTCTTGCAGCGCGCTACACGTTGAACCAGATCACTCTTCATCTGAAAGCATTATGGCATAGAGCAAGTGACGTGATTTTTCCTACACAGCACTCCCGCCCTCCTCAAGCATCGCCTCCCCCTGTATTATGCCCAAATCGATTGGCTCAACTCATTGAATACTTAGGGCCTCAATATAGTGTTAAGCTGAAGGGGTTGAATTTTTCTTGGGATCATCCCCATTACCAAGCTTTTTTTCTTACTCAACAAGGAATGCCTCGGAAAAAGCTTCTTCCAAATAAAGTGCCGTCTTATTTAAAAGAATGGCTTGAAGAAGCACAAAAAAACTTATGGTGTACATTGCGTCACGAACGACATTTTTCTGCATGGCAAGATACTCAAGATTTTTGTCAAATTTTTTCTGAAATTTATCATCATTATACCCAATATAAAAAGGAACGCGGTCTTTTAGATTTTTCAGATCTTCTTCATAAGACTATTGATTTACTTCAAAATCCTCATTATATGGGATGGGTCTATAGTCAATTAGACCAAAAAATTCATCATGTATTAGTAGATGAAGCCCAAGATACTAGTCCAGCTCAATGGAAAATTTTGAGTCTTTTAAGTGAAATATGGAATACACATCCTCAAAAAACCTTCTTTGTTGTGGGGGATCCAAAACAATGTATTTACGGATTCCAGGGGGCAGATTTAGATCAATTTTACAAAACAAAAAAACACTTCCAAGCCTGCTTAGAGCAGAATGGAATTTCGTTTTACAGTGTACATCTTACGCATTCTTTCCGATCTTACAGTTGTATTTTAAATGTTATTAATGAAGTTTTTCGTACAGATCACGCTATGGATTTTAAACCTCATACTGCCCCTTCGCATCGACAGGGAGGACTTGTAGAGCTTTTACCCCTTTTGGAGCCTCCAGCGGGAAAGTCTTCAGGTACTTTTATTGCTCATATGTGGGTGCAACGTATTCAAAACTGGATTTCTCAGGAAATAGTCTTACAATGTACAGGACGTTCCATTAAAAAAGAAGATATTTTAATTTTAGTATCTAAGCGATGTAGTTTATATGAAGCGTTTTCTCGAGCGCTAAGCAGTAAAAAACTTTGGATTCGTGAAACCTCCAAAAAATCTCTGAAAGATACTTTATTGGTACAAGATATTCTGGCTTTGATTCGGTGGCTACTAGCGCCTCAAGATGATTGGAGTTTGGTCCACCTTTTTAAGAGTCCTCTCTTTGGTGTCAGCGAAGCAGATTTACTTGCTGTGGAGATCTTCCATCGTAACAAAAAATCTCTTTGGGAACATCTTGAGTCTCGAAAAATAGAGCCCTGGAGTACTTATGTTGAAACCTTGGCTCAGTGGAAAAAAGTTTTTTTTCAAACTACTCCCTTTCAATTTATGCATTGGTGGATATACACTCCCTGGCTTCGAGCACGATATACAGCCTGGCCTAATGCGATGGCCATCCTAGACAAAATTCTTGCACTGTTATTTAATTTTTGTCAAGAACAAGGAAAAGGGTGGAGTCAATGGATTGAAATGCTGTCTTTGGACACATTGACTTTTAAACACAGTACAGAAAAAGGTGTGGGATTACTCACCATACACAGTGCAAAAGGACTGGAATCTCCCGTAGTGATTATACCGGATCTTTCCATGGATGTTCGGGGAAAAGATAGCTTTGTGTACACTCCAGAGGGACCTTGGAAACTTAATGTTTTAACAGATAATGAAGATCCGTGGTACAAGCATTATGCCAGACGTCAAGATGAAGAGCATCGAAGAATTTTGTATGTGGCAATGACGCGAGCTCAAGAACGGTTATACTGCTCAAGTTTAAAAGATTCTCAGCCCTATCAGGATATTCATAGTGCGTTACTTAAGCTAGGCGTATCAGTACAATGGGATTTAGATATTGGAACCACAAAAGGAAAACGGGTACTACGATACGGGTAAAGCCCTCATCAATCAAAAGTATAGTGCTAAAAGAATTTTTTTATTTTATATTTCTTAAGAAATTATTTAAAAAAATAATTTTTTATGTTAACGCGTATAAAATTAGATAATTTTTTACTTCTATTAAAACTTACAATCATTAGTTGCTCTAATTACCGCTCTCGATAACGAATTCTTCCTTGAGACAAATCATGAGGACTAAATTCCACCAACACTTTATCTCCTACGGATACCATAATACGGTTAGTACGCATTTTTCCAGCAATATATGCGTTTACAATCTGATTGGAGCCGTCTAATTGAACAGAAAACCTCGCGTTAGGTAAGCATTCTAAAATAATTCCTGTAAATTTTAATATATCTGTCTTTGTCATACCGTACGTACACGAGTCTTGCTAAGAAAGTATAAAGAATTCCAGAAATTTTGTCCAGTGCTTAAATAGAAAATATTTCTGATTTTTGTTAAAATATTTAGCATAAATTGTGCATCATTTTATTATATCAAATCAATATTCTATAAAATATTTTTAAATAAACGCTTATTTAAGTTTACAAGGATGCGTTCTTTTTAGTATTATAAATTATTTTTAATTATAGCTAACTAACTATAGAATTCTTATAATAGAAAAAAAGAGAAGATATTCAAAGATGTCGTATTCATTAGATTTTTTTCGTAAAGGTTTATGAATTAAGAAAAAAGAAGGAGGAAGCGATGAAGACTCTAGTAAACGTTTTGAAATAGGTCAGCAGATTATAGATGGAGTACGCGCTTAGAACCGAACTTAGTTCGCTATAAGCCAGCCAGAACAATAGACATGGACTGTTTAGAACACGATATCACACGATATATCCTGATGCTTATCAGCCAGAGCGAGCGAAGCGCTTTTGGGTTAGCACTATTGGCATTTTGAAAGCTCTCAGACGTCTTGGGGCTCGCTATAAAAAAATCTTAAATCCTCCAAAGAGGATCCAGAAAAAAGCTCTGTATTGTACTAAAAGCGTAATGAATTAAAAAGCAAAGAAAAATGGAGTGCTCCCATTGATGAACGTGGATTTGCGCATGATATCCTAAGAACTCACGGATATTTTGTAAAAGAGCAGCATTATTACGGAAAACAGGATTGGGGTGCAAAAAGTAGACCTACAGGCACTTTAGAAGCCATGAGATTGCTTACGAGTTCTGTCAGTACAGGGGTGGGTAGAGGAGATGTTCCTAACCAATACCCCAGAAACCCTAGAGTGTGTCGTCACGAGAATCAATCTATACTGGCATGAGATATAGAATGAATCAATGAAAGGTTTTTATGATAGGCGCTCACCGACGCCATGATATGCCAGATCGCATATGGAGTCTTTTAGAGCCGCGATT
>NZ_PHHC01000086.1 GCF_002930195.1 Holospora curviuscula | reverse complement strand
AGCCCCTATCAAAAAGAAAAAGCATGGTCGTTTGGAAAAAAGCGTGTTACGCGTTGGCTTGGATCTGCTGCGGGAATTATTTTTTAAAATTGATCGTTCGGTTAACAATTTCGTGAATGATATTGGGTCAATTTTTAATCAAAACACTGTAATTGAGCGGGTATTTACAGGGAGATAAACTTTTGTCCTGTACAGAGAGGATTGACATCAAAGAGAAGGGAAAGAGGTGAAAAAGTTATACAAGAGATTTAAAAGACGAAGCGTGAAAAGTTATAAAAGAAGGGATCAACAAGCGCAAGAGAAAGCAAGGAAAGCCTCCGCCTAAAAATGCTAGGCTGGTATGGGACGGAAGACTTGAACAGGCTAAAGCATAGAGAGATCATTCAAATATTGATGGATAAACTCAGAGATGTACTCAGAATGAAGAGGAGAAAAGAGTAAATTCTTAGCATAGAAATCATGGATAGCCAAAGCATGAACTCACGGGCTTTTAAATAATGAAGGGAAAAGGTATAATAGAGGCAAGAAAGTGGTGGGTAGAAAACATCTAGGGGTAGACACCTTAAGCGATTCGCTAAATATTGATGTTTACAGTGCTAGGTCTCATGATAGAAAGTACGCGAAAAGCGTATTATTTTTCCTGAAAAAAGAATTTCCAAAGCTAGTGGCAATTTTTATCTTGATAAGCAAGGGGTTTTGCTTAGCGTTGTACAACATGCAGAATACATTAGGATTAAGGTTCAGCAAGGCGATAGATTTTAGAGCGTTCATTTGCTTGGTTAGGTCATTTTAGAAAGCTATCCAAAGATTATGAGAGGTCTACTTCATCAGCCAAAGCGTTTATTCCACTAGCTTTCACTAAAATAATCCTCAATAAGTTAAATGAATTTCTCATAAAGATAATTTTTTGATGAGATCGTTCTGAAATATATTGTTTTTGGGGTAGACAATATTTTTTATTAAACGTAGAATTAGAAATATGTAACTTTATTCATTAAAAAACATAGTTTTGAAATATAAAGATAATCATATTCAGGATGATCTGGGCAAAACTAACCCTGACCAAAATAGTCCTTCTATTTTAACGGCTACACCCCAGGCTCAAAAATTTCTTAAACTTATTTCTGAAAAAAATGATGGAGCTTATATACGCATTGGGTTAAAGCGTAAAGGATGTGCAGCACTTTCTTATAGGATGTCTTGCATCACCGATCCATGTCCTTCAGATATGCCTGTAAACATTAGCGCGGATCTTAAGATCTACATTCAATCCAATGCACTCATGTTTATCATTGGCCTTACTATGGATTACGTAGAGGAAGGATTGAGATCCGGATTTGTATTTTACAATCCAAAAGAAAAAGGACGGTGCGGATGCGGATCCTCTTTTTATGTTTAGTAAGCCAAGAATTTTATTTTCTGGGAATGGGGGTAAGAAAAGATACTGAAACACCGTAATTCTATCTTTGAGCGCAGCTGTGAAAGTTTTTGAGTGAATGAATAAACTAAGGAACAATTTTGTTCAGACCTTGATGAAGGGTAGATAAAAAAATAGTTTATAAACCTTGTGTCAAAAATAAAAGTAAGCTATGATAAAATAGATAAAATAGTTTTTATCCTTGCTATGTATGAGTCAAATATTTTTCGTAAAATTATTCAAGGTATTATTCCTTGTCAAAAAATTTGGGAAGATACCCACACTTTATGCTTTAAAGATATTACACCTAAGGCGCCCATCCACGTGTTGCTCATCCCTAAAGGTGATTATCAAGATGCGCTTCGATTTTATAAAAATGCTTCTGTGGAAGAAATTTTGTCTTTTCAAAAAGGGATGGTGGCTGTTGTTGAGTTATTGGGTCTTGGAAAACATGGATTTCGAGCCATAATGAACCAGGGCGATTATGGAAAGCAAGAAGTGCTTCATTTTCATGTTCATATTTTAGGAGAAAAAAATGAAAATTCTTGTTAGATCTTCTGCATAAAGACCAAATTTAAGTGTAAGACTAAAAAGTTCAACGTTAAAGAAAAAAGTAAGAAAAATATGAAAATACGGAGATAAGGTACACAGACATTCCAAAACGTTCAAAATTTTTTTTGAAGGTATTTGGCCTGACACTGCAATAGGCACAATATAATAAAAAGCCAGGCAGCTTGTTTTTTTTGGAAAAAGCACAGTCTGAGTCGATAAAAAAAAGATCTCGGCCTAAGCTCGAATGTGATTTATTGATTACCCAAATTATAAAAAAACTTTATGTGGATATTCTCTTTAGTATTGATGAACCTTGGGTATGAAAGAAAACTCTTATTTTTGAGGTAAGAAAACACAGCCCAACTATAGAGCTATCTTTTAAGGAAATAAAAAACAGCTCCTTAAATCTAGATGAAATATAGTATTTTACATGATTAATCTTAAGTGATAATTAGAATCATACTATTCTATTTTCTCAAAAATTCTGTTTGTTGTAGTCTTTCTGAGAAAGTCTGTTGAAGCTTAAAATTAATCTTTTTTGCTTAATGGATATACTAGATGTGAAAGAATTGAAGTAATTCCTTATACAGTTCAGTACATTGAGTAATGTGACGGTTAATCCATTGTTTCATAGTAGCCCAAAATTTCTTAATAGGGTTCAGGTCAGGAGAATATGACGGTAATAAAATGAGCCTGAACTCAAGCGATTTCATCAATTTTTTTGTCTTGTAAGAGTATAAAACACGATACATAATTAGCCCAGGATTTAGCCCTTTGATTAAACACGGTTTTATTCAATGATTAAAAAGATCTGTATTGGAAGACCTATTAAAATCTCTGAGTGCTATGGATTGATTATTGTAGCTATACTATTAAGTTCTTTTGTAATAATGATCAAGCTTCTTACCTAAGCACTTTTTACTTTTTTTACTCTACTCTCTCCGTAACTCACCGTATCAATACCTCTTTTTTCAATATATATAAGACTTTACTTCCGTTTTCTTTTATGATTTTTAGCTATCCACATTGGTTTTTTCTCTGCTTAAACATAAGAAAAAAGTTTTTATCGGTAAATCTTAGCTTCTTTAATTACGCTATCGACTTACTGCATTTCTGTATATTTTAAGTGCTTTTTTTACTTAGAGAATGGATTTCTTTTTTACTTTATGGACTTGTGAATAGTTTTTCTTTATCCTATCATGGTTGTGCACCTAGTTCAAGATGATTTACTTTAGCATATTATAATGCTTCAACTATAACTCATTGCCTAGAAATCTCGTTTTATCTCAACACCTACTCTCTACGCTGACTTTGCGCGATGGAATAAACAGTAAGAGAAAGTATCATAATCATCAAAAGTTCTATTATCCTCAAGGATTTTTTGACAAACAAAGGACACAAAATTTTTTAGCCTTTCTTTTCTTTTTCTGTCATAATGATGGTGACAAAAGATCTGATCTAAGATAGGAAAAGATTTGCAAAATTTTTGTCAAAAAGAATATATCAATGCTTATAGTCTCAAAAACTGAGGTCTTGAAAAAACGACCTTCTGACAAACCCAAACCCATTAAAGACATAGCTGCTACTGCGTCATTAGCTGGTATGTTTATAAAATAAACTAGAGTGTGTCGACATTTATAATTAAGTGTTATAAGATTAATGCGTTTAGTTACAACAGAAGATAAGATTGCAAGAGATTCGAGACGACCAATGGGAAGAAATAAAAGAAAGCTTGTCTGGGAAAGAAAGAGATTCAGGACGTACTGGTAAACGATAACCGGAAATTTATCAATGCCGTGATGTGGATTGCCCGAAAAGTGCGCCGTAGCGTCCCTTGCCAGAATCTTACGGGGAAATGCTCGAGGGTTCATTAACAGTTGATAAGATGATCCAAAGTCAGTGTGTGGAAAGTGATTTTCAATACCCTTGCAGTAGATGCTGATACGGAATGAATCATGAGGGATTCCACAATGATTTACGCCCATCAACACGCCGCGGGCGTCAGAAAAAAAATAGAGTCAATGGTCACAAAACCAAAACCTGAGGGGCTCAGCAGGCGGTTTTAGTACGAAGATCCACGCTGTTAGGCAACCCCATCAGATTCATTCTATGGCTTGCTCAGTGCGCTAACTATACCAAAGCTCTTGCTTTAATGGAGAATTTTGACTTTAAAATGCTATTGGCGGATAAAGGCTACAGATGCCAATGATATTGTCCATTATGCTGACACATTATATGGGCAGCAATAAAGCCGTCATCCCCCCACGATTCATGAGAAAAATCTAGTCGAGTAAAGGTTCAACACGTTAACCCATTTCAGGCGCGTTGCACTCAGAGATGACACACTTGCACACGCTTTTCTTTTCCTTTCTGCATTGTGCTGCATCACTCATAATTCTAAAGTACCCTTAAATGTCGACATACCCTATGTTAGGATGGGATGATTCATGGTACTGTGTATTTGTCTGAAAACACTTCCTAACAAAACCACTGGTCGCTATGATATTTTGTATTATGTTTAGCGTTATGGAACCCCATCTTCTAGTTAAAAAGAGGGTTTGTGGTGTTCTAGCCACGCTAAGGACACCCGAAAATAGATCAATACTATTTTTTGAATTTTTAGAACGGATGCTCTGGACCACTCTTTTCCGCCGAATTACGGAGGGTAGAACAATATAGATCGCCAATTTATTCTCGGATAGACAATATAATCGGGTAACAATTGCTTGTAAACAATTCTTTTAAATCCTATATTATAAAATTGAAGGATACCGAAGATGAGTTTGCTGTAAGTAAAGAATATGCCGCATTAGCATTTAAAAAGCTAATATTTAGCGATGAAAAATTTTATCTTTGGGAAAAGCAGTCTAAGAAAAGCGAGTTGGATATCTTATAAGTCGTAAAAGACATACCCAAGCACAGTTTTGTCTATATTGATAAAAGTGGTGTTAATATGGCGATTTGCAAAGATAGAGAATGGAGTAAAAAAAAAGTGAAAAGCTCGTAGGTAAAAAATTGTATGTGTTAATTCAATGGCCTGTGTTACTGAGATGCTGAAATTTGAGCACCTCAATCCACTCTTTAGCTCCTTGTATACAGAATACGTAACTATGATAATGTTTCTACTCTATGCTCCATTAGTCTTGTTTTTAGGTGGATTTTTGATATTCTAAATTTTTTTTAATATCCTATAAATTCTTGTAATACTGAATTATGTCGCTTGGATCAATTCTGAAATTCAGTGTATATAGTAAAGGAAGTTGATTTATGATTGTTTAAAAAATACTCAAATAAGATTCTAAAGTGATACATATGCTCCAATTTTTCGCTTAATTCCTGACTTCATATTAGCCAAAAATATTCCTCTCTAAGATTAAATTTTTTTCCATAATGGAGTAAAAAAATTACTTTACAACCCAAAGACTTCTATCAATTTTTTTGTTTTAGGGTGTCTCGTAACGAGATTTTGAGTGCATAGTAGTAATGCGATAATCGTTTATTATGAATGAGAACAGCAAAAAATGGAGCTAAGATGATGGACTAAAGTCACCGTAGACATGATATAAGCGATAAATTATGAAGCAAAATAGAAGGGTATTTTTCTGGTAGCGTAAGAACTGGGGCGGGATTGCACCGCAATAATGTGGATCTTTAGAACGAGTGCATCCTGGCGAGATTTACCACCAGATTATGGTCATTAAAACGATGTACACAGGCAGTTTTGTAGAGGGCGTGACAAGGAATTTACTTGGGATCTTCGTAGATGATCCTGATTTTGAATGGTTCATGATAAATTCTACTTTTGTCAAGACCCATAAGGCTAGACTTGGGTCAGTAGGCGGGAGTCACGCTACTCGCCGCACAAAAGGGGGGCTCAATACAAAAGTACATATAGCCGTGAAT
>NZ_PHHC01000085.1 GCF_002930195.1 Holospora curviuscula | reverse complement strand
AAGTGAGGTGTTGTGTCAAGATTTTGGAAATTTTCCAGAGGCATTGGAATTGACTTAGGGACAGCAAATACAATCTTGTATGTTCAAAGAAAAGGGGTGGTACTAAATCAACCTTCTGTTGTAGCGGTACAAAATTCTACAGGAAAAGTTGTGGCAGTTGGTTCAGAAGCTCGGTCTATGTTGGGAAGAGTTCCGTTGAATATCACTGTGTATCGTCCGCTTCGGGGGGGTGTCATTGCAGATTTTGAGCGGGCTGAAGCAATGATTCAATACTTTGTTAAAAAAGTTAAGCAAGAGGTAAAGTCACTATTCTTTAGCAGTCCAAACATTGTAGTCTGTGTTCCTCATGGTGCTACGCCGGTGGAGCGTAGAGCGATTCACGACGCGGCGCTCACTTCGGGCGCTAGAAGCGTTTTTTTAATTGAAGAGGCGATGGCGGCCGCTATGGGAGCGAATCTTCCTGTGATGGAGCCTACTGGATCTATGGTGGTGGATATTGGTGGTGGGACTACGGAAGTGGCAGTAATTTCCTTGGGGGGAATTGTGTGCTCGGTCTCTGTACGATGTGGTGGCGATCGTATGGACGAAGCCATTGTGAATTATTTTCGAAAAATGCATAACTTGTTAGTGGGGGAAAATAGTGCAGAACGCTTAAAGTGTGCTTTGTTTGATGAGCACTCTGCTTCTCAAGAATTAAAAATTACAGGCAGAGAAATCACCAGTGGTCGACCGAAAGAAATTTCTGCCTCTCGGGAAGAGGTGATGGAAAGCTTAGAAGAACCTATGTCTGTTATTGTGGATACTGTCCAAAAATCTCTAGAGCAAACTCCTCCTGAATTGGCAGGAGACATATCAGAACGGGGTATCGTTATGACGGGTGGAGGCGCCTTGTTGAGCCAGTTGAGAGTACGTATTGAAGAACATACTGGTGTGAAAACTACGGTAGCAGAGACTCCCTTGTTGTGTGTGGCTATAGGTACAGGAAAATGTCTTGACCGCCTTCAAGAATTTACACAGATGGCCTCTTAATGGCGGAATGAATACAGTTTTTGAATGGTTAAAAAATCCTGGACCGCAAGCATTATTTTCCTGTTTTAAAGGAAAAGCAGAAATTCGTTTTGTAGGAGGATGCGTTAGAAATAGTCTTTTAGGTATTCCTTTAAAAGATGATTTTGATTTGGCTATTACGTGTCCTCCCTATCTCACTATGAAGTTTCTTCAAGATGCTGGTATAACAGCCATACCTACAGGAATTAAACATGGGACAGTATCTGCGATTATTGAAGGGATTCCCTACGAAATTACTACCTTACGCACAGAGTGTTCCCACGATGGGCGCCATGCAATGGTTCAGTTTACCCATGATTGGATCGGAGATGCTATGCGTCGAGATTTTACTATTAATGCGTTGTATGTCGATGCTGAAGGGGAAGTTTTTGATGTAGTACAGGGACGAGAAGATCTAGATCAAGGTATTGTAAGATTTATTGGGGATCCTGATGGCCGTATTCAGGAAGATTATTTGCGTATTTTAAGATTTTTTCGTATTCACGCGTATTACGGAAAGGGACCTTTGAATGCACAGGCGTTTTTAAGATGTTGTCGATGGAAACATATGTTAGGAATACTTTCAAAAGAGCGCATTACAAAAGAATTTTTTAAACTTTTAGATGCTTCTAATCCTTGGTATGTTATAGGAGAAATGGTGGCTTCAGGAATATTGTCTCAACTTCTACAAGCACCTCTTAATTTTTTTTCTATGGAGGCGTTTGAACGGGCTACAGGATATGTGCCTGAAGCTTGGGTACGTTGGGTCAGTCTTACAAACCACTCTTGTCCTGGACTTTGTCTTTCTCGTAAACAAGAAAAAGCATTTGAATCCCTTCTTAATCCTTTGGAAGTTCATAATATTCGAAGTAGTCTTTATACTCAACCCTCTTCTATCGTTTTGGGGAGATGGTGGATACGGTGTGCAAAATTTTTTGCTACATCTCCAGATAAAGCGCTTCAGGATTGGCATCATTATTCGGTAGAAATTTTGTCTTTTACTCCAGTTCCTTTTCCATTAAATGGAAGCTTGTTGTTGGCTCAAGGTATTCTTCAACGCCACATCGGAACTATTTTGGCTGAAGTTAAGACTTGGTGGATTCAGAATGAGGAAAGACCAGATCAGTCTGCGTGTTTATCCTACGCCTTAACGGTGGCAAAGCAATTATCTTCTTCGTAGTTTTTAAGGTAAGAGGACAAAAAAAATTTCAGAATTACTCTAGAAAAATAGAAATTAGATAATTTGTAGTGTGTAATATTTTTTAAATTTTATTGTACAAAGTATACAGAACAATCTGCATAAAGAATCTACATATAATGAGATGACACTAGGAATCTTTTGATTCTTTTCTTATGCTATCCATTAAAGTACTTAGAAACAGTCACGTAAACTATTTTTTTAACCCATGTAGCATTATTTTAGTGAAATAAATGCTTTGGCTGATAAAGTAGACCTCTAATAATTTTTGGGTAGCCTCCTAAAATGATCTAACCAAGCAAATGAACGCTCTACAACCTGTCGCCATTGTTTTACAATGGTAAGCCAAGTCTCTTGCGTAGAGGATAAACCCACTTTTGGCGCACTTTCTATCATGAGGCCTAGCACTTGTGCACATCACCATTTAGTGAATAGCCTAAGGTGTCTACCCCTAGACGTTTTCTACCCGCCACTTTTTTGCCTTTATTTCTTCATTGTTTAACAGAGCGTCGGTTCACCTTCTGGCTATGGATGATTCCTATGCTAGGACTTTTCTCATCTTCATTCTGAGGATAGCTCTGGGTTTATCCATCAATGCTTGAATGCCTCCTTTATAGTTTAGCCTATTAAAGTCATTCAATATTCTCTTCCATGACCTAAACTCTTTAGGGAGATCCTTCCAGCCATTTTTTTGATATAAACTATGCCATTCTATACCAGCCTAGTATATCTTTAGGTTGCGACCTTCCTTGCGTCTCGTTGCGCTTGTTGATTCTTTCTTCTATGACTTTTCACTCTGCGTCTTTTAGATCGCTTGTATAGCTTTTTGATCTCTTTCCCCTCTCTTTGATGTCAATCTTATACTTTGTTTCTGCTATTTAAACTTTTTACGTGACTGGTTCTACTGAAAGATCTTGAAATTGTGAAAATATACCGAAACATAATGAGCAAAGCAGGGGAAAATAAGATTTCTGAATTTACATACGAAGCGTTTACCGTTTTCTTGTTTTTCATATAAAGAGATGCAGCAATAAATAAAACCTGTAACTAATATCTTCCTAAATTTTATAAAAAGTTAAAAGGTTATATAAAAAACTTAGATGTTTAGTCCCGCCAAGAAATGGTTAGGATTAGTTGTAAAATATTCTGGATGAATTGTCCACTGATTTAGAATAAATTGCCAAGGAGTTTTGCCTTTGATGGCTTTAAGTCGTTTAGCGAAGGTATAAGCCATTAGATAGGCATGCAGATGCTGTTTCAGCTCATCATGAGATGCATAATAGAAATTGTTTACAGTTGCCTCTTTAAGCGTTCTGTTCATTCGTTCTACCTGCCCATTAGTCCAAGGATGCTTGA
>NZ_PHHC01000084.1:31180-50201 GCF_002930195.1 Holospora curviuscula | reverse complement strand
TTTCGTATCTTCTCTTTTTCTCCACTTGAGGATTGTTTTTGGGTTAACATTAAATCTTTTAGCCGCTTTTCCTATGCTCTCTTTACTATCACGGATCCCTCTACGGATTGCCTCCGTTGTTCTGGCATTTGCGTGTAATGCTTGTCCCATAAGCTTTTTCTTCATGCATTATTATCTTCATAATATATACCATAACTCTCTGGGATCAAACAGCTAGTTGAAATTGTAATTTGATGCTACATCAAAAAAATCTTCTTGCCAATGTTTACCTTTACTCTTTCTTTTGTGTTAATTTATTATTAAAAAATACTACCATTGCAACTCAAAAGCACTACACTCTTTTGGAAGATCAAAAAACCAGCCCTCTAAAGGGCTATAGTATCGAAATATGAGCAAAAATACTCAGCTATCGTCTTTCGGACCGATCCAAAAAAGTTAACTCTCCTAAAATAAATCCTTTTGTTGTTCGCTGTGAGCATTATGCTTTTGTCTATTGGAGTCATTTAAATTCTGAGCTTGGAATCCAGACTGTATAATTTCTTCTATATTCTTTGGCTCAAATGCATTTTTGCGTAATATTTGCTTTACCTTTTCTTCCAGGGGAATTTCAAGTCCCGGGTATTTACGTACAAGATTTCTTAATGTATTCACGCTTGTTTCTGTGGTTTGGGGGGGAGCGCTTCCGCCTTGCGCCGTTTCTGTAGGGAAGTAAGAGGAAAAATTTTCCTTAATAAACTCTCTTAACAAAGTGTCCGCATAATTTGGATCTTTTTGCTGCGGCACTATCGGCAGAATTAACGCAGGCTCTACGTGAGTATGCGGAGCGTCCTGCGCTTGATTCTCAACCAGAGTCTTTTGAATGTCAAAAAGCAGTGCTCGAACTATACGATTACTCTGCTGCCGAACGTTAAGATGAGCCCGCTGCCGACGTGTAAGGTTAATTGGCGTACTATTACCCTCTTGCGAGTTCATATCCTCCAATTGGTTTATGATGTTCTGGACTCGATTCTCAGCCCTAAGATTACTATACTTCCTAAGCTGCGAAAAAACTCTGGGCCGATTCAACTGTACATGACTATACAGAGACGAAAGACCATACCACTCCCCCTGATCATTTATTCTGTTTCTAATAGCCGAAAGCGATTGCTGAGCCTTACGGTTAGCTTCATCCTTAATCTGTGGACACTCCTCAGCGTTATAGTTAACAACTCTTTGCTGAGCTCCTCGAAGTTTATCACTCATTAAACGCGTACTCTCTGACTGAATCAGCTTCTGGAGCCATTCCTGAGTTTGAGGCACCTTCCGAGAGCAATCCTGAAGTTTGTTTACATATTTTTGATACTTCTCAATTTTCTTAACAAGCTCTGAATGTTTCGCCAAGATCCTATGTTCAATATCCTTGCTTTGATCAAGCATCTCTTTAATTTTTTTCACCTGCTTCTGAATTTCTTCTTTACAGAAATTATCTGCTAACTCTTGATGTTCAGAGAAAAATTGAAAAATACTTTTAACCGGTACTTTTTCCCTACGATTAGAAATCATCTCACGTATCTCAGAAATCATACCTAAATCGTTCATTTTCTCCTGATACTGCTGACGTAAAGCTTGAACTCCTTGCAGAAAAAGTGGAAACTTTGTCATCTCTGTAATGTTTTCCTCAAAATGCTGCAAACT
Organism: Holospora curviuscula; assembly: GCF_002930195.1. Classification (GTDB taxonomy): domain Bacteria; phylum Pseudomonadota; class Alphaproteobacteria; order Holosporales; family Holosporaceae; genus Holospora; species Holospora curviuscula. Next base: position 48,527 of record NZ_PHHC01000084.1, on the reverse strand, counting down.
TTGCTGAGCGCGCTTCACACTTACATCCAGATTACTAATATCATGAGAGATGTCTTCCAAAATTTTAAGAAAAGGATTAAACCCTTGAATTATTTTTTCAATTTCTTGAAGTGTTTTGTGACCCTCTGCAAGCATTTCCTTAACAGTTGGCACTGAAAAAGCTCCAGAGCTAATCATTACTAAACAATACACATAATTAAAGTTTTTTTTTACATTTTTTTTCATACAATGCTAGTCTACATAAAAAATCATGATTCGATTTTATACTAAAAGTACTTATTTTGTCAACTTTTTGGTTATATTAATTTTTATTAAAACTTTATGAATGCTCACACCAAACTTTTCTAAAATAAAATTACAAAAATACTTGGATAAGAATCCACACATAGTGTGAACACGCATAATCTCTAAGAAAACCTAATGCTCTTTGAAGAATGAAAGTAATATTTTCACTCAAAAGTACTACACTCTCTTGGAAGATTAAAAAAAAGAATAGCTCTCCTAAAAGACTCTAGTATCAAAAAATGAGAAAAAAGCACTCAGGTAATGTCTTGCTAAATAAGCTAAATCGTATATTTAACTTTTTTGTAAATTTTTAGCGCTTTGAATAGTTTGCTTTTTCCTATTGGAATCCAAACCTTATAATTCCGTTATATTTAGGGACGAAAATTTATTTTTCTGTAAAGCTTCTTTTACCTTGACTTCAAGAAAGATTTCAAGATCTGAGTATTGATGCACAAGATTTTTTAATGTATTCACACTATCTTTTATGGTTTGTGGTGTCCCCTCCTTTCCATTAGGGAAAGAAGGGGAAAAACTTTTCCTACTAAACTCCCTTAATATCCCCACTGAGCATTCAAAATCTTGTGCTGAAGTAGACAATTATTCTTCTGACAGTAGTATCTGAACCGTGCTGCTGATTCTGCTGCTCCAAAATAGGCTGATTCTTTCGGGTATCCAAAAGCTTTAGATGACGACACAAAAGCTGCCCCTGAGCTATAATGTTGAAAAGCTGCTGATTTGTAACGAAAAGCTGCTGCTTAGCTGTAAGATTACCCTGCTCCTGAGCCATAGAATTATTCCTCTGACAAGCCTGAAGCCTCTTATGAATGGACTGAAGCCAAACCTGAGCGGCCACCATACTCTGGGACAAAACTTCAGGAAGAAGCTTTTCTAAAAGATCTTCCTTATCCAAACAGGAATCTAAAAAACACTGCTTTTTTATAGTCATGAGTCAGTATCACTTCATTCAGCTCCTGCGTAGTCCTATGTTGCCACAACTGAGCTTTCAGCTACGCAGCTTTCTAAGTCTTCAGCTGAACCTGCTTCTGAGTCTCAAGCCGCCTCTTCTGCAGATTTTTCTGAATATCTTGTAACCAACCCTGACTTATAAGTATAGTTTTATGATTAATGTACCACGTAAGATTTTGGGAAATTTTAGGAAAAGTTCACAATGAAACTTCTCGGACTGTCGAAACTTCTCCAGTGACTCCTCCCTCTAGAGTCGAAACCGATTGATATATTTGAGTTTCCTTAAGACTCAAATACCTGGCTGGACGAAAACCATCATTAAATAGCTTAGTCCATTTATGTACATGATCAGCCTGAAACTGATGCACTGTCTGCCAAACCTTTTGCTGAAGCATAATCGGAATTTGGGGTAAAATCCAAGCGAACTTTCTAATTTCTATCAAATATTTCTCGTGTTGAAGAATTTCTTGCTTAATTTCACGATATGTGTTCCAAACGTTCTCTTTTAAGATTCTTGCTTTTCTTCAGTCCCTCATCTATTTCGCGCACTTGCTTCCAAAAATTTTGATCCGCTATTACCTCTTGATTCGGAGTGGAAGAGTGGAGATCACGAGTTAGATACATCAAGCAAATAGGCTTATCGAGAAGATTACTTATCTCATTAATTAGCATTGAAATCTGGTTTTTTTCTCATACCTCTGAGAAAGTCTCTCAACTTGTTGCAGAGAGTTCGAAGACTATATGAATCATATCCGCTAGATTTTTCTCAAAATTACTAATGTCATCAGAAATATCCGGATATGCTGCAACACAATGATTAAGCTCCTCAATTATTTTTTGAATGTCTCCAAGTATGTACTGTCCCTGCATCAGTGTTTTCTTAACAGCTTGAGGCTTTTCAGTTGACACTAAAAAAAGCTGTAGAGCGAATCATCATTAAAAAAATATACATTAATTAAACTTTTTCTTGTATTTATTTTTTATATGTAAAATTATATATATATTAAAAAAAATTATCATTTAAATTTTACACTAAAAAATTTTTTTTGTCTAAGGCCACCTCATAAACATAAATATTTGAAAAAAGAGAAATAATAAGGGAATGCCTTGGAGGGTGAACAATTTAAGGTAAAGTTAATGAAAGAAATAGAAGAAGGGGGGTTAGATCATTTTAAACCCCTAAAAGATCCTAGGTTGAGTAAAGAATAGGGTGCATGGGATGTCTGAGGTATTCTTAGGGGCTTTGTGCGCAGCGCTATGCGGGGCTGAGGGATGGCAAGATATTGAAGATTTTGGAAAGTTAAAGATAGACTGTCTCAGGGGTCATCTGCCCTATAAGAACGGCATACCCCGTGACGATACATTTCCAAGGTTCTTTAGAAGCCTTGATCCTGATCCGTTTCAAGATCTATTTCCTACCTGGGTGAAGCGCATAAGTATCCGTTTCAAGATCTGTTTCCTCCCTGGGTGAAGCGCATAAGTATCCCTTTCAAGATCTGTTTCCTCCCTGGGTGAAGCGCACAAGTAAAAATAGCCGGGCAATATTGTAGAAATCGATGGAAAGGTATCAAGACGCAGTTGAGATGTTACATAAGATACGCACTTTTGCTACAGAGGCTAGGCCAAGGGAAGGGAATGAATAAAAGTAACGCGCTCACAGTAATATTGAAAATATTGGATTGGCTGGATAGTAAAGGATCGATTCTCACTATAGATGCCATGAGATGTCAAAATAAAATTGCAGATAAAATCATGGGTATACAGCTCTGCACTTTATTACAGTTAACAAAAGCTCAGGTTTCACGATAATCAATCAAGAGGTTAAGAAAAATGGGGAACTGGAGTAATGACATACTTTTCCGTATCGTGAACAAAATTTTTCATGAGGTAGCTCTGTATCAAGAGCGTCTTGCTTAATAAGTGATTTTTAAGAATGAGTAAAGCGTTCTGCATGAGCTAAGTAAATCAAGATTTTGTGCTATTTAATTTCCCAATCCTATGTATCTCGGCTACTATTATGATTTATAAATTCCGGTATCATAAGTAGCCTGAATTTCCACTCTGAATCTATAAATCAAGGCACGACTATTAGATGGTCGTTGCTTTTCTTTTATATCATTATTTCTCTTTACAAACATACCGTAAAGAATATTCTTTTCAGAAAAATAAATGCACATTATTTATCGCACTCATTAATCCGCCTGGACAGCTGAATTCTTCTTTATTTATCTTTTAGTGAAAAATCAAGAAATATCTCAGGAAACGCATTTTTTTCTATGATTTTTATTGTATGATGTATGTGATTATTGGATAGTATATTGCCGAGCATAAACAATATTTTTTTATTATGGCTAGCGTACCGCTTTGCTAATATTCTTTTGGTGCGCAAGCAAGTATGAAGAGTGTATAGGAAAAATGCTATATGTAGCTCCGCATACAGCGTACTAGCGTATCACCTTGTTCTTGCCTCGCGTTTTATTTCACCACTCATCAAATCGCTTCCTTATACTTTATAATTATATCCTGTAACATAACACACTTTTTATTGTTTGTAAAAAAAAAGATATTTTGATTTACCCTTGAGTCAAAATGAGAATTTATGTATTAATACATATTCTCTTGACTAATTCTTTTTTTTTTGTCACAATCTAATAAGTTGTATTTTATTGTAGTATCGTGAATTCTTTTAGAGATAAACAACAAGGATCTTATCGGTTACGTTCTGGAAATTCTGGACATCAAGGATATCAAAAAGTGGTCAAAAACAGACATCATATTTTTGAAAGCCAAGGTCCTACAGGTAAGGCTCGAGGAACGAGCGTTCAATTAGTGGAAAAGTATTTAAGTCTTGGAAGAGAGGCTTTTTCTATAGGAGATACTGTTCTTTCAGAATATTTTTTTGAATATGTAGAGCATTATCAAAGAATAAGTCACGATTTTAATACTTTTAAGCCAGAAAATTCTGGGGCAGTGTCTAATGGAGCGCAAAAAAAGACAGATCTAGAAGTAGAACACATAGGAAAAAGTAATGCACAAAATGAAGAAGATTCTACATTAGAAGTAGCAGCTTGTGCACAAGGCGGAGAAGATTCCACAAAAAAAATCGCAGAAGATTCCACAAAAAAAATATCTCGCACCTATCGTCGCAAGCCCACCCGATCGGGAGAAATTCGCGACAAGCATTCTCCCGGAGGGGTTATTTTACCTGTGAGTATCTCGGAAAACGCGTGGGATGAAGGTATTCCGGAGTAAATTTAATGACCAGGGGGCAGAAATGGAGTTCCAATATAAAAGCGATGTACTCAATACGTTACAGCGTAGAGGTTTTATTTATCAAGTAACGCATCCCGAGAGTTTAGATGCAGCATTTTATTCAAGTTCTGTGGTGTCCTATTGTGGATTCGATGCTACAGCAAAGAGCTTGCATGTGGGAAACTTATTGGCTCTTATGGTAGCGCGTTGGATGCAGTACTATGGTCATACACCTATTTTGTTAATGGGTGGGGGTACTAGTAAAATTGGAGATCCTTCTTGGAGAGATACCAGTCGACCTTTATTGAAGGATAAAGAAATTGAAGAAAACATTTACGGTATTCAACGTAACGTACGCCAACTCTTAAAGTTTGATGGCCCCCAAGCTGCTCGATGTGTAAACAATGGAGATTGGTTAGATCAGTTACTCTACATTCCCTTTTTAAGGGACATTGGCATACACTTTTCTGTAAATCGTATGTTGGGGCTAGAACATGTTGCAAGCCGTCTTGAAAAAGAAGAACCTCTAAGTTTTATCGAGTTCAATTATTTATTGCTTCAATCGTATGATTTTTTGAAATTATATCAAGAATACGGTTGTACTGTGCAATTTGGGGGTTCAGATCAATGGGGAAATATTGTCTCAGGTGTTGATTTGGTACGGCGCTATGCAAAGGCTCAAGTATTTGGATTAACGCTTCCTTTGACGACTCTAAGGGATGGAAAAAAGATGGGAAAAACTGCCCAAGGAGCGATTTGGATGGATGCTTCCTTGTATACACCGTACGCGTATTGGCAGTTTTGGCGTAACGTTGAGGATGAAGATGTTATGCGCTTCTTAAAGCTTTACACTCTGATTTCTCTGGAGGATATCCAATATTTGCAATCTGAAAAGGGTATAAATGAAGCAAAAATTCTACTCGCAGATGAGGCTACTTCGCTCATTCATGGTCGTCAATGTCTTGAGGGAATTCATGCTATGGTTCAAGGTGTATTTCACGCTCAAGCACCAGAAATACTAGATCATAATATGCCTCATTGGATTATTCCCCCTCAGCGTTTCACCCAGGGGCTGACTATGGTAGAAATTTTAGAGCATTTAAATTTTGTGACATCTCGCAGTGAAGCACGACGAAAAATTTTTCAGGGAGCAGTAAAGATGGACCAGAAAGTATGGGAAGATTCATCTCAAATTTTGACCACTTCGGACATGCCTCGAAACTGGGCGTTTATTCGTTGTGGAAAAAAACACCAAGGATGGATTAAACTGGACACCTAATACACATTGTATAGCATATAATATATCTATAAATTGAGGTAAAATATGACCTATAAAGAAATTGAAATCAATCAGGATATTGTTCTTCGTCCCCGTTTGTTGACTGGGGATCGTCCTACTGGAAAATTACATTTAGGGCATTATGTAGGATCTTTGTTGAATCGTGTTGCGTTACAGAAAATCTACGACACTTATATTATTATTGCGGATGTTCAGGCCTTAACTGATCATTTTGATCATCCATTACATATTGTTGCAAACGTGATTGAAGTGGCAAAAGATTATTTAAGTGTGGGCATTGATCCCCACTTTTCAACTATTTTTATTCAATCTCAAATTCCAGAAATTCATGAGCTTGCAACCTACTATCTTAATCTTGTATCTCTAGCTCGCTTAGAGCGCAATCCCACTCTTAAAGCTGAAATTCAAGATAAAGGGTACGATAGATCTCTTCCCATGGGATTTTTGTGTTATCCGATTCATCAAGCTGCAGATATTACAATTTTTCAGGCCAGCTGTGTTCCTGTGGGGGAAGACCAAATTCCTATGATCGAGCAAGCAAATGAGATTGTTCGGCGATTTAATCGCACTTATAATACCCAGTGTCTTAAAATTTGTCAGGCTCACCTTAGTTCTACGTCACGCTTGGTGGGCATTGATGGTGTTGCAAAGGCCAGTAAATCTTTGGGAAATGCTATTTTTTTGTCAGATACACCAGACATTATCAAAGAAAAAGTATTCCAGATGTATACAGATCCTTTACATGTGCGTGTTACTGATCCAGGCAGAGTAGAAGGAAATGTTGTGTTCTCTTATCTAGACGCTTTTTGTCAAGATTCACAGAAAGAAGAACTAGAAGCTTGGAAAGCTCATTACCGTAAAGGTGGTCTGGGAGATACATTCCTTAAAACCGCACTCAATGACATTTTACAGGAACGCTTTGCTCCCATTCGGGAAAAGCGTAATGCGTTAAGAGACGGTGAAGTGTGGGAAATTATTAAGGAGGGAACAAAACGTGCTCGTCATGTAGCGCAATGTACTATGGAAGAAGTGAGAAAAGCAATGGGACTAAGATATTTTTAAATAATTATTCACACAACAGTGGTAATGTCATATGAATATGGGCTCCCTGTAACGCTGGAATGGGGGATTGGCAAGTCTCACAGGTTACGTAGACCGAGCCTTTATGACGCTTGATAATACGTTCTGTAATGGAAAGACCTAGCCCTGTACTGACTGTGTTGTGAGAAGTGCGGCTTTTATCTTCTTTAAAAAATGGTTTAAAGATTTTCATTTTGATAGATTCAGAAATGCCCAGACCATCGTCTTGAATACACAGAATCATAGTATTTTCTTTAGAAAATACACAAATAGAGACAAAGTTCTGGGCATATTTTAATGCATTGTCTAAAAGATTCTGGACACATCGTTGCAAATCAGAACTATTTCCTTTGACGCGATAAGAATTAGCGTTTCCAAAATCCCAGTACACTTTTTTGGCATAAGGATAAGAATTTTTTTGTTGAAGCATGGATAAAATTTCTCGAAAATCGATGAGTTCGTCATCATAGGGAGTGTGCGTAGTAAAATCTAGGTACTGATGAATCATACGAATCATATGGTCTACATCTTCTTGAAGCGCGATCACATCGGGGGAGGGGGGTAAAAATTGACACTGCAATTTAATACGGGCCAGGGGTGTACGTAAATCATGGGATAAATCCAATAAAAATTGATGACGTTGTTCAAATTCTTGTTGCAAATGTTGGACCATACGACGTAATCCTATTCCAATACGGCGAATTTCTCTGGCTCCTTCAATTTGGGGGAGCTCAGGAATATGATCCGGAGTTATGTGTCGAAACCATTCGGATAATCGCTTAAGAGGACGCACTTGTTGGCGCATCATAATGACAGCAATCATTAAAAACAATCCGGAAAAGATACAAGCCCAAATTCCACACAGTCGTAAGGTGCGATATCCCAACCGCTGAGTGGGTGTAGAAAACATGTAATAATTTTTAGAAGTTTTAACCCAAGCAGAAATTGTAGAGTGCGTACGATCAATTCGCACGCCTAAGGGAAATAAATTCATCAATGCTTCGTATAAAAAAAGAGACTGGCTGTCCTGTTGAGCTTGATGGAGAAATTGAGAATTAAATTGTGATACTTTTTCAATCTTTACATGAAAAAAGTCTCGTCCCATTTTTTGAATGGTATGCCAACTCAATACTTTTTGCTCTTCAAGCTTACACAAAAACTTAACATTACGCGCAACGTTTTCACACAAAGACTTAGCAACGTATTTCCAGTGTCGCTGTAAAAAAATCGTTCCTGAAGCAAAAAATATCCACAGCACCGGGATTACGATAATAAAAAAGGATCTCAGTAAAAACGTTTTTGGAAAATAATTTTTGACTCTAAATTTCATCATAAAAAAACTGGGAGACCTGGATTCGAACCAAGGTTGCTCGGTCCAGAGCCGAGAGTTCTACCGCTAAACTATCTCCCAATTACGACTCCAATCCTACACTATGACACATGTAGAATCAAGTCCCAAAGAGTGCCATAAAATATACTGAAACTAAATAGCTCATCAAAATATTTTTAGAGCTTGTATTTATGGATTAGCTATCTGTCTTAACAAGAGCATAGAATGAGCGATCATCACTGTATTTTTGACAACTTCTATAGCACTTTCGTAATCTTTAGACAATCTTGGATAATGCTTTAGCCAAGCCAAGGTTTGTTCAAAGACCTATCTTTTGGCGCACACAGCCCATTCTGGGGTTCTGAAATTTTAATTGTCTTGTTAAGAACGTTTCCCAAAAACTCTAGCATGGTTTTTCCATACCCGGCATCTGCGCACACGCTTTTGAGTGTCGGATATTGTTGCAGAGCCTCTTAAAAAATATTGCACTTCCCTACTGTATTATGTTGAGTGACTTCATGAACAGTCCCATACACTAGAGTGCCTTGTTTATCCACAATACTATGGTGTTTACGTACATTGATTTTTTTCTCCGTCAACGCCGCGTTGTTCACAAGTCCCGGTAGTTTTGGCACTGTGTAGAATCAACTCTCCTATAGCTCGGGTCTTCACTGCCACCAGCTTTGCTCCACCTTATCTTGATAAGCGTGCTCAGTATTTTTTTCCATATTCCTTTGATCCTGTATCTTCGATAAAACCTTTAGGAAGCATTCGCCATGGGCAGCCGCTCTTACATGCTCTTTCTTCTCGTGTTTACCCAATTCAAAATGATCCCTTAATTATCTCTCATCCATGATCTGTTAAATTCCTTGTATCATTCATTTTTATTACCTCCTCGCGTCACTATACTTCCTCCTTTTATCCATGAATATAAGTTCTGAAACTAAATAGCTCATCAAAATCTTTTTATTTAAGTCATGGCTTAGAATGTTGTATTCTATAGTGAATTTGTGTATAGCAAAGCAAGAAATATTAACGGATAGAATTAATGAGGCATATTTTTTTATTCTTCTATTCAAACTATTTTACCCTGAAGATAGATTCTTTGTTTGAAAGAAAAGTTATACTTTATGTGATGTAATGCTTTTCAAACTTTTCCTAACAATTAAGCACGTATAGCAAACTAAGTTAAAGTTTACATATAGATACGGTATTTCCAAAGGGAAATACCTAGATCCTATAGAAAAGATGTTAAAAAAAAGTAGTATCCTATAAAAAAAGAAATAATAGTTTCAAAAAGCATCAAAAAATATTTGAAATATTATCAAAAACAGTAAGGAATGAGTATAAACGATATTCATTAGAAGGAAAGTATTAACTAAAAAGGGTAATTGCTAAGAAATAAAGCGTAAATAGTGAAGAAATAGCACCGTATGTAAAAAGCAACGTTGATTATTTGATCTGAAATGGGAGAGCATCTTAGTATACGTACTGCGGGCGCATTATATTTGCTTTGTAAGATGAGGATACAATTATAAAAAAGCTTATACCTATTAGGGCGCATACGAATAAACATCTAAGGCTTACCAAGAAAATATAAACGGTATACCGCCTCACCTTATTGTATATGTTGATGAACGTGGCATTGAGATCAATTTTTGCAAAGATAGAGGATAAAGCAACAAGAAAGTATTGGTAAAAAAGTTGCAAATCATTACGAGGGAATAGCGAATGATTGTTGAGTATGTTAATCATACGCTAATGGGTTGATAATAGGGCTTGTAATAGAAAACGATGTGAAATTTGAGTTGAAAAAAGAGTTAATAAAAAACTCTCTCCTGAATAAGCTGTAATCATGAATAATACTTCATTTCCTAAGTCTCAAAAGACGCAGGAATAGATTAAACGCGTTTGGTTTAGTATCTTTTACTCTAACCATATCCTTCTGATTGAAACCCGATAGAGAAATTTTAGGCTAATGTAAAACGATGGATCAAGGTAGAACGTTACGCAATGTGATAGAGTGTATGATGTATTTTTTTAATACTCAAACCTTAGACTAATTTACTATAGTATTAAATTTTTCTCAATCACTCAAAAGATAAAACGCTGCAGAAGATACTAGGTAACATCTAGGAATTATTAATCAAATTTTAAATCAGAAAGCGATCATGCCCTGTAGACTTTAATAACAAAATTCGTTACAATAAACAATAATTATCCTTACTTTGTGTAGTCCATGGCAAAAAAAAAAACTAACTTGATTCGTATGATCAGTGAAGCAGGAACAGGAACTTTTTATGTTACAAAAACTGGTTCAAAAAAAGAAAAGTTAAAATTAAAAAAGTATGATAAGAAAGTCAGAAAACATGTGGTGTTCAAGGAGCATAAAATAAAGTAAAAGTGGCTTTTAGAAATCTTAAGTAAAACATTCTAAAGAGGGTTTGTGCTTCAAATTTTATTATTTATTTTAACATTAATACTTCCGAACCTTTTGTGTTATTCTACCCGAGCACAGTCATTTTTAGCAATATTTTCTGATAGCGTTCCTTCTTTTCCCTCTCAGAAATTTCCTTGGAAAGAATCAAACTTTCAAGACGGTGGAGATCTTTGTTTAGGTGCTCAAGGTACGTTTAATACACTGGAGTTCTGGCAAGAACGTGGTGTGTGTGCTCAAGGGGTCGTAGAGCTTGTGCACGGTCGTCTTTTTATGCCTTCAGAACAAGAGTTAGGAATAGCCTACAGTTATGTTGCGAATTATGTAGAGCGCTACAAAGATCACGTTGTGTTTTGGATCAATCCTGATGCGAAATTTCATGATGGTAGTGTAGTCCGTCCAGAAGATATTGTATTTAGTTTTAATTTTTTAACTAGAAATTCATCGTTATTTCGATCCTATTTTTCAGGGATTGAAAGCGTGAAACCTCTATCGGTTCCAGTAATAAAATTTGGAAAAAAAGTCCAAGGTGTGGTATTTTATTTAAAAAAAGATGCTCCCCAAGAAGCAGGGTTTACGATTTCAGAACTTATTGTGCTTCCGAAATCCGTATATCAAAAGGGAATTCCTAGAATACCTGTTGGGTGCGGTCCCTATACAATTAGCGGCCATCAAACGGGAGAATTTATTCGCTTTGAAAAAATACCACAATGGTGGGGGAAAAATTATCCTTGTGGTCAAGATGTGTACCGATTTTCTAGTGTAAAATATATCTATTTCAAAGAAGAAGATAGTATGTTTGAGGCTTTTAAAAAAAGGGATATTGATTGTTTTTTTGAGCGTAGTGCAAAACGTTGGATGAATAGCTATGGTTTTCAAGCAATAGATCAGAACCGTAGTGTTCGACAAGAGCTCCTCTCAAAAGATCCTGTTCCTATCACTGGATTAATCTTTAATACTCGTAAACCTATTTTTCAAGATATTCGCGTGCGTTGGGCTTTAAGTCTTTTGTTAGATTTTGATACGTTAAATGAGAAATTTTTCTACAAAAAATACCATAGAATTTGTTCGTTTTTTCAAAATACTTATTGTATGGCAAAAGGTATGGCTTCCTTGGAAGTAAAAAATATTTTGAAACAAGTTAAAGCTTCCCAGGAAGCGTGGACGCAACCCGCGGAGTATTTTACCCAACTTCCCGGTACTTGGCAGCAACGTAGTAAGGCTGCGCTTTCTTTTTTGAAAGAAGCAGGATGGAAACTATATAACGGAAAATTATTTCATGATGTTCTGGGGGCGTTCCAAGTAAAAGTGTGTGTTCCTAAAGCGATGAGAGATGAATGGTTACGATTTTTTCAAGCACGAGCTGCTTTAGTTGGGGTTGAGCTAAATATTGTTTCTTTAGATCAAGCCGCTTACCAGGCAGCAAAATCCATCTTTGATTATGATATAATTTGGGGAATGATGGGAATCTCCAGCGGATTTCCAGGGCAAGAATTAGATCTTATATACAGTAGTCGTTCTGCTTCTAAAGCGGGAAGTTATAATGCTATGGGAATTTCTGATCCAAATGTTGATGTACTGATTCAGCGTGTTAAGAAGGCGCGTCATCAAAAAGAATTGCGTATCTCAGCTGAAGCACTCGATCGGTATCTTCTCACGGGATGTTATGGAATTTTCGGATGGTATTCACCTTATGTTTGGCATGTTTTTTGGAAAGATCGTATTGTTTATCCTAAAGTACTGCCTTGGTCTCCTTCCAGAGGATGGATTTATGCAGGAAAAGAAAGAAAAATTGGAAACGGATTGTAAGAATGAAACACTGCATTTCTTTGAAATACTATACTTCTTCTTTTTACTAGTTGTAGTCAATTAGAGTGAAGATAGAATTTCAAAGTCTTTACCTAGGCTTTGTATAATTCCGTAAAATCAGTCATTTTTCTTTTAATCCATCGTTTTATGTTAGCCCAGAGTTTCTATTGAGTCCACAGCAGGGGAGTATGGTAGTCAGAAAATCTGTCTCCAATCTACTAATTTCATCCGTAATCTAAGCATTTGATCTGTTGAAAACTATGAAATAAAGTATTATTCGTAATAAAAATCAGGCCCGTTTTAGTTTAAAAACACCTTCTAATCAATGCTTAAAACATTCGGTATTATAAAAGTCTTTAAACATCCTTAGAATTATGCACTTATTATCTGCTAAACGTGCTAGGATATCTATTTTTTCGTAATATTTATCATTCTTTTTAACCGCATATTTCTCATTTTTTTCTTAGCCTCTATTATTGTACATGTTTAGTTCAATATCGCTTTCATCAACATCTACAAATTGTGCCGGAAGAATGTCCTTTATAGCTTTCTGTAAGTTATTTCTTTTTTGTTCGCTTGTTTTTTTTATACTATTGTAGTAGATTCTGTGCGTGTAAAAAATTTAGTATCTATATTAAGTACTTTAGCATCGTCATTATTCTTTATAAGTCATTCTACTTTTTTAATAATAAAATTTACTGTTGTAACTTAAACGTGTTTTAGCTTCATAATTTTCTTCTTTTTTATATAATATTATTCGCCCAAAAACCTTTTAATACTTTTTTTTATGTGCTTGCTATATAAACTCGCTATCATTTTTCTCCCTTAGCACTATGCTTTTGCACCTAATACACTATTTATTTACTATAAAAAACAAGAAAGCTGAAACTGTGTTGTATAATATATCAAAAGCTATGATATTTTTTGATTCACTATTGTCCCAGAATTGTTTTATAGAAGTTTGATCTAACGCACTCCAAACCCACATTACACTTTATAGATTTTATGAGTTTTATTATTTTTTTAGGATTTACTAAACAAGATACTATCCAAAGTCAGTCTAGGGAGAAGCGTTTATTAGATGTATATCGCTTTGTTACGCTCCGAATATGCAGGAACACTGTATCTAAAAATTCTGGATTAGGAGAGTGAATGCTCACTTTGTTCAAAGTCTCGCCACTTTTGAGAAATAGTTGAAGTCGTTACAACTTCCCGTCTTCCCCAAAATGCACTCATTAATGTAGCTTGATCTAAAGATTCTAGCTCTCCTCCCGTGGGTAAGCCTCGTGCTAAACTGGAAACTTTAACATGAGGATACAAAGGAAATATTTCTTGAGCTAAATAATTTAATGTACTCTGTCCATCTAATGTACTATCTAGTGCTACCACTACTTCTAAAATACCAGAAGCTAAACGCATTCTCAACGTTTCCATATTCAGATTTTCGGGATTAGTGCCGTTACTTAATGAAATCAATCCCCCTAAAATGTGGTAAGATCCTTTAAAAAATGCTGCCCTTTCCAACGCCCAAACGTCTCCCATACAGGCCACCACACACAATACAGTGGGATCTCGATTTTTTGCGCTGCACAACCCACAGGGGTTTTCTTCATCTAGATAATGACATACAGAACAGTGCTGGTAGCGTAAATCAACCTCACGCAAATGCTCCATGAAAGGTTTTAGGACGTTCGCTCTGTGCGCCAGTAAGTACAGGGCAATACGACGAGCAGAACGAGGTCCAAGGCCAGGAAACTTTGATAATAATTGAATAAGCCCGTGGAGCTTTTCGCCTACCATATCCGATCCTAAAACATTCCTTCTAAACTGGAAGGAATGTTTAATTCTTTCATAGAAGCGGTCCGTTTTTTTTGAAGCGTTTCCCAAGCGTGCTGGTAGGCTGCTAAAATAGAATCTTCTAACATTTCTACGTCATCCAATGCCTCAGGATTGAGAGAGATTCGAACTAATTTTCCTTCTCCAGAAATGACTAATTTTACTGCGCCTCCCGCACTTTGAGATTCTAATTCCATAGTCCGTAAACGCTCTTGCGCTTCTAGCATTTTTTTTTGTACATCCTGAATTTTTTGAGTAAATTTTGAAAACACTACTGCACCAGCTTTACTTATAACTTATGATCATTTTATCGCTAATAGGGACTAAAAAATAGGGGGTGTTTTCTTTTTTTGAAGAGGATGAGGAATAAGACCTAGATCCTTGGAATTTCTTGCTAGTATATTAAATTTTCGCAAACTATTTAAAAATTTTTACGAGTATATAGTAAATCAGATTACATTAAGTCCAAAAAAAATATTTCAAAGTATTGTAGAGCTGCGTAAAACTCAGTCATTTGTCCAAAACTTCTTCATAGGGTTTTATATTAGTGAAAAACAGCGATCAAAAATCCGCCTGTAATTCATATTTCGTGGTGCTTTTTTAGTAGTTTGATTCAACACTATTCTACTTAATAATTAAAATAGATCTGTAATGCAAGAACTGTTAAAAATCATGAAAGCCATGAATTGATTATTGACTACGCAAGTGTTTTGGGGAGTATTTTTTTATTGCTTCTGATTGCTTATCTCGATTTTTTTCTTTATTAGGTGAAAACTTTTTTATACCTAAACTCTAGCTGCCTTAACCGATATCTCGCACCACGAGAAGTCATGAAAAATTTACCAGAACAACTATTTACTCTGAAATCCGGATGGTACTTTAGCTCTATGCGTGAGTTTGCTCCTATACGGAACTTGATAAAGAATTTCTTTCGCTTTCGTAACGTAAATTTGTATTTATTTAGTGTTATTTTTTTTGATACCAAAACCTATGGATGCTTCTTTTTGACTGTTACCTACCTTGATAAAGTTTATGAGTGGTTCTCTTAAATTTACGCTGTATAGACTTGTTGACTTATTTTAATTTTTTGGAACCGTAATATATCATTCTTTATATTATAATTCAATTTCTATTGTTATTACTATTACTATATTATCCCTCAACTGAATATATTTTTAGGAAAAGCCCTTCAATAAAATTACAATGAGCAATTTATACACCTCTAGTAATAGATTGACCATCTATGCTATATTTATTTTATAAAGCGGGGGCATAGCTCAGCGGTAGAGCGTTACGTTGACATCGTAAAGGTCACAGGTTCGATCCTTGTTGTCCCCACTAAAAATTATTCTGCATCCTTTTTATAGATGTTAATTTTAAATTTAATATGACTTCCTGTGTAAGCCTAAAACGAAAGATTTTAGGGATTCGCTTATAATATAAGGGGGCTCTTATCATAACGCTTTTTAGATGTGGAATAATTCGTTTTTCATATTAAGGATGCTAACCATAATTTTGAAATTAATATTGTAGTTTTTGCTTCGTTTTTGTAATGTACGGCTAGAATTTAAAAAATTTTGATCTGGAAAAATCTATGTTCACCCTTTACCCGTATTAGAAAAACTACTTTCCGCTAGGTCAGCGATTGATTGGCCCTCTTTTTCTAGGAACTCAATCCTTTAGCAGAACATAGATCTTTTTTCTAAGCCCGCTTTCGGATGATGGAGTGTTTTTTTATATGTCACGCCTAAACGCTTTATCACATATTGAATACCAGATTCGCTAATTCCTAATCTTTTGCTGCTTTCTCGACGATCGCTATTTGGAAACTGATCTGTGTCATTTCTGAAACTTTCTTTGCTTAGTTTTTTCCAAGGCTTATTCCTAGTGTTTTGAGGCTGTAACTTCTTGCTCCATCTGAATATTGCTGCGCTCGATGTTCCAAATCTATCCGCAATTTCACTATTTACAAGTTCCTTTTTAGCTTTTATTTTTAATACTTTTTTTCTAAAATCTACTGCTCCTATCTATTAATATACGCGCTTCTAACCCTATATTATTTTTCTTTCTCACTCTTTCGTGCTCTTTTTATACTGCTTTGGTTATATATCAAATAATCTCAAACAATTCTTGAACATTTTGCAACGTTTTTGTAATGTATCCTCATATAAATTTTTTTTCAGGTTGTCCCTTTATGGTCCTCACTTTTTACCTTACGTCCAACCTTTGATCTTAAATTTGATTCTTACACAGCAAGTCTAATGTGTTTATAGTGCGATATTAATATTAATTGATTATTTATTTTTTTTCTGAGAATAACAATATTAATTTTACGCTCTAATAAATCATTTCTTAGCTCATTATTATCCTATTATTTGTTGGCCAAAAAATAATTGGCAATCATCGGAAGAAATAAATGAAATTTTCTGTTGCGATTAATGTTTTTATCCGTTTGTTCATTTAAAACAAAGCAGAATTCTAAAGAAATCAATTTTTTTGTGTATTGTCGTGCAAATCTCTCCAAAAGCTTGAGTATCTTGTCTACCTATTGTAGTCGCTGCCTGTTGGTTCCCTTTAACGTTTGCCATCCATCCTGTTCCATTGATGATGGCCATCTTTCTTTTTTTAAGAGCGAAATTAGGCTATTGAATTCTCTGGTTTTACACCAACTATCGTAGTCAGTATAAAGTGCTTTTCTATGGCCCATATTTTAATAAAGCCCTCTAAGCTGTTTCCATAGGCCCCCCAGCACACCACTTGTATGAAAAGAAGATTTATTTTTAGGTCAACCCCCGTTGTGCGCATGTATAAAAGCCGCTCTAATTTTACTCAAAGAAATCTTTTTGATCTCAGCATAAGAGCTTGTCCGCAAATGAGAGATATGTTAGTGTATCTGGATGATGTTGGATGCAATTGAGGAATATAAATGAATAGAAGAGCGTATGAGACAGATTTAAAAGACAAAGAATGGGAATTAATATCGGAATATTTTATACCAAATATTAAGAAGGCTGGCAGGCCTGTGAAACACAGCAGAAGAGAGATATTAGAT
>NZ_PHHC01000084.1:0-30012 GCF_002930195.1 Holospora curviuscula | reverse complement strand
GGATAGAGGGGGGCTTTAAGGTTCAACGGAGACGATGGGTTGTAGAACGAACATTTGGATGGCTTGGTAGAAATAGAAGGCTATCAAAAGAATACGACTTGCTTTGTTCTTCTACAGAGAATAACATTTACATGTCACTTAACAGACTACTCTTGCGCAGATTCTTTCCTCCTAATTAATTTGCGGATAAGCTCTAAGAATAATTTAGCTTGAAAATAGGATTAAATTCGTTATAATTGGTAAAGAATAATAAAAAATATACAGATGAAAAAAAAGCAATATAGTCTAGACTTAAAAGAAAGAGTAATAGAATACATAAAATTAGGTCATGATCAAAAGACAAGCGCAAAAATGTTTATGGTGAGTAAAAGTAGCGTAAGTAGATGGTGGATAAGGTACGAAAAAGAAGGAGTTATCAAGCCTTCAGTAAGATTAGGAAGCAAGGGAAAAATAGATCCAGATCAGCTAAAAATTTATGTTGAAAATAACGAAAATAAAACATTAGCAGAGATCGCTAGGCTGTTTAACGTAAGCATCTGTTCTGTCTATAGAAGGCTTAAAAAGTTGGGCTTTAGCTATAAAAAAAAACCTTTACCTATGTGGAGACTTGTGAAGAAAAATGAAATAAATATCAATAAACAATCAGTTATACAGTGATGATGGCGGTATAAAGATGATTTTTGTAAAGACAGAGGGTAGGGTAAGAAAAGTGAAAAACTGGTTGGTAGGAAGCGTGGTACATGGTCCAAAAGAACCCATAGCATCGCTGAAATCATGGATGATACATCAATAGTTCCCCTGTTTTTTAACGGTTTTTGAAATAAAGATTCTTTAATCAACGTTCTAAATCTAGCAGAAGAGGCAATTTTGGATCAGATCTTATGCCATAACACTTATAAAATAGAAGCATTGATTGAATCACTTGGCTTCGAGCTAGTTTTCTATCACCACGTTCGTCTGACCTCAGCCCCGTTGAAAAATTCTGGTCTGCTATGAAACGATGAATTAATCATAGCATTACTTAATGTACTGAATTATATAAGGCACTACTTAAATTATTTTAAATCCTACTTTTAAGCTAAATTACTATACATAGAAAAATGAGTCATAAAAGCCTAGATCACGGAGTATTCTAAATTTTTAAACTTCCTTGAATCTTTTTTTAATTGATTCACTCGGAAATGCCGGATGTATTAAGTAAATAAAATTTGAGAAACATTACTCTCTACATAAACCTATTTTTGCTTATTGTATTACTTTATTTCAGAAAGTGCTAATGTTTCTTTTATTCCTTTTTTAGTGAGATGATTTTGATGCATCTAAAGCTTTTTTTATTATTAAGAATGCCGGGTGCGTACTGACACGCTTTAATTTTACAGTTTTTCCTTGCTCTAAGGCTTTCCAATACCTCCAAGGTAGTCTTTGAGTTCCCAACTCGTAATCCATTCCATCCCACGTATCTTCACGAAAAGCGTAAAACGCAAAATGCCACCCTTCTTGGATAAAAATAGAAATTAAATCCTGAAAATAGTGTTCTAATCCAAAGCATGTGCGATGTGCACCAAACTCTCCAACAAGGATTCGGGCGCTTGGAATTTTATAAAATTTTTGAAAGAATATCACCTCAGAAAAATAATTTTTAAGCGCTTTTTTATCCCATTTTTTGCCCTCTATGCGACCTGGGTACTTAAATCTTCCTTTATTGATTTGGCGATTTGTATATTTATAAGGTTCATATATGTGAAGACAATACACAAGCTTTTTGTCTTTGTGGGGCTGAAGCAAACGAAAAGTTTGCGCATCTGCGTAGGCAGAACTATCTAACATAATGGGCGTATAGGCGTCGGTTGTTCGTATACTCTCTATAATCCGTTTATAAACATTGTAGAGTATTTTTTGCACTTCCGCCTGACGAACCGTATTGATATGAACTGTTTTAGGTCTAAATATCCGTTCGGGGTGAGGCTCATTAAGAATATTATACCCTACAATTCCTGGCTCATTTTTTAATTCCTGCGCTAAATCTCGCCAAAACTGTGCTGCTTGTAGTTGATACGTTGTTTTTTTCCAAATTCTTAAATCGTCTCGGTCCTGGTTATTCTGTTTCCAACGAGATCCAGGAAGGCTCAGCATTGTAAGTACTACAGGTAATTTTTCTTTATAGCACATGGCTATTATTTTTTTTAGTACTTTTAGGTCTTCTTTGATTAATCCACGATAATTATCTGCATTTCCCATTAAGAAATCACGATGAGCACTTACAAATTTATCTGGAGCGATACGCAGGAACTGAATACCGTATTGCTTAGCCGCTTTTACGTCTTCTAACGTTACTTTTCGGTTAAAAATATTTGCCCCTTTTTTCTGAGTGTTCCAAAATTTTATTTTCTCTTGAATTTCTGTAGTAGCCAGGCTATTGGTGCTCATTAAGAATAGCCTTAAAAAATGCTTACAAATTTTTTTGTAATATTTATTAAAATGAATATACCTACTGTACATCACCGTTTCCTCCACAATGAATACCCGCCGACAAAAAAAGTCATTAGGATCAGCATTCCTGTATAGATGTATCCATGCCAAACACAGTAAGACGGAGTTGGAAGCGGTAATAGCGTATCTATATACCCTCTTTTCTGTAGGGGAAGTGTTACGAGTGTTCTACCCATACCATCAAATACTGCAGAAATGCCTGTATTTGCGGCACGTAACACAGGAAGACCAGTTTCAATAGCGCGAAATTGAGCACTGGCCAAATGCTGAAAAGGACCCGGAGTATATCCAAACCATCCATCATTGGTCAGATTTAAGATCCATTGCGCTTTGGGACAAGACGTGGAGATGGGAAAAATAATCTCGTAACAAATTTTCATGATACACGGCGGAGTACCTAACGCCTGAATAATAGAAGTTTCTTTTTTGCTTTCCTTCATGTTTCGGGTTCCAGGAGTCAAGACTTGTAAAATCCAGAGCGGAAAAATTCGGGTTAAATATGCACGAAAAGGTAGATATTCTCCAAAGGGAACTAAGTGCTGTTTATGATACAAAATTTTTCTTGTTCCTTCTGGTGTAACTTGAATAATACTATTGAAACTTTCTTCTTCAGTATGTAATAAAGCTCCAGCAATCAAATGAGAAGGATATTTGTGGGTCCAAGCTAGGAGAGGAATACTTTCAAGATGATCGAAAGACAGTGAAAACGGTACCGAAGTTTCGGGCCAAATGATGTGAGTAATAGGAAAAAATGTTTTTTCTCCAGAGAGCTTACATAAAATATTCCAATTGATACTAATCCGTTTAGCGTCGTGTTTTTCGCGCTGTGAAAAATTAGGTTGTACCAAGCGAAATGCTCCTTGAGAATGAAAGCGTACTGGAAGACGATGTAATCGCACCAGACACCAAGAGGTCAAAAATGCCAGTCCCAGTGTCATATATCCTGTACCTTGCCACCAGGAACGGTGTGTGGAGCATGCCAAAAAAGAACGGGCAGGCCAGCTTAATAAGGTTAAGGTTACCAGTCCCAAGCCATAGCTAGATAAGAAACTTGCACTTTGGGCAATACATAAGGTTTGAGACCAAATATATGCTGTAAGATTCCAAGGAAATCCAGTAAATAATACACCTTTTAAATATTCTGTACCACTATATAAAACGCACCATATAAGACCAAAAGCCTGGGGAGAGGGCCAGAAATGGCGTTTTCCCCACCAAAGTAAGCCACTCATAACACCGATATAACAAGCAAAAATCCCAGGAATTCCAGCAACACACACAGGCCAAAACCACGCAAATCGCAATGGGTCTACCCATAAACTTTCTCCAATCCAAAAGACACTGGTCATATGCCAACCAAAACTCCACATCCATCCTATAGTCAAAGCTTCGTTTAATGTTTTACTGGCGTAGAGTTTGGTGATTAAAGCCCCCCAAGTAAAAATTAGAACCCACCAAATATAGAAAGGCCCCCATGCAAGAGAAGACAAGGCGCCCGCCACCACACACTTCCAGGAACTAGAAGATAGCCACGCTAAACAATTTGAGGGAGTCTTGTACATCGCTAATGCCATATTTCTTCCTATCAGTGTCTTTTATAAAAGGTACTGTAAAGAAGGCGGAGAGAGTTGTCCTGTGCTTCATTTAAAATTTCCATAAAAATACCCCATGTTCTTGAACCCCAGTATAAAAAGCGGGAGGGTCTAAAACCAGTACACTGTGCGCTTCGATTCCCATTCCTTGAAATCCTGCAGCAGACAGTGCATATACTGTATTCAATCCAACCACGGGTAAGTCTGTAGCACGAGATTGATCTTTTTTTGCCATTTTAACATATACGGGGGGACGAGTTAAGGAGCCCCGTTCTGCCAAAACACCACACCGAGTAATGCACGCATCGGTTCCCTCTGCCGCTTCAATACCTAATACTCTACTTCCCTGAATTGCAAGACCTTGTCCAATATCCCAGCACGATATATGTTGTAAAATTTTAGCACCTCTTTGGATATCTTCCAGAGCCTGAGCATGGGGAAGAACCCGACCAATTTGTCCCTTTTCAGTCAAAAGACCGGGAAGTATATCCTGAGTTTTCACCAATGTTAATCCTAGTTCTTGAAAAAATTCCAGCATGGTCGTTAGTAGTGCGTCATCTCCAAACCAACTCATTCCTAAACGATATAATAATTTGCGTGCCAAAGCATCGGGACGCAGAGCGCTTAACTTTGGACGATAAAACTTTCCCACCAATGCAATGTGCTGAATGTGATGATGACGCAAAATATTCAAAGTTTCTTGAAGACGTCCTAAAGAAAGCCACACATGAGGCACCTCTTCTGTTAACGCTTTTTGCGTCACATTATAGTAAGCCAAAACAAACACATGCCATCCTTGAGTTTTCAAGGCGTCTTTTACTAAAAACGGCAGGCTTCCTTCGCCTCCTACCAGTGCAATTCTACGACCAGCTATTTGCATAAGGTAGAGTCTAGTTTGTAGAACTGAAGATTTAGAGCGCGCTGGGCACATTCCTGACGGCGTTTGAGTGCAAGATAACAGGGAAAAATACGTTTTTTTTCTTCTTGTTGCTGTTCTTGGCTTATCCAGGGAACCCAGGCAAGAGGAATTTCTTGGCTTTGCTCCACTGTCTTTTCACCGCGCCACTGGGTTCCTAAAGAGCAGCCTCCTAAACTGTTTACACACATCATAGCTACTACTAAATGTCGGATCAAATCCATACACCTTTTTTCCACTGGGCATTATGATAGCGCCATACCCAAGATGCTTGAACGGCTTTATTCTGAATCCAAGTGGTGGCGTGTTGAAATACATCAGTCTCTTCCGACATTAAAATCCAAATCCAGTGGCTAAAAAGATAAATATTTAACGCTTCTTGCGGGATGTATCCTGTAAGAATTCCGTAGTGTGAATTATTTTCATTAGTAAGTCCTCGGGTGATCCATATGGGGTGATCTTCGGGTCTATCCTCTTTTAGATCACTGCCGTGGGCTAAAAAAGATTTTGAACTGAAGGTCCATAACTGATCATCCCATCGCTCTGCTTCCTGAAATGATTGCCCTAGAATACTGCACCGCCTACGCTGAAGAAGAATTTTTTCAACAACTTGGGGTAAAACTTTTTCTTTAGGCTGAAGCGCATTACACCAATAGACTACACAACTTTCTAATTTTTGCTGGGCTGTTTGTTGTGAAGTTATTTGTTTTTTCAATAGAGAATCCTGAAAAAAATCATTTTTTCTGATTATGGCAAAATTTATATTTTCTGTAAAGCAGAAAAGCGTTGTGCTCAGAGCCCCCTCATGAAAAATTTTGTATAAAACGCTTCGATAGTAAACGATCATTCTATTCAGTGACCTTACGCAGTCCCCCTTGATAGATTTTCTCTTTATGGGGGTCTTAGTGATTTGCAGTAAGCAATAATTTAGAATAATATGCCTTAGATGTACAATACTAGATTGTGCGGTAGTACTACACAAATGTGCCAGACCCGCTGAGTCCATAGGTTCGAAAATAAAAAACAATCAAGAGATTTTGATCGTTCTTTCTATGCCATTAAGTCCAAAACCGTGGCCAAGTAGAAGAAGAGAGAAACGGTAAAATGTACGCTTATGAGGTCAAAAAATTCTCGTTTAACAACACTTATAGTAAATTTAGTTTGAAAATGAGATTCAAAATAATTGAAGTAAGGCCTTATAGAATTTAGCGCATTGAGTAATATTACGCTTAATCCGTCGTTTTATACTAGCCCAGCATTTCTCAATAGGGGATAGATCAGGCGAATATGGTGGTCAGAACACTAGTCCACAGTCAACTGATTTCATTAATTCTTGTTTCTTATAAGTTAGATTATAGAACGAGGGATGATCCCAAATTACTCCTTGTCCGGGATTTACTGCTTTGATTCAATACTGTTTTTCCCAATGATTAAAAAGATCTATGTTGTAAAAACCGTTAAAACGCATAGGTGCGATGGATTGCGTCTTCATTAAGCGCACTATGTGACAGCTTTTTTTGTAATATTTACCACTCTTTTTAGAAACCAGTGTTTTGTTTTTTTTTTCTAATCTCTATCTTTGCAAATTGCTATATCAACATTACTTTAAGCAATATATACAAGACTGTGTATCCATGTGACTTTTTTTTAGTTGTTTGAATACTTCAGTGGCACATCCTTTGCTTCCGCTTACCTTTGCTTATGGAAAACTCATTCCTGATATCTTGCAATCTAATATTTTTATTCTTCTTTGACAAATTAATATTCTCCCGTTTCAATAGTCCAGTTTACGTTGACACTCGAAACGTTTTTATGCCATCTACCAACTATATTCCTGTGTGTCTCAAACACTTTTAATGTTTTCTTTTGTGTTTTTCTTTAACTTAAGGCGTATATACTTTATGGGCTTGTGGATATTTTTATTTTTGCCCTCTACGTACCTAATTTAAGGTAACTTTAACCATAATAAAGAAAAAGTTTAGCTTTGTATAGCCATTAATAGAGCATTAAAGTAGTGTTTACGTTAAGCCCCTTAAACCATAGGGGCAGTCTGAAGTTGCGCCATTTTCAAGGAATTTTATCCAAGCTGTGCTCTTATAGCACTCCATAAGATAATTCATTGATAAAGAATATTAAATTTATCAAAAGATGAATTAATATAACGATATTTTGATAGTATTTGTACAAGATGCTTAAAAGAGAAATTTATGATACTTATGATCAACGTAAACAGAATCCTATAATGCGTGTGAAGACTTAATTAATTATACCAAGGGACTTAAACCGTTTAAAGATTTAACATCTTATGGATTCAGTCATTAACAACTCTGGAAAAACGATCCGCAAATGTTTACTATTGATCTACGTTATCACAATCTGGCACTGATACATACCTATGCTAAAAAAGAGAAAAATAAGTTTTTTTAGAATATGCTCTTGATTGTATTGGTGGAAATGTGCTACATATTATGAAAATAAAGTTAGAAAAGAGTTTTATGTCGAAAGAAACGTTTAAGCGTGGTAAACCTCACGTTAACATCGGTACTATTGGGCACGTTGATCATGGAAAGACTACGTTGACAGCAGCGATTACGAAATACGCTAGTCAACATGGCAGAGGGCAATTTCAGGCATACGATCAAATTGATGCTGCTCCTGAAGAGCGTGCTCGAGGAATTACGATTTCTACGGCTCATGTAGAGTATGAGACAGAAAAAAGACATTATGCCCACGTAGATTGTCCGGGACATGCGGATTATGTAAAAAATATGATTACCGGTGCTGCCCAAATGGATGGTGCAATTTTGGTAGTTTCTGCCACGGATGGTCCCATGCCTCAGACCCGAGAACATATTTTGCTCGCCCGTCAAGTAGGTGTTCCTAAGATGGTCGTATTTATCAATAAGATAGACTTGATGAAAGACGTTGAATTAGTAGACTTAGTAGAGATGGAAATCGTAGAACTTTTGACGCAATATGGGTTCGATGGAGAAAATACTCCCATTATTCGAGGTTCTGCTGCGAGAAGTTTGAATGAAAATACTCCAGAGGCATCTGAATGTATTAAAAAATTAATGGATGCCGTGGATGATTATATTCCTACACCGGAGCGTGATATACAAAAGCCCTTCTTGTTATCGGTAGAAGATGTTTTTTCTATTTCTGGTCGTGGTACAGTGGTGACTGGTCGCGTAGAGCGAGGAAAAGTTAAAGTAGGAGAAGAAGTAGAGATTATTGGTTTGCGAGATACGGTGAAGTGTGTAGTTACAGGAGTGGAGATGTTTCGTAAACTTTTAGATGAAGCTCTTGCGGGAGATAATGTGGGAGTTTTGCTTCGAGGGATTAAAAAAGAAGACGTGGAGCGGGGACAGGTTTTGGCAAAACCAGGAAGCGTGAAGCCTTATACTAAGTTTAAAGCTGCTATTTACGTTTTGACTAAGGAGGAGGGGGGGCGTCACACACCTTTTTTGAGCAATTATCGTCCTCAATTTTATTTTCGTACTACCGATGTTACTGGCAGTATACAGCTTGAAGAGGGACGTGAAATGGTTATGCCCGGGGATAATGTGACTCTTTCTGTTGAGATGATCTCTCCTATTGCAATGACGGAGGGAGATCGGTTTGCCATCAGAGAAGGGGGCAAAACTGTTGGCTCTGGCGTAGTTTCAGAAATATTAGGGTAGATTGATGTCGAATTTTCAAAAGATTACAATGTATTTAAGAAGTTATGATCCGGCATCTTTGGCACGTGCAGTAAATTCTATTGCAGAAACCGCTTCTCGTTCTGGTGCTAGTGTTTCTGGTCCTGTTCCTTTTCCTAAGAGAGTTCGTAAATTTACCGTGTTACGATCTCCTCACGTTAACAAAGAAGCAAGAGACCAGTTTGAAATTGCATCGCATTGTCGGTTCATTACCTTAGAAATTCCGCCCCAATCTTCAGTCATTGAGGCGCTTAAAGGTTTGGATTTAGGGTCAGACGTTAATATACAAATTAAGGTGGGGTGAAAATTTTTTTATGAAGCAGCGTGTAGGACTAATAGCTCGTAAAATAGGAATGACTCGGGTTGTAGAAAAAAATAAAATTGTTGCTGCAACAGTGTTGCAAGTAGATTCCTGTGTTGTGAGATGTAGAAAGGAAGGACAGCGCATTTCTCTTCAAATAGGAGCGAAGGCTAAAAAGAAAGTTTCTCGGCCACTTCAAGGGTATTTTCAAAAGCAGGGGGTTCCTTTTTTTAGTAAACTTTGTGAATTCATTGTAAGTGAGGATGGTATTATTCCAGAGGGTTCGGTTTTAAAAGCATCTCACTTTACTCCGGGGCAGTGGGTCGATGTAACTGGAACCTCTATTGGAAAAGGATTTTCTGGGGGTATGAAACGTTGGGGTTTTAGAGGATTGCCTGCAAGTCACGGAACTTCAGTTTCTCATCGTTCTCATGGATCTACTGGACATCGAAAAGATCCTGGTAAAGTGTTTAAAGGTAAAAAAATGGCTGGACATATGGGGTGTGTTACTGTTACTAAGCAAAACTTGAGAGTATTAGAAACCTTAGATGAAGAAAGCTTAATCGTTGTGGCTGGAGCGGTTCCTGGTCCTAAAGGGGCTTGGATAAAGATTCGAGATGCTGTAAAAATTCCTTCTTCAAATGAAGTAATATGGCCTGGAGTGTTTGAATTGAAAATTAACGGTGATGAAAGTGCTGAGTTGGTTGAGGCGAGGGTATGAATATGGATCAAAAAGAGTGTTTTCCAGTATTAGATTGGTATTGGAAGGCTGTAGGGGAAGTAGAGCTTGTTCCGTTCATTTTTCAGCAAACTTTACGCAAGGATATTCTTGCGAGAGTTGTTTTGTGGCAGTTAGCAAAGCGTCGTTCCGGAAATCATAAAACAAAAGGAATTAGCGAGATTTCAGGAACAACACGGAAGCCTTATCGTCAGAAAGGAACTGGAAAAGCACGGCACGGTTCTCGTCGTTCTCCCCAATTTGTAGGGGGAGCAGTTATTTTTGGTCCAGTTGTAAGAAGTCATAGTTATAGTCTGAACAAAAAAGTTAGATCTTTGGGTCTTCGTGTTGCGCTTTCTCTGAAAAAGCAAGAAGGAAATTTGTTTGTTCTAGAAGATCATTCGGTTCCTTTATCATTAAAAACTAAAGATTGTCAAGGGTTTTTTAGAAAGATTGGATCTGACAGTGCTTTATTGATTGCTTCTGATAGTACCTATGCAAACGTTGAAAGAAGTGTTTCAAATTTGCCTTGTTATAATGTTTTACACCAAGATGGGTTGAATGTTTATGATATTTTACGACATAAAAATTTGATTATATCAAAAAGTAGTTTACAGCATATAGAAGAGAGGTTACAGCCATGATACATCGGTTTTGGAATAAAGATCACAAAAAAAAGCTTTCTGAGCCTCAAGTTTTAAGTACTATTTTTTTTGGGGTTGTAACTGAAAAGTCTTTTTTATTAAGTCAACATAAAAATCAATATGTTTTTCGAGTGGCTTTTTGGGCAAACAAAATGCAGATTAAAGAAGCTTTAAAGCGCTTGTTTGACGTTGACGCACTTTCAGTGAATACTCTTATTGTTAAAGGAAAAAATCGAAAATTTAAGGGGCGTCAGGGGGTTACAACCACTTACAAGAAAGCTATTATTAGGCTTTCTGAAGGACAGGCTTTGGATAAAAATTTGAATTTAGGAGGGACACAATGACTTTAAAGCATCATAATCCCACTTCTCCGGGGCGTAGGGGATTAGTCACTATTAACCGATCTGAGCTTTGGAAAGGACGCCCTGAAAAATCTTTAGTTTACTGTAAAAAAAAAACTGGGGGTAGGAATGCTCAAGGACGCGTTACCTGCCGTTCTCGTGGGGGAGGAAGTAAAAAATTGTACAGGGTAGTTGACTTTAGCCGAAACCCTGGTGAAAACAAGGTGTCTGCTTCTCTTATAGAGAGGTTAGAATATGATCCTAACCGGAGTGCTTTTTTGGCGCTACTTTCTCGTAGAAACTCAGATAATTCTTCTTCTTTAAGTTACGTTATTTCCTCTTCTGGTATGAAAGTTGGACAAACTGTATACGCAGGAGAGGGGTGTGAAATTCGAGAAGGAAACGCTCTTCCGTTATCTCGAATTCCTTCGGGAACCTTTGTGTACAACGTGGAGCTAAAAGTTGGAAAAGGAGCTCAAGTCGCTCGTTCAGCAGGAACGTATGCTCAAGTTATGGGAAAAGAGTTAAACTATGTTTTATTACGTCTTCCTTCTGGTGAAGTTCGTAAAATTCACAAAAATTGTTGGGCTACGGTCGGTGTTGTATCTAATGCAGATCACCGAAATATTTGTTTAGCGAAGGCAGGACGTAATAGGTGGTTGGGACGTCGGCCTCATGTTCGTGGTGTTGCCATGAATCCCGTAGATCATCCTTTAGGAGGAGGTGAGGGACGTACCTCTGGGGGAAGGCACCCAGTATCTCCGCAAGGACAAAATGCTAAAGGCTTACGTACCCGTTCTAAGAAGGCTAAATCGTGGAAATTTATTGTCAGTCGTCGTAAAAAATAAAAAGGAGTTGTTGTGACTAGATCAGTTTGGAAAGGACCTTTTGTAGACTTTCATCTTATAAAAAAAGTTGAGAATTTAAAAAAATCTGGGAGAAGTTCTCCGATTAAAACTTGGTCCCGGCGCTCTACTATTTTACCCCAAATGATAGGGGTGACTTTTGCAGTACATAACGGACGTAAGTTTATTCCCGTTTTAGTAACAGAAGCCATGTTGGGTCACAAGCTTGGGGAATTTTCTCCTACGCGTACTTTTTATGGACATTCTGGAGATAAAAAGACAAAACGTTAGGAGAGTTCAATGAATGAAAAAAAGAAAGTGCATGCATGTTGGCGCATGATACGTATTAGTCCACAGAAGTTAGGTCTTGTGATTTCTTGTCTTCGAGGACATCCTCTAAAAAAAGCTATTAGAATATTAGACGGTATGAAAAAATCTATTGCCCCTGATGTGAAAAAATTTTTGCTTTCTGCAAAAGCTAATGCAGTGAACAACTTTCAGTTAGATCCTGATGCTTTATGTATATCAGAGATAACAGTAGGAAAAAATATGGTTTTGCGTCGCCGCCATATTGGTGGAAGAAGCCATTCCGGGGAAATTCGAAAACCTTTTAGTCAGGTGCGTGTTATTTTGGAGGAAAAATAAATGGGACATCGAACAAATCCTATCGGGTTAAGATTAGGAATAAACAGAGGATGGAACGCCCTTTGGTTTGCAGAAAAAAAACAATACTCTTCTTATTTACAAGAGGATCTTGTAATTCGATCTTTTTTTCAAAAAAAACTTTCTAGCGCGGGTGTTTCAAGGATTGTTGTGTCTCGCTTAGATAAAAAGCCTCATGTGACTGTTTACGTCGCGCGTCCTGGTGTGGTGATTGGAAAAAAAGGAGCAGGGATTGACGATTTACTCTCCCAGTTGAAAAAACAACATGACGTTTCTTGCTTTTTTAACATTGTGGAACTTAGAAAGCCAGAGCTTTACGCTCAAGTAGTAGCAGATGATATTGCTCGTCAACTTGAAAAGCGTGCTTCTTATAAAAGAGCAATGAAAAAGTCTGCAGCTTCTGCGTTAAAAATGGGCGGAAAAGGAATTCGTATTAACTGTGGTGGTCGTTTGGGAGGGATTGAGATTGCTCGCACTGAGTGGCATTTAGAAGGAAGACTTCCTTTACATTCTTTTCGAGCCGATATAGACTATGCGTGTAGTGAAGCGCACACAACTTCGGGAGTTTGTGGAGTGAAAGTTTGGATTTACCGAGGAGATGTATTGGAAAAAGGATCTTCTTTAGTGGAACGACGTTTGGGTGAAACGTCTATTAATCGTGTGGGGTAGAAAGCAATGTTGGCACCAAAAAAAACAAAATTTCGGAAAGCTTTTAAAGGAAGAATTCATGGAAATGCAGCTCGTGGGAATACTGTAGCCTTTGGAGAATACGGATTGAAGGCAGAAAGTTCTGGGCGTATTGATTCTCGTCAAATTGAAGCAGCTCGCAAAAGTATGACCCGTTATATGCGTCGTGTTGGTCGTGTTTGGATTCGTTGCTTTC
Organism: Holospora curviuscula; assembly: GCF_002930195.1. GTDB lineage: Bacteria > Pseudomonadota > Alphaproteobacteria > Holosporales > Holosporaceae > Holospora > Holospora curviuscula. The sequence goes on along the minus strand of NZ_PHHC01000084.1, from coordinate 16,918 downwards.
CCAATGTTCCTGTCACTGCTAAACCTGCAGAAGTTCGTATGGGAAGTGGAAAAGGAAGTATTGATCGATATGTTTGTCGGGTGGCTCCGGGGCGTGTGCTTTTTGAAATTAGTAATGTTTCTGAGGATATTGCTCGAGAAGCTATACGGTTGGCAGCTGCTAAACTTCCAATTGGGGGACGTTTTATAAAGCGCTCTAGCCAAGGAGAATAGAATGAAAAGTAAAGAATATTTAAAAACTCTAATAAGTATGTCGCCTCAAGAACTTTCTAATGAGTTTTATGGGCTTTTGAGGCAGCGCGCTGGGTTTTGTTTTACAAAAAAAGATCCTCAAACTAAAGCATTACCCCATCAAATTCGTGTGGTACGTCGAAATATTGCTCGTTTGAAAATGATTATGACTCAACGTCAAAAGGGAAGATAAAAATGGCAAAACGTCAATTTATAGGACAGATTATTAAGAAATCTTCAGATAAAACTGTGATGGTGTTGGTGCACCAGAGGCAGCGACATTCTTTGTATCACAAAGAAATGTTGAAAAGAAAAAAATATATGGCTCATGACGAAAAAAATAACTTTAATATTGGATCTGTGGTAGTTATTGAAGAAAGTCGTCCTCTTTCCAAACGAAAGCATTGGGTTGTTTTAAGAAACGTGGAGAATGTACAATGATTCAAATGCAGACTCGTTTGCAAGTAGCAGATAACTCCGGTGCAAAAATTTTGATGTGTATTAAAGTACTAGGAGGAGCTAAACGACGTGTAGCAAGTGTAGGAGATGTTATTGTTGCTTCCGTTAAAACAGCCGTTCCGGGTGCCAAAGTTGCCCCTGGATCTGTAGTGCGTGCTGTCATCGTTCGCGTAAAAAGTCCAATTACACGATCAGATGGTACCACGATTGTTTTTAGTGAAAATGCTGCGGTTTTATTAAAAAATCAAGATCCTATTGGAACACGTATTTTTGGTCCAGTAAGTAAAGAATTACGAGCAAAATATTCTAAGATAGTTTCTTTAGCTTCTGAGGTGTACTAATGAAGTGTAAAATTAAAAAAGGAGACAGCGTTGTCGTTATTACGGGGCGGGATAAAGGAGCTCGCGGTACTGTTATAGCTATAGACTACGCGCGTCACAGAGTACTTGTGGAAGGCGCAGGTGAGTTCCTTCGTCACACTAAACCTTCTTCTTCGCATCCGGAGGGGGGAATTTTTAAAAAAAACCTTGGGATACATTGGTCAAATATTATGATTATTGACCCAGAATTCAAAGAAAACTCTTATCAATACTGGTCTAGAAATGTTTTGACACGAATCGGGTTTAAGTTTGATGAAAATGGAGAAAAGTTTCGTTATGCTAAGCGGTCTGGAGAAATAATTGGGAGGGTTAGATGAGAATTTTGTATGAAAACAATATAAAACCATCTTTGATAGAAGAATTTTCTTATCAAAATGTTCATCAAGTTCCTCGATTGGAGAAAATTGTTTTGAATGCTTCTTTTGGTAGAAAAATGGGTGATCAATCTTTTTCTGAGTCTGCGGAATTTGCACTTAGTCGAATTTCCGGACAAAAGCCCGTAGTAACACACGCTCGAAAGTCTAATGCAGGATTTAAGATCAGAGAGGGAATGGCTTTGGGATTAAAAGTAACTTTGAGAGGAAAACGCATGTATGATTTCCTTCGTAGGTTTGTATATATTGCGATGCCCCGAATGCGAGATTTTCGTGGAATGAAAACACGTTTTGACGGAAAAGGAAACTATTCTTTGGGAATCAAAGAGCAGCAAATTTTTCCAGAAATTAACTATGATCAAGTGAAAGAAACTTTGGGGTTGCAGATTGTTTTGGTTACAAGCGCGTCTACTGATGTAGAGGGATTAGCTTTATTAAAAAAATTTGGCATACCATTTAGGGAGTAAAGAATGGCTAAAAAAGGTTTAATAGAAAATAATCATCGAAAGAAAAAAATTGTTCAAAGAGATAAGCTAAAGCGTTTTTCTTTAAACAAGTCTATTCATGATAAGAGTCTTTCTTTAGAAGAGCGCTTTAAATACGTTTTAAAGCTTTCTAAGCTTCCGCGTAACGGTAGTGCCGTTCGTATACGAAATCGGTGTATGTTGACAGGTAGGTCTAGAGGAGTATATCGTCTTTTTGCTCTGTCTCGCATAAAATTTAGAGAACTGGCTTTGGCGGGAGATTTGCCAGGTGTAAAGAAGTCAAGTTGGTAAAATAAGGAGAAAATAAAATGGCTTTTACAGATCCTATTGGGGATATGATAACGCGTATTAGAAATGCACAGCAAAGAAAAAAAGAAACAGTTTTGGTTCCAGTTTCTAAACTCAAAAAAGGTGTTCTGGATGTTCTGGTACAAGAAGGATATATTGTGTCCTACTCTGAAATCGGTGACACTGTAAGTCGTGCCATGTTTAAGATACATCTTAAATATTATCGTTCTCGTCCTGTTATTCGGGAAATTAAGCGTGTTTCCAAGCCTAGTGTGCATTTTTATCAGAAATTCAGTGATAAACATCGTGTTGTGGCAGGGTTAGGAAATGCAATATTAACCACTTCCCGTGGGATTATGTCAGACGTGAAGGCTCGAGCATTAGGCGTGGGGGGGAAAATTTTATTAACAGTATGGTAGAAAATATGGTAATCACTAAAAAAGTATTAAAAATTAAAGTTCCTCGTATTGCAAGCGCAGGGATAACGATCCCTCAAGAAGTGAAGTATAGACAAGAATTAGGAATAATTATTTTTTCTCATGGTATAGAGGAAGTTAAAAGATCTATTCCAAGTTATATTGTTGTGACTCATTTAGATAATAAGTTCTGGCTAACGTTATCATCACAAGATTCTTCGATGTTGACAAGGAAAGAACAACGTACTAGAATTAGTGAATTGGGAACTTATTCAAGTTTATTAAAAGCAGATATTGAGGGGTTAGTGAACTCTTTTAGTAAAACTTTAGAACTTGTTGGTGTTGGATACAAAGTAGAGCCTCATGAAAATGGAATCAAGTTGGCCGTAGGGTATAGTCATGATGTGATTTGTAATTTACCTTATGGCGTATTCTTATCTGTGGAGAAACCTACTTTATTTAGACTTTTTTCTTCAAATAAAGTTCTTTTGGGACATACAGTCTCTTCTATTTTAAAAATTCGCCAAGTAGAGCCTTATAAAGGTAAGGGAATTCGTATTCAAGGGCAGTACGTACGCATGAAACAAGGAAAAACAAAGTAAGGGGTCTATATGTTATACAAATCTTCTACAAAAGAAAGGCGAAAGCATCGTGTTCGAGAAAAGTTAAAAAACAGAAAAAATATCCATCGACATCGTCTCTCTGTGTTCCGCTCAGATTCACATATTTATGCCCAGATTATTGATGATGTTGCGCAACATACTGTTGTTAGTGCTTCTTCTCTGGAAAAAGACTATCGGGCTGCTTCTAGAGGTGGCGATTGTAAAGCAGCATATTGGGTGGGAGAAACTATTGCGAAGCGTGCTATGGAAAAAGGACTCAGAGATGTAGTTTTTGACCGAGGCTATTATCAGTTTCATGGTAGGGTTAAATCTTTGGCAGATGCGGCAAGAGCTTGCGGATTAAAGTTTTAGTGGGAGCGTTATTGGAATGAGAGAAAATCTTCAGAAAGAACGGTATTCAAGTAATAAATACAAAGAAAAAGAACTGATGAAAGTTACAGTAAAGGTTTCTCGTGTCTCTAAAGTAGTAAAAGGAGGAAAGCGGTTTAATTTTTCAGCTTTGGTAGTCGTAGGAGACGGAAAAGGCCGCTGTGGTTTTGGCTCTGGTAAAGCCAAGGAGGTGGCTAGTGCTGTTAGAAAAGCTACAGATCAGGCTTCAAAGCATCTTATTCGTGTTCCTTTGAAAGAGGGTAGAACTTTTTTTCATGATGTATTGGGGAAATACGGCGCGGGAGAAGTGTGTATTCGCTCTGCGAAAAAAGGAAAGGGTGTTATTGCAGGAGGAACTATGCGTGCTATTTTTGATGTTATGGGAGTTCAGGATGTTGTATCCAAAACTTTGCGTTCGGGAAACCCCCATAATGTGGTGCGTGCAACCTTTGAAGCTTTTAAGGGGATGGAAACTCCTCGTGTTGTTAGTCGGAAGCGAGATAAAAAATTAGAAGAAATTTATGGGGAATTTTTACAAGGAGTAGAAGCATGAAATACTATCATTGTACGCAGTATCGAAGTTCAATTCGCGTTTCTCATACTCAGAGAAAAGTTTTAAAATCTCTTGGGTTGGGAAAGTTGGGTAATTCTAAAGTATTGCCTGCTTGTCCTTCAGTGTTAGGGATGATTCATAAAGTAGAACATTTAGTTAGGATGAAAATATGTTAAATGACTTAAAAGATTGCCTAGGCGCTAGAAAAGCATCTCGTCGTGTTGGACGAGGCATTGGTTCAGGAAGAGGAAAAACTTCTTCTAGAGGCGGGAAAGGACAGACTGCCCGTTCTGGAGTTAGTATTAAAGGGTTTGAGGGGGGGCAGATGCCTTTATGTCGTCGATTACCTAAAATGGGATTTGTACCCTTTCGAAGATCTCGCTTTTGTTCAGTGAACTTAGATCGCATTCAACAAGCAATAGATTCTGGTTGTTTAGATGTCTCTTTTCCTATAACACTTGATGTTCTTGTTGAAAAGGGATTTTTCAAAAAGAAAGTGTTTCCCCTAAAGATACTAGGACGGGGAACTCTTAGTTATCCTGTCCATATTGTTGCAGACGCTTTTTCATGTCAAGCTCAGTCTAAAATTCATAGCGTTAAGGGAACATGTGTATTAGTTTCTAAAACTCCATAGCATTTATAGGTTAGTTATGTCTAAACATTCGCTTTCTCAGAATATTTTAAACAATTTAAGTCTTGATGCTTTTTTAAAAGCTTCTGATTTACATCGAAGAATTTTTTTTACGCTCTGGATTTTTATTATTTATCGCTTGGGTACTTATATTCCTGTACCCGGGATTGATCCGGTGGGGATGCGTGTTCTGGCGGGAGATTATACTTCTCAGGGAATATTGAAGATGTTTAACATCGTTTCGGGTGGTGCTTTGGAACGAATGAGTATTTTTGCTCTTAACTTGGGACCTTACATCTCTTCCAGTATCATTATTCAACTTATGACTGTGGTGTTTCCTCATTTTACTACCCTTAAAAAAGAAGGGGAAGCAGGAAGAAGAAAGCTCAGTCAGTACACGCGCTATGGAACCATTGGCTTGGCTACAGTTCAAGCTGCAGGTTTAGCTTCTTTGTTAAGCTCGATTCCAGGTTTAGTACTAGATCCGGGATTGTTTTTTCATTTTAGTACAATAACTACTATTGTTGGTGCTACTCTTTTTTTAATGTGGTTAGGGGAACAAATTACTGCACGAGGCATTGGAAATGGTTCTTCTATGTTGATTTATGCCGGAATTATTGCTAGCTTACCTCAAAGTTTATTTCAAGTTTTAGAATTGGGCCGTACAGGCGGAATTACGTTTTTTGAAGTGATTTTGGGTGTTTTGGGTTTAGGATGTTTTGTATATTTTATTACTTTTATGGAGAAAGCTTACTATAAAGTTGGGGTGCAGTACTCTCGTCGTCCCGAGGTAGGTTCTCAACATCATATTGAACGTCCTTACATTCCTTTGAAACTAAATCCTACGGGAGTTCTTCCGCCAATTTTTGCTATGGCACTGTTGGGACTTTTTTATACCTTGGCTAATCTTAAAATTATGGACCACTTTTGGATTATTGGCCCTTTACTCAAGTTGTTATTTGTACACCCTGTCGTTTCTATTTTTGTACGCGTAGGGCTTATTATCTTTTTTTCCTTTTTTTACACAACTATTGTTTTTAATCCTGAGGAAAAAGCGAAGGAGCTTATGAATAGCCATATCTCAGTGCATCCTTTACGTCCGGGGGTAATGACAGCAAATTATTTTACTTACTTATTAAATCGATTGACGGTGGTGGGTTCTGTTTATATTGCATCTGTTGTAGTCCTTCCCGATGTTTTAAGTAAATTGTTCTATATATCTTTTCCCATTGCAGGAACGAGTGTTTTGATTGCAGTGAGTGTCACTCTTGAAACTACATCTCAGTTTTTTTCCTACGTTGTTTCCCACCAATATAGTCGTTTATTTAAAAAACAAAAGAGATAAAATAATGAAAAAAGGTCTTGTATTGTTTGGAGCCCCAGGTTCTGGAAAGGGGACTCAGAGCACCTTACTTTCGGAAAAATTAAATATTCCTTTAATCTCTATGGGACAATTTTTAAGAGCTGAGGTTATGCAAAAAACTTCTTTGGGTCAAAAGATTGAAAATATATTAAAGCGGGGAGAATACTTAAGTACTGAGGACGTGATAGAAGTTTTAAAAGAACAACTTTTTAAGTACGAGAGTAATTGGATTATATTGGATGGAGTGCCCCGATCATTTGAGCAAGCTGAAGCGGTAGAAAAATATTCTGTATCCGGTTTGCTGCGTATAGAAATCGTTATTTTATTGAAAATTTCTCCAGAAAAAGTTTTAGAACGTATTCGAAAGCGCTCCTCATGTGTGCGCTGTCAAAAAGATTATTGTCAGATGATTGATGTGTGCACTGTATGTGGTGCTAGAGAATTCGTGAAACGTTCTGATGACGAGGAATCAGTTGTTTTGAAGCGTCTTCAAGTATTTGACAAAAGTATGAAAGATATTTTAGATTTTTATTACGAGACAAAACGTTTGCATATAATTCAAGCAGATCAGTCTGTTGAACATGTGTATGCAGATATTTTAAAATTTATTTTTCCTCTAATGAATTCTTTTGTTTAATTCCTTATAGTCCGTAGGAAAATTTCGGTTTTTTATTCATGGTTAATACTTACTACGGACAAAATTCTTTTTATTTCTTACGTTTCTAGTCTACCTTTCTTTTTTAGATTGTCAGTTTTTGATTGATGAGACAAAGTAGCTCTTATAAAAAATGAGTAAATAACGTACAATGGTTTAGATTTAAAACTAGAGCTGTTAAATTGCAAGTAAAACAACTCATCGGGAGGTTAATCAAATAATTAGACCAGGTGTTCACCGCGGCATTAGGCTAGCGTGGAAGATTATTGTTCTACGGTTTGACTCAGGTAAGAAAAGACTTGACACATAAGTCGAGTTTCAAGGAAGGTTAAGCTTTAAATGTTTTGTTTTTTACATTTTGAATGTTCTCGTTTTACTTGGAGACACGGAGGATTGATTCTTTAAATTTTTCGTTTTTTATATTCTGAATGTTCTCCTTTGCCTCGAAACAAGGACGATTGAATACTTCTTCTGTCCCCTCTTTTGAGGAGGTGGCATAATAGTTCATTTTTTTGACTATTTCTTCCAATTCTGATTTTTTTGTCTTATATTGCTTTTCTATTTGTTTAAACTCATCCTTCAATTTTTGCTGTTGTCCTGGGTTTTTCTTTATCTTAGCCTGTAGTTCAGTCTCCGCCTTAACATTTACTTTTTTTCCTAAATCGTTCACTTCTTTTTCCAAAGCCTTACGTTGAGGATCAAGTTTATAAAATTCGTCCATCATTCTTTCTTTTTTACTTTTCTTACAGTGTGTTGAAATCTCCTTTAATAGAAGATTTTTTTTCTTATCAGGAATGGCCCCCTTTTTAACTGCCTCATTAACTTTTTTTTGTAATTCTTTAGGTAACAGAGCATTTTCTATCTTCGTTTTCACTTCTTCTTTTAATCTCTCCAACTGCTTTTTTTCATTACTATAAAGCGTTTCCGGATTTGGTAACTCTGGTTTAAGCTCTTCTAGTTCCTTTATTGTATCCAAATAATACTTATTTTGTTTTATCAACGTGTCTTCTTCTAGCCTTCTAAACTCCTCTAATTTTTTTTGATATGTCTCTGATAATTGACGGAAATTATTTTCTAGTTTCTTTTTTTGTTTTGGGTTTTTATTGATTGTTTCCTCTAATTTCTGCTGACCTGACGAACCTACTTTTTCTTGCAAATCCTTAAGTTCTATATCCAATTTCTGATATTGTTCATAAATTTTTGAATTTTTTAGAAAGATTTTGTCGGATTCGTACTCTTTTTTAAGATCCTGTAACAGCTTCTCTTTTTTCTCAGGAGAAAGAGCCTCCTTGTTTTTACGCATCTCCTCAATGCGGTGTTCCAGCTCTTCAGGGAATATAGCTTCTGCGTCGTTATGGATTGTCAAGAGTAAAAATAATATATAATATACATTTTTTTTAAACATTTTTATCCTTTAAAGTTCAATTTACAAAAACAATTATAATAAAAAAATAATAAAAAAAGTATGAAGTATTTAGGGGGCGTCTAGAGACTTAGACCTTGGGGGTAGTGCGGTCTGTTTAAACAGAGTTTCTTCTCTGGAGGATCGTGTTCCATTAGAATCCTCATCCCACCACAAAGGGTTTTTTACACTTTAAAAAACCCAAGTGCTATAGAAAATCATTATAATTCTTACCCCATTGATATTCTTTGTTAATAAGCCTATCGTACTCCCTTATTTTTATGTAGAAATAAATTTTTTAATATATGCTGCTACTGTTCCTGTTTTCTTTTCGGCTGATTTTCTTGGGGGGCTGTTAGTGCTTTAATTGATTTTATAATTTCTAAACAGGGGCTATAATATTGATTATTTTCTATAGCTTCTTTGTTGGACGCAATATACTGTTCCAATTTATTTATTGTTCATAAGAGTCAGATTTTTTCATTAGATACATAATAAGCTTTGCAATTCCATATTTTTAACACTATCAAAATATTTAATCATATTTTTTATTCATGATAGATTATACTCTAAATTTTACTGAATATTAATTTTTTTGTTAATAATTTATTATTACACATTTTGTATATCGTTAATCGCCTTCGTTGCTTGAACACAAGCTTCACTCATTGAATTCTTTTCATTTATTGCTCCTGCCTGTGGATAAACCTTATAATAGTTCATTTCCCGGACTATTGTTTCCAATTTAGATTTTTTTTCGTTATATTGCGTTTCTATTTTCAAAAACTCATTTTCCAGTTCCTCCGCTTGTTGTTTGTTTTTCTCTTTCTTAGCCAGTAGCTTATTATAAGCTTTTACATTTACTTTTTTTCCTAAATCGTTCACTTCTTTTTCCAAAGCCTTACGTTGAGGATCGAGTTTATTATATTCGTCCATTATTTTTTCTTCTAATTTCCTATTACAGTGTGTTGAAATCTCCCTTAATAGCAGATTTTTTTTCTTATCAGGAATGGTCCTCTTTTGAACTACCGCATCAACCTGTTTTTGTAATTCTTTAGGTAACGGGGCTTGTTTTATCTTGTCTTCTAATATCTTTGGTAATTCAGCTAACTGTTCTTGTCCCTTAATCTTGAGAGGGGCCGTATCTGATTCTTCCTTTTGTAATTCTGGCTTTGGTACGCTTGGGGGAATTTGTAGCAAAAGTTTTTTTATATTGTGGACATGACCCACACAATTCTCATAGTGTGTATATCTTTCCATAGGGTCTTGATTATCTTTACTCGCAAGAAAAATTTTTAGTTCTATTTCTATTTCGTTAAGCTTTTTTTTTGTGTTTTCATCGTTGGAACTCTTTAATTCTTGAGACAATTTATTCCTTTCATTCTGTAGTTCAGAAAGTTTACCAAGAATGATTTTGTCGTTTTTTAAGTCTCTTATTTCTTTTTCTTGATTGCAATGTTCTTGAAGATCCTTTAACAGCGCCTCTATTTCATTAGTAGAACGAGTATTTGTGTTTTTCTCGATCTCCGCAATGCGTTTTTTCAATTTTTCAGTTAACTCAGCTTTTGCGTCGCTATGGATTGCCAAGAGTAAAAATAATATATAATATACATTTTTTTGAAACATTTTTATCCTTTAAAGTTCAATTTACAAAAACAATTATAATAAAAAATAATAAAAAAATAATAAAAAAAGGATGGAGTATTTAGGGGGCGTCTAGAGACTTAGATCTTGGGGATAGTGCGGTATGGTTAAACAGAGTTTCTTCTCTGGAGGACAGTGTTCCGTCAAAACGCTCATCACACCACAAAGGGTTTCTTACACTGTAGAAAACCCAAGTGATATAGCAAAGCATCAATTATGATTTTTACTCCATTGATACTCTTTGTGAATAAGCCTATCTTATTTTAGCGCTCTCTTATTTTGGTTTAGACATAAGGTTTTTAATATATGCCGCCACTGTTCCTGTTTTCTTTTTCGGCTGATTTTCTTGGGGGGCTGGTAGTGATTCAATTGATTTTATAATTTCTAAGCAGGGGGCATAACCTTGATGATTTTCTATAGCCTCTTTGTTGGACTCAATATACTGTTCCAATTTTTGCTTTGTTTCTCGTAACGCGTCATTCCTCTTTCCTAGCGCATCAAAAGCAGCCCATAGCTTTTTCGTTTCTTTTGGTTTTTCTCTAATTTGCATATTTATTTTGGCAACAGCATCCTGGTTCAATTTTTCTTTTAATTCCTCTAGTTCGCGGTTTATTTCCGTAATTTTAGATGAATTTTTGTGATATTCTTCCATTATTTTTTTATTTTCTTTTTTACTACACTCCGTTTTAAGATCGTTTAAGAGGCGTTTTTTTTCCTCAGGAGTAATGCCTTTTGAGCGGGCTTTATTAACACGTATTCCCAGTGGCTCCGATAAGACGTGATGTTGTCCGAGGGAAGTCGATAAGTCCTCTTTAACCTTCTGATCTTTTACGGAGAGATTGGATCTTTCAGAGGCTGTTGATGATGAGGTGCTATTCTTACGATTCAATGTTTCATCAGAGTAAAAATTAGAATTCTGGACATTGTCGAAGTCTTCTAAATCTTTCAACTCTTCTTCTGTTAAATCGTCTAATTCATTAAGTTTTTTTAAATTACTGACAACCTTTGTAACTTTTTCATCAACGCGCTTTGTTTTCTCTTCTTGTATTGCTGAAGAATGAAGCTTTTCCATTTCTGAGAGTACTGTATCAATTTCAGTAGATATCTCAGCAGGTATCTTTTGACCCGAAAGAGGAGGGGGAAGCATAAGGTTACGAAGCTGTGTTAGCATTGGTTCTTTTTGTTGATCAGAAATTTTTTTGTTTTGAAGTAATTTATTAAATCTTTTCTTTTGCTCCTCAGTAAAAAAGTACTCGGTAGCAGTCTTTACGGTTTCTATATGCAAATCGTGTATCAGCTTTTCTTTTTCCGTACTAGAAAGAGGCAAGCTCTGATTGCTGACCTGCTGTTCAGTTTGAGTCCGTTGAGCGAGCAACCTTTGTTTTACTTCCTGAGGGATTGGAAAGTTCTTGTGTCCAAGGAGAACATGAAAGGAGTTGTTCAGTTCATCAAATGATACGGCCTCTGCGATGCCGTGAATTGCTCCCATTAAAAATAACACAGATATTTTTTTAAACATGTTTAATTTTTGAACTATAATTTACAAAAGTAATTATAATAGAATAATAATAAAAAAATCTTTATTTTTCTAGGGTGAATATAAGAACCTTTCTTCACAATTTGAGATCAATAGATTAAAAAATATGGGGTAGCAGGAAAAAAAATTACCTCCTATTCAAGTGATTTAACTCTTAATTGAAGGTTATTTTAGAATGGGACAATTATGGAAAAAACTGAAAGGATACCCCAAAACTGTTGATGCGTGCCGTATTTATGGGATAAAACCGGGATTCCAATGGAATTTCTTGCAAAAAATACCCGCCCTGAAAAACAGTCTATAGTTTTTATAAAAGTGCTAGAAAAAATGATATAAGATCTTGTGAAACTTAGTCCTATGAAATTCGGGCGTCATGCCGACCCCAATTATAGTCTAGTCGATTTTCAAAGTGTAAAAATAACGGATAAAGCTGAAAAATATGGCATTGATGGGCTAATATTCATGATACTGCTGGAGGCTGTTCTGTGTTTTAAGAAGCGTTAAGACACTATCCAACGCTTAAGAGTGTTTGCGCGAATGCCGATTATCAAAAACCAATGGAAGAATACGTTAAAATCTCCTGAAGAACACACGTGAGATATTGGTTTTCTGATCCAAGGGTGGCTATTTTGGAAAAAAGACGGGGTGTGGAGCGCGCATTTTGTTGACTTAATCACTTACCAAAACGCTCCAAAGATTATGCAAGTTCTATCTTGGTGGAGAAGAATCATAGTATCCATTGTACACTTTATGCTACTAATTAGAAGACTTTCACAATTGTGAGGGGAAGGGAGGGGTAAGTTATGTTTTAGGCTCGCACTTAGGATCTGTAAAGAGCAAAAAAATTATTCCATAATCTATGTCCAGTAAAAATTATCATAGAATTTACGGTGTGCATCCTCTAGCGTCTTTTATAAAATTTTGCTATAATAAAAACTAGTTTTATTTCAAAAGCTTAGATAAGTTTAGCAAAGGTGTTTTATGGACTAAAAACCTTTTTTTAATAGTTATTTTCTCGAAGGTAATTTTTAGTGCGTGCGTATATTACCTTAAAACAAACAACAAATCACTGTTACGTAGAATCTTTAACGTTTCTCAAAAATAACGTTTTCTAGGAGAAAAGTTTAGTTTAATTATTAAGTATAATGCTTTTTATTAAAATAAAAATTAAAACAAAAAGGACGCTCTATGAAATCTTCAAAATTACACCCTTCTGAGTTTTCTACACTTATTAAACAGTATATTCTCTCTCAGGAGGATTCTTCTTTTTCCACCCAAGATGCTCAGGTAGGATTTGTATTAAGTGTGGGAGACGGAGTGGCTACCGTTTGGGGGCTTGATCATGTGCAGGCTGGAGAAAAAGTAGAATTTAGTGATGGTACTCAGGGCATGGCAATGAATCTCAACGAAGATACAGTGGGAATTGTGATTTTTGGAGATGCCCAAAATATACAACAGGGAGACGTTGTAAAGCGCACAGAACAGCTGATGAAAACCGCTGTAGGGCCTGGAGTATTGGGTCGTGTAGTCAATGGATTAGGAGAACCTATTGATGGAAAAGGACCCCTAAAAAATCCGGAATACAGTCTGATTGAACGTCCTGCGCCCCCAGTGATTGCCCGTAAAAGCGTATTCGAACCTTTGGCTACAGGAATCAAAGTTATTGATGCCCTTATACCCATTGGACGAGGACAACGAGAGCTTATTATTGGAGATCGTCAAATTGGCAAAACTACTATTGCTATTGATACAATTTTGAATCAAAAGCAATTTAACGACGCGCATCCTCACTGTCCTGTAATCTGCGTTTATGTAGCCATTGGACAAAAATGTTCCACTGTGGCTCAAATCGTTAAAACTTTAGAAGAACACGACGCGCTAAAATACAGCGTTGTTTTGTGTGCTAACGCCTCCCAATCTGCTTCTCTTCAATTTTTAGCACCCTATACAGGCTGCGCCATGGCAGAATATTTTAGAGACCGGGGGCAACATGCGCTCATCGTCTATGATGACTTGGTAAAACATGCTGTGGCATATCGGGAAATGGCGTTGTTGTTGCGCCGTCCTCCGGGTCGAGAAGCTTATCCAGGAGATATATTTTATCTTCATTCTCGATTATTAGAACGGGCGGCAAAATTAAATGATGATTTGGGGGGAGGGTCTTTAACAGCGCTTCCTATCGTGGAAACTCAAGGAGGAGACGTATCTGCCTACATTCCTACCAACATTATTTCTATTACTGATGGACAATTAGTGCTGGAAGCGGATTTATTTTATAAAGGTCTTCGTCCTGCCATCAATGTAGGGCTTTCTGTGAGTCGTGTAGGATCTGCCGCTCAAACCAGAGCCATTAAACATGTATCCAGTGCTGTAAAGTTAGAAATTGCTCAGTACAAAGAATTAGAGGCGTTTGCTCAGTTCGCTTCGGACCTTGATAGTGCAACGAAGCATACATTAGAGCGTGGTCAACGAGTCGTAGAAACCTTAAAGCAGCCTCAGAATTCTCCCTGCTCTCTTGCCCAGGAAGTGATTAGTTTGTACGCCGTAACTCAAGCATACTTAGATGATCTTCCCGTTTCTCAGGTTTTGGCGTTTTTATCTTTTTTATGGGAAACATTAAATGAGACTGCTTCGGTATGGGTTCAGGAAATAGAAGTCACTACGGAATTTTCCCAAGCTGCTCAAGAAGCAGTTTCCAAGTGTATTCAACAATGTAAGGAAAATTTTGTTCCAGTATGATGACGCTAAAAGAATTACGCACAAAGCGTAAAAGTGTTGCGGGGATTGAGCAGTTGACAAAAGCACTCAAGGTGGTGTCTCAAACCAAGCTTCTGAAAGCACAGCACCAATGGCATCGTGCCCAAAAAGAGTTTAACACTACAGCCCATCGTTTAGAGCAGCTACACTATTTTCATTTTCTTAAAACATCGTTGAGAGAGCCTAGAGATACTGCTTTCCAGCTGTTTCCTAACAGCGCTTCCTCTAAAGAGCCCCGACATTTGATTGTTTTGGCATCGGACCGAGGGTTTTGTGGAGGGTTTAATACAAAAATCCAGAAAGCAGTATGGGAATGTTTGCAGGAAATGCCCCAATTAGATCAAGTGAGTATTATTGGAAAAAAAATAGCGCCTTTAGTACAACGCAACGCCTTCCAATACCCTCACATTCGTTTTGAATACTTGTACAATATACAAAATTTTGCTCAGAAAGAAGCTGTAGAATGGTTGGAGGGAGTATATCAGTCTGCGCCTTACGCTTCTTTGAAGGGGTGCTATATTTTGTATATGCACTATATTAATGCACTTTCTCAACAGGTTATTTGGGTCCCTTTAGGCTTTAGCGATCCAAGAAAGAAAAATCCCGTTTCTTCTCTTCCTTCGCTTGATAAAAGTATTGGAGAGTATTTTGATTATACCCTTCCGTTACTTTCACCCAATCCTGCTGCAGTATTAAAGGCTTGGGAGAAAATGTGCTTTTTTAAACACTTCTTATCGCTTCTTCAGGAACACTTAGTTAGTGAGCATAGTGCTCGTATGATTGCTATGGAAAAAGCTGGAGATAATGCTACAGAGCTTCTTTTGTCTCTTCAAAAGCAGTATAATTACTTAAGACAAAATAAGATTACTAAAGAGTTAGTGGAAATCACCGCAGCGCTTGAATCTATGGAATAGTGGTCGGCACTTTCTGGTCGTAGTAGCGATGAAGCATTAGGTTTTTTAAGTAGATGGTGCGCTTTCAGAAGAACTTTTTTAAATTTTTTAGTGGTACAGTATACGGATCTTGCTGGTTTAGGATGCATGTTTTCTCACTTTCCCTGAAATACTCTTTTTTATTCTAGCGTAGAATGTGTCGACATTTACAATTAACTTGTTGTAAGATTAAGGTGTGTACTTACACCAGGATATAAGATTACAAGGGGCACAAGACGACCAATGGGAAGAAATAAAAGAAAGTTTGCCTGGGAAAAAAAGGGATTCAGGACGTACTGGCACCGATAACCGGAAATTTATCAATGCCGTAATTTGGATTTCCCCCAAAGGTGCACAGTGGCGTGCCTTGTCAGAATCTTACGGGAAATAGTCGAGGGTTCACAAACGGTTTATAAGATGCTCCAAAGCCAGTTGTAGTAAATAATCTTCAATACCCTTGCAGCAGATACTGATACGAAATGGATCATGCTTGATTCTACAAATGATTCGCGCCCATCAACACACCGCAGGTGCCAGAAAAAAATAGAGTTAATGCAAGAAAGATTGAATGTCGTGGACGTGACATTGTTCCGTCGTTTTTACGATGGTTAACAACACAGTACACTATAGCGATTGAGAATGAGTCCATTGTAAAAAATTCTGAACGCCGCTATGAAGGGTACTTCCCTCCAGGATTTTTCCTTGAGTAATAGTAATTAACTGATTTTTGAAAAGTTTTGAACGGACTCGATAACAACGTTTTCACTTCTTTTTAAAAATTCAGATACGGGTCTGTTCCTAGTATCTCTCAGTTTTCCCTTTCTGATCCAAAATAGAATTTATTGCGCTAGAATTCACGTATTGCAGTGCTGTAATTGGTGTAAAATTTTTTAATATGAAAGAGCAGTTTTGAAAAGATGACTTTTCAGTTCGGGATGTTCTTATGATTTTGGTGGTATCAAGAGGATTAAACTTATGGCTAGAACGTTGATTAAATGCTTTTAAAGTGTCTCTGCCGAAACATAAAAGCGTTTATACTTCTTGCGTTTAATACCTATTTTTTAGTATAACATGGTTTGCGCTAAAGTTTTCTAGACTTTTTTTAAATAATTTTTCTTTTTGATGTGAGGATATTTTTTAAAAAAATTCTAAAAATTCTAAAAATTATAAAAAATAAAGAGTTCCACGCTATCTTCCAAATTTTAGGACTTTACTTTTAAAAATATAATAGGTAATATTTACTTCAGAGAAAGGCGATTAACTCAGCGGTAGAGTGTCTCGTTTACACCGAGAAAGTCGGCGGTTCGAATCCGTCATCGCCTAGTTTCTCTAAGCACTTTCTATTAACGCAATAAAAATCTTTTTTCCAATAACCAGATCAATGAGTGTTTAAAAAACCCAATCTGATATATTGTACATACGCAATCAAAAACATGATTATTTAGATGTAAGTAGGTTCATTTGATATAGATGACTGATACTACACGATTTACAGGCATAAAGAGTGTGTCGACATTTATAATTAAGATGTTGTAAGATTAAGGCGTTTAGTTACAAGCGGAGATAAGATTTCAAGGGATACAAGACGACCAATAGGAAGGAATAAAAGAAAGTTTTCCTGAGAAAGAAGGGGATTCAGAACGTACTGGCAATCGATAACCGGAAATGTATCAATGCCATGATGTGGATTGCTCGCAAGGGTGCAGCGTGGCGTGTATTGCCAGAATCTTACGAAAAATGGTCGAGGGTTCACAAACGGTTGATAAGATGGTCCAAAGCCAGTGTGTAGAAAATGATCTTCAATACCTTTGCAGCAGATA
>NZ_PHHC01000083.1:30155-43582 GCF_002930195.1 Holospora curviuscula | reverse complement strand
GGAGAACTTTGACTTTAAAGGTTACGATGCTGATAACATTGTCTATTATGCTGACACATTATATTGGCAGCAGTAAAGCCGTCATCTCCCCACGATCCATGCAAAAAACCCCAGAGAATTTGAGGCAGGTTTTTACAAAGAACGCACTCTAGTCGAGCGAATGTTCAACACGTTAACCCATTTCAGGCGCGTTGCACCCCGATATGACACACTTGCACACACTTTTCTTTCCTTCCTTCATTTTACTGCATCACTCATAATTCTAAAGTAACCCTAAATGTCAACATGCCCTAGATTCTTTTTTATTTTTTTAATTATTTTATTATAAGAGTTCTAATCTCATTTGAAGCTAAATGACTATATATCACTTACTTTTTCTACATAGTGATAGAAATTTTACACCTTTTCACTAGAATAGTAAGAAAGAACCGTTAAAATAGACAAAATGAATCAAAATATAAAACTGTTTAAAAAATTATTATTATGGAATTTTTCTTTCCTAGAAAGCAGTATCAAATTATTCGGCGCTGTGATAATGCTTTCCTCTACGCTTTATGCAGGGTGCAACTGTAAAGATACTTTGGGAGAAAACCCGTCCTCTTTCTCCACGATGATGGTAGATGATTTACCCCCACCATCAAAGGTTAAGACCACTTAAAAGATTTCCATCAATTCCTTTTTTTCTGTTGACACCAAAAGTGTCCATCATAAAAAGAAGCTCTAAAAAAGAAATTAACCGTTAAAATTACGTGTTTATTTCTTAGAGGATTGAGCGTTCGAGGTGGGGAAAAAACTTTTCCATTCACATCGAACCCATATCCACAGACCGTACATAAAGCGTGATAAGTGGCTACAAAAAGAAAAATAACGTCCATACCAACGATATTTAGACTTTATATGCCCAGTGCGTGTGATCTGTCTTGGCCCGGCTTTCTCAATATCTGAGTCTCCAAAGGTTTGGAATGCGCATCGAGGCTCTATTCCCGTAAACTGCATAATAGTGCCCTGAAAATCTTTAAATTCCCAAAATCGCATGTAGTACATATCCCAAGGGAGACGCATGGGAAGCGCTCTCTCCAGCAAACGATGTGCGGCCCAACGGTTTATCAGGTAAGCACCTGCTCTCCAGCATTCTTTGAGGTATATACACAAATGCATTCCAAAAGGAAGAAAAAGAGAGGCGGAAGGCAGTTCAAAAGGCCACCCACTTTGCAGTGGATGAAGCTCAAAGGTGCACAGGTCCCACTTTTCTTTACAGCGTATCAACCCTTCAATTATTTTTGGAAAGGTGGGACTAAACGTTACATCATCTTCTACAATCACAGCAAATGCGAAGCTAGAACGTATAAATTCTCTTAGTGCTTTACAGTGACTAAGATAACATCCTATTTCTCCTAAACCCGGTTCTTTTCCCTTTAAAAAAAGACGATAGTGCTCTAAATCTACAATATTAGGATTGTGGCGCAATGCGGGGTAAGATTTGCCATAAATACCAGAAATTCGATGTACAGGAAAAGGAAATGTAGATAGATGGTGTTGTATACGCTGCCATCGTGCTTTAGATTGATCAAGATTAATGACGTATACACCCACACTAGAAGACTCTGTATAAGGAGCACCAGACCAAAGGGAGGATACCGGGGAGTACCCAACTCCAGGCAGAACAAATCCTCCTAAATATACACTGATACATACTCCCCCTAAACTGCTCCATAAAAGCGCTAATCCTATTTTTAAAATAGAGCATTTGAACATATCGGTGAGTTAAATTCGCTGATGCCAGTACGTGCCTTGGGGGGTGTCTTCCAATACGATACCTAAAGCTTCCACTTCGTGTCTTAAAGTATCTGCGCGCTGAAAGTCTTTTTCAGCACGCGCACGATTTCTTTCAGTAATAATACTTTCTATTTTGTTCCGGAGCTCCATCGTCATAAACGAAAAGGTGGCTTCAATCCCAATAAGACCTGCGCAGGTGTGGACAATAGGAACCCACTGGGGGTCTTGTAAAGCACGTTTTGCTGCCGCATGCAATGCAGTTAACGCTCCAGGCGTATTTAAATCATCACACAAATAAGCTAGAAAATCCTCATCCATATGGGGTGTCCCATCCCAGGGAAGCGCCAATACTCGTAGTACACTTTCTACACATTGAGTAGCTTGATGCAATAAAGCAGAGCCCCAATCCAGTGGATGACGATAGTGAGAAGAAAGGCACGCCCAACGTACCACCGAACCTGAAACTTGTTTTAATACATCTTTGAGTAATAAAACATTCCCTAAAGATTTAGACATTTTTTGTCCCTCTACCATTAACATTCCATTATGAATCCAATACTTAACAGACTGTTCTATATTGAAAGCACTTCTAGTTTGAGCACTTTCATTTTCATGATGAGGAAATAAAAGGTCTGATCCTCCTCCATGAATATCAAATCTAGATCCTAGGTACTCCTTGCTCATAGCGCAGCATTCTGTGTGCCATCCAGGCCGGCCGTTTCCCCAAGGAGAGGGCCAGAACTCTTGTTCTTCTACTGCAGGCTTCCATAGTACAAAATCCTGAGGATTACGTTTGTAGGGGGCCAATTCAACCCGAGAACCCGCTAAAATTTCTTCAATATTAGCACCAGAAAGGGTTCCATAATGGGGATCTTTTGATACATCGAATAGTACATGATCTTCTGCCCAATACGCAACGCCTTGCTCTAAAAGCGTTTCAATGATGGCGATCATGTGGGGAATATGGTGTGTTGCCCTAGGTTCAACGCTTACAGGAAGTACGTGAAGTGCTTGGATATCTTGATGAAATTCAGCAATAGTAGTGTGCGTAAGTTCAGTGATGGAGATTCCAAGGTTCTTTGCTTGGACATTAATTTTATCGTCCACATCCGTTATGTTTCGTACATACACTACTCGCGGAAATAAATATCTCAACAGTCTAAAAAGAACGTCGAACACTATAATGGAGCGCGCGTTTCCCATGTGAATAGGGCCGTATACTGTAGGTCCACATACGTACATGGTGACCTCTTTTGGATTTAAAGGCGTAAAAATTTCTTTTTTTTGAGAGAATCGGTTGTGTAAAAATAATGACACAGAAGACATGGTTCTCAGCACTCTACAACATCTTTACCGTAGTGTAAAATTTCTTTGTACTAGGGTCAACTCCATGATTTAAAGGTAACACAAAAATTGTTCTGCTCCATTAAATTGACGCAGCAAATCGGCATCAATACAAGGAAAAAAGTCGTATTAACGTTCCAATCATGAGACAGCGTTTGCGATACAAGAACCCAATCTCCAAAAAGCATGTATCATTTTTTTTATTTTATTAATTTACTTTCTAATAAAATTCAAGATATATTATGACACAAAACAAAAGTTGATTTTTTAATCATTGCTTCGACGGTGCTCAAGACCAGTATAGAACCACCCCAAGAATCTTGGCTTTTTACTTTTGTTATGTATTCCATGATAAAAAATTGTGTACTTTCTATTTTTTACATTATTACTTTTCAAATCTTTTTCGTCGTTTTTTTTAATAAGGTTGCCTTGGTCTAGATACTTGACAAAAAATAATTACTTGCTAGAATTTAAATAACATGGCGGGTGTAGCTCAGTTGGTTAGAGCGCTAGGTTGTGGTTCTAGAGGTCGCCGGTTCGAGACCGGTCATTCGCCCCTTCTATTAAAACTTTTATTAAGATATATAAAAAATTAGATGCTGTGTATAAATATATTGATTCTTTTTGTAGATACTTAACCAAGGGATTCACTCAGAGTAGGGTGGTTAATAAAAGCTGAAAGAAGGAATCAGGACAGGCAAAACACCCCAAAGCTCTGAGATATGGTTTTAGATTTATTCCTGGGATTACACCAAAATTTTTAGCATCTATCTTTTTTAAAAAGGTCTTCCATTTTTCATCATTATAATCACTCAATGCTTGTTGGACCATACGTTTTGACACCAGCTTTAAAGGTTTTTAGATCCAAATTTTGTTTTTACCTCAGATTGAACACGGTGAAGAAAAAAACTATTTTAAAGAATTGTAGAGATATCTTTAATTTGTTGCTTGATAATCCTTCAACTAGATTTAGTGCTGGTACATATAGCAGCGGACACATTACTTATTATATTTTTTGGGATCCTTATCTCGCTATACCAACTTTCAGTATCTGTAAGAAAAATTACTTATTTAGTAAACAATATTAAGAATTCATCTAAAAAAACTGCTTTTCATGATTTTTTTAAACTATGTTCACCTTATTTTAAAATATTTAATAAATCTTCATTCATCAAAAAAATATACTTTCAGCCCAGTCTTAATGATTTCCGTCTCTAATTTTTTAAGTTCCTCTTATTTTTCTATGCTGAATTTATCATAGAGGTTTCTACATGGTATGAGCCCATATCCTAAAAAAATGAATGTGCTATCTTTGAACGAGATGGCTTCTTATCTTTCATAAACTCTTCTATGCCATGATTTTTATCGTCTTTTTACCATCGGTTACATATATTCCTGCGTAAATCTAATACTTTACGTACTTTTCTGTACACCATTCATTATAGGATAAAAATGATTGTTTTAAGCCTATTTGCTATTACTCCCAGATGCTCTAGATCCAGTGCAGCCTGATCCATTCAGTTCTGATTTATTACGCTCATTCATTATAAATGGGAAATAATATTAATCTCTGATCGATACTTGAATAACATCCGTAACATTTTGAGATATTTTTTTTCTTTCATTGCTAGTTCTTGATACATAGGCCATCCTTCGTCTTCAGCTCAAACGTCTTTATCCAAAACGTCAAGACTTGAAATGCTGTAATTTCCCGCCGCTATAATCGTCTGTAGACGTTTTATTTTTTCCCTATTTTCCCCTCAACTTGACTAGGCCGACGCTTCTACCTAATACTGTTTTACTTTTTCTTGCGATGGAAGCGCGTTTTTCTTTGCTCTATTTTATCATGCTTACTCGTTCGTCCTAATATGGAAAATAGTATAAATTAATTTATTTCTGTTTATTTATTATCTCTTATTTTAGATAAATACAAAAAATAGGAGCTAACTTGGGGAGTCCAGTTCAAGCATATCGTTTACGTTTTTAAATCCTCCCAAAGGAATAACTTTGCTTAACGTAATTCCCCTAATATGGTGTACTCCCTTAGCTTTTAAAGCGTTAGCGCAGGCTTTTAACGTCGCACCGGTAGTATACACATCATCTACCAGAATAACGTTGATGGGAAGAGGAAACGTTGGACAATAGTGAAAAGCTTGGCCAACATTTGAGTGACGTTCCTGAGCAGGTTTCAAGCCTTGAGAATCTGTATCTTTCACTCGTCTCAAGGAGCTGTAATCATAAGGAATTCCAGTGCGTCGACTAAGCCAACGCGCCAACAACAACGCTTGATTAAAACCTCTTTGCATCAAACGTTTAGGATGAAGGGGGACAGGAATCAATAATCTGCCTTCAGGGTAATATTCTAACAATAAACGAAGCATCTGATACCCAAAAAATTCCGTCAGCCAAATTTGATGATTGTGTTTAAACTTAAAAATTAATTGTTTTATGCCCGGACCATATTTCCATACTGCACGATGTCTAAAGAACGGATTGGGCAGTGCAGCACACGCATTGCACAAAGTATTTTCCCCCCAATACCCTAGAGGATCTCCACACAGCGCGCAGAGAGGTGCGGTAATAAATTCAGTTTTAGTCCAACATCGTGAACACAACCCTAGACTTTCTATCTTAATTCCGCACAAAGCACACCGAAAGGGGAAAATCGTACTGATCACACGAAATCTTATTCAAAGGGTCTAGGAATCATGTGGGAGAACACATCCTCTGTAAACCCTGCTATATCCAACATAACGCGATAGGGTAGAAATTGATAGACCGCTTGAACCAACGTTTGTCTTCCCTCTTGTTCCAAAATTTCGTCTAATAATCCCCGAAGCTCGTGCAAATACATCACATCACAAGCCGCATAATGTTTTTGTGCTTCTGTTAATTGGACCGCGCCCCAGTAAGAACTTTGCTCATTTTTAGAAATTTCAATTCCCAGAAGTTCTCTGCATAATGCTTTTAATCCATGACGTTCTGTATAAGTGCGGGCAAAACGAGAGGCAATCTTTGTGCAATATACACTAACAGGCAATACTTTCAAAGTTCGGTACAAAATTCCCATATCAAAACGTGCATAATGCATTAATTTTTCAACATCTTTTCGCTCTAATAGATGACACAAATTGGGAGCCGGCTGAGCAACGCGATGAATACGGATGAGATGGGCCACACCGTCTCCAAAATTAAGTTGTACCAAACATAATCGATCTGTAGATTTCAACCCAGTAGCTTCGGTATCCAGCGCAACGCCTCGGTTTAGTCTAATCCCTGACTGCAAAACCTGTTCTGGTAAATCATGCTCGTACACATGAATACTTTTATGCTTGGATGGGCGTCGTTCAGAGGAGTCGTAAGAATTTGATTTAGTCACTGTGAAAAATCCTATAAAAGAACCATGAAATTATATCAGAGGGATCTGTCTTAATGCAAATTTCTAATCATTGGGATCGAAAAAAATCAACGATGAAAAAAGCTTTTTTTATTTTTACAAAAAAAATTAATATAAATTTACAAAATTTATATTATAATTTATTATGAATTTTATAATAGATAATTAAAAATGAAAAAAATATGGAGTTTATACTTGATTTTTATCTGGACTACTGCTGTACAAGCATTTTGGCCATTTTCACGCGTCTCCTCCAAGACTGTTGATGAGGAACAAGAAATTAAAATCAAAGAAAAAGAAGCTGGTAAAAATTATTTTCAATCTTCAGAAAACAACGAAGAAAAAATGAAACATTGGATACAGGATAAAACTTTGCGTGCCTATGAAGTAGGCAACAAAGTGGCTGAATCTATGCTGCAGGGATTTAAAGACTCTTTTTCTTCTGTGAATAATTCTGATTTTTACAATGCAGGGCGTAAGTCTGCTGATCTCGTTGTCCAAGGCTTCAAAGATGCGTTCACTACTACAAAGCGTTCTGACTTGTATACCACAGGCAAAAAAGCTGCCGAACGCGCAGTCCAAGATTTTAAAAATATTAATATCTCTAAACAAAACACAGTAGGAAAGGCTACTCTTCCTGTACAACACGCCTCCTCCTTGACTCGGATAAATAAGCACAAGTAAGCTTTAGTTTCCAAAAAAAATGAATTTATATTAGGTACTCTGCTCTTTCCCTGTGCTTCTTTAAAAAATACTGAACTTCAGTAGAGGTTTTCTCTACTGCAACCTTACAAGTACCCATTAATTTTTTCTTGCTAAAATAAAATAAGATCACTGGGAAGTCAATGTGCCTTCAATTTTTTTTATCCCACATCCCGCAGTAAAATCATAAATAAAAGTCCTATAAGGACTTCTCAAGCAATTTAGAATAAATTTTTTTTCTCAATAAATATAAGGAACGCCCTGTTCTTTTTTTCAATCACTAAAATGCTTATGCCTTGGAAACAAAAAAATATCTAGTTTTCACTTGTGCGCTGAGTAATCTTTTTCATATCAGTAAATGTTCTATTTTGCTCAATAAGGCTCTGTCTAATACGATGTTCAACACCCGCGTAAGCCATAAGACTGAAGATTTTTATCATGAATACATGCCTCGTTGGGCTTAATTTTTTTAGAAATCATGATGAGGCTAGAAAATCAGAGCTTTTTAGGCGAAAGCCCCGTTCTACAGTGTGTTTAAATTTATATTCATCAAGCAGCCTATTGCATAGAAAGATTCTTACAAAGATTATGAGTAGCGCAATAAAAAATCCTCTATTTTTTTCAGCTACACAACATAAATCAAAATCAGTCATTATAAATCCAGTGATTTTAAAATTTATACTCTCTTCATTTAATTTGTTCTAGGTCAGCCACGTTTTTCTGGCGTTCTTGCCTAATGATTTCCAGATTTACACTACAAATAAACGTTTATTTATTACATTTGCTGCGTAAGAAAAAATTTGGTGTAGTTTTAGTTAAATGTTGATAAAGGTATGAAAATCAAAAAAAGGAAGTCCATGTCAATGCAATACACCAAAATAAAAATATAATTCCAGAACTTTTTAATCCCTTTTGAGTATTTATCCCGAAATATTCCATCAAATTTTTGGTAAGGGAAATCCCCCTCAACAGGCGTTCAAAGGCCTAATTGTAGTAATCTAGCTTGAAGATTGAATTTGAAAGAATTGAAGTAAAGTCTATGAGCCCAGAACGTCGCTGTAAGGTTCAGATCAAACGAATATGACACGAAGAACACTAGCCCACAGTTAACCGAGTCTATCAGTTCTTTTGTCTTATAAGAGTTATGGAATGAATCATAATTCATACTTAGGCCGAATTTGAGCGCTTTGATTCAACACTGTTACCCCCAAAGATTAAAAAGATACGTATTGCAAAAACTATTAAACTCCATAGTGATTATTTACTAAGCGAGCTGTCTTGTAGACTATAGATTGTTTTGGAATATGTACCATGCTTTTTAACCTAAAAGCATTTCATTTTTTTATTCCATCCCCTCTCTTTTTAAAAATTGCCATATCAACACTACCTTCATCAATATATACAAGTATTTCAGGGGTATATTTTTTATTGCTTTTAGCGTACTAATCTCGTTTTTCTTGACTTACGTAGAGGAAGACTCTTTTTATAACTGAACCTATCCATTGTAACTAATACAGCCAAATAACTATAAAATAGTTATAGAGAATAGCACGTCAATTGAACAATGTGTAGAACGTCGTATCTGTTTAGCGTAATCCCATTATTTGTCAATGGGATTAAAATCAGGAAAATAAAGAGGTAGGTAAAGTATACCAGTATCTTTAATCCATTTTCTACCTAGCTTTACCTTGATGGAACGCAGCGTTATCTAGGACAACACCACGGTTTTCTAGAATATGGGTGAGTATTATTTTCTTTACCCAACAAGTCAATCCCTCTAGAGAAGCCGGAAGCAATCCAATGGGCCTTAAAGTAGAGCCCATCAAAGCGCCTATAGCATTTGTTCTACTTTGGGCACCTCAATCCTGCTCTTTTACAGAATACCCATGCGTTCTTGGCATATCATGGACAACTCCACGTTTATCAACTTTCCTGTTTAATTCATCACGTTTTTGGCACAATAGAGATGTTTTTTCTGGATCCGCTTTTGGATGATTTAAGTTTTTTTATCGCGAACCCCAAAGCATCCAAGGACTTTTAAAATGCCAACAGCGCTAACCTCACGCTCTGGCTGATAGACATCAAGATCCGGCTTAGAGCGAACTAAATTCGGTTCTAAATGCGTACCCCTTCTATAGTCTCCTACCCCATTCTAAAACATTTACCAGAGTCTTGATAGCTCACCCCTTCTTTTTTTTAATTCCTCAACCCTTATGACGGAAGTCTAATGCATACGACATCTTTAAATATTTTTCTCTTTTCTTTTGTTATAACTATTCTATAGGTATTTGGCTATATCTTGCACCACAAGCACGCATGCCAAATTTAGCAGCACGATCCTCTTATCTGGTATCCGGATGATGCTTTACATATTGAATACAAGACTCTCGCTTTGTACATGGTTTAGTTTCTGTACGTAATTTTGGAGGGTAACGTTCTTGGCTTTTGTAACGTAAATCCTATCTGTTTATTGTCATTTTTTTATACCAAACACTATGGATGTTTTTTGGACTGTTACTTGCTTTGATACAGTGTATAAATTTTTGTGTTAAATCTACGCAGTACGGACTTATTGATATATTTAAATTTTCTAAACTGTAATTATATTATTTGTTATGTTTTGATTCAAATTCTATTAACTATAACATTTTAGGGAATAAAATAGTGCACGCATCAAAGCGCCCAATCTCGTGATAAATGTAATGATAAAAATGCATTGGGTTTCGGAAAACAATCGTCTCGGGTTAACTTTTTTTTTGCTCCTAATCAAGCAAGTGATAGTCAAAATGGTTAGCGTTTATTGAAAGATTGGCAACGCTTATGAGGAGAATCCGCCCCGATAATAGGCTGAAAATGGGGCTTGAATCTTATTTTTCGTCCCAAATCATCCCTCCCCTGAATCCATAGAATTGCCATAAAATAATCGATAAACGACATCAATGAAACCCAGTGCTTTTTCGCAAAACTCAAAAGCGTTTCTTTATATTTTCTGACGCTTTGAAAAGCTGGATACCTTAACCGCATGATCTTGTAAAATAGTTATTTTTCATGAATAATAGGAATCATTGCGTTTCGTTGAGAAAAAGCCGTGTGTGGCATTATAGGATTTTTAGGGAAACGTCCTGTTTTAAATACTCTTGTAAGCGCTCTAAAAAACGTAGAGTATCGAGGCTATGATTCGTCTGGAGTTGCCGTGATACAAAACAAAAAATTAGTACGTTATCGCGCTGTAGGAACATTAAATCAATTAATTAAAATCTTACCAGATGCATCACAAAGCTTAGTGGGCATAGGACATACACGATGGGCTACCCATGGTGCTCCAGAAGAGCGCAATGCGCATCCTCAGATGAGCAAAGGAATTGCAGTGATTCATAACGGGATTATTGAGAATTTTTCTATGCTTAAATCTTTTCTATTAAAGCAGGGGTATAGATTTGAAAGCGATACAGACACTGAGGTCGTGGCTCATTTGATGCATTTTTACTATCACAACAATAAAAGTGTGCACCAAGTTTTTTTTAAAATATTAACAGAATTAGAAGGAAGTTTTGCATTGGCAGTACTTTTAGAAGACTACCCTAATCAAATTTTTTTTGCCAGGAAAGGCATAAGCCCCTTAATCTTGGGAAGAGGCTCTCAAGGGGTCAGTTTGGGATCCGATGCATTAAGCTTGGTGGGAATCTCTGAAGAAATCAGTTATGTGGAAGAGAGTACATGGGGTATTTTATCTTTGGAAGATATTCATATCTTTAACGAAAAGCAAGAATCCCAGCAGCTTTATTTTATACCGCATCCGCTGGGGCAAGAGTCCTTAGGAAGAGGTGAATTTCATCACTATATGTTGAAAGAAATGTACGAACAACCTGAGATCGTATTAAAAGAAGGAACACGCCCTATAGTAATTCCTGAAGCGTTAAAAGATTCTTCTCACATTACCTTGGTAGGATGTGGAAGCGCTTTTTATGCTGCCTGGTGCGGGAAATACTATTTAGAGCAATTGGCCCAGCGCATTGTGACTCTAGAACTTGCTTCAGAATTTCACTACCGAAATCCCATGGTGCAACCAGGGGTCACCATTGCGGTCTCTCAGTCAGGAGAGACTGCAGACACGTTAAAAGCGATTCAATACATGGAACAGAAGGGTCAGTATACTATTGGTATGGTGAACATGCCTTACAGTTCTATTTCTCGTTATGTTCAGTATGAGCTGTTAACGCGGGCGGGTCCGGAGATTGGTGTTGCTTCTACCAAAGCATTTACTGCGCAATTGTTATGTTTATTAAAAATTTCCTTAACCTTAATGAAAGAAGGGGAAAAAAAACAACACGTTTTAAAAGGGCTTCAACAGCTCCCTATGGATATGCAAAAAATTTTTTTCAAAGCTTCTCAGCTGCAAGATATTGCCCAACATTTAGTACACGCAAAGGGTATCATTTATCTAGGACGTGGCATAAGTTATCCTATAGCTCTGGAGGGAGCTCTCAAAATATCTGAGCTTTCTTATATTCATGGGCAAGGATTTGCAGCGGGAGAATTAAAACATGGACCTCTAGCACTCATTGATGGACTAACTCCAGTGGTGGTGGTTGCCCCTATGGATCAATTTTTTGAAAAGACCGTTTCTAATATTTACGAGGTATGTGCTAGAGAGGGAAAAGTATTTGTGATTACAGACGAAGCGGGTGCAACCCAGTTAGCGGGTGTGCCCGTTCAGGATATATTTGTTTATCCTTCCCCAAAAGCATGGGAGTTGCATCCCTTTTTATCCGTTTTAAGTTTACAGCTCATTGCGTATTATACCGCTTTGCACAAAGGATGTTCTATCGATCAACCAAGAAATTTAGCAAAATCTGTGACAGTTGAATAGGCAGAATGGATAAAGCATTTTTTTCCAAGAAAATTTTATCTTGGTATGGGCAGTACAAACGGTCCTTACCTTGGCGAGGAGGCTCTGCATATCATGTTTTGGTAAGTGAAATAATGCTACAGCAGACTCAAGTAAAAACCGTAATTCCTTTTTTTCATCGCTTTTTAGACCGATTCCCCACTTTAGATGCTCTCGCGCATAGCGCGTTAGATACAGTGTACCAAGCATGGCAAGGATTAGGGTACTACCATAGAGCTCGTTACCTTCATGAAGCAGCACGCGCTTGGGTTGCCTTGGGACGAGATCCCAAAAGTTACGAAGAATGGCGTAAGTTCCCTGGTGTGGGATCCTATACTGGGGCGGCGCTTGCGGCAATTTTACTAGAGCAGCGCGTTGCTGCCATCGACGGAAATATTAAACGAATTTTACAGCGTTGTTTTGGACTAGACACACTGGCTGAGATTTCAGTTATGGCTCAAGAAGTATTGCCCGAACATCACTATGGAGATTATACCCAAGGTTTGATGGATTTAGGTGCTAGCATCTGTACGCCGCGGGCTCCCCAATGTACAGTATGTCCAATAGCACAACACTGTAAGTTTAAGAACGGTATATGGACCCCTATTATCGTACAAAAAGCACCTAAACCTGTACGATATGGCCATGTTTATCTCTGTGTTCAAAACCATGAAATCTGGACTGTGAAAAACACAAAAACTAAGCTATTAAAAGGTCTTTGGGGGTTTCCAATCTCTGAGCTAAATAAAGAACACAATACGTCTTATATTGACTTAGCCCAAAATCTAATGTGTGGCACAGTACGACATGCGTTTACTCACTTTACATTAATTCTTAGTGTTTGGAATGCGAGTTCAAAAGTGCAAGATATTATATCTCAGTGGCCTCAGGGAATATGGCTTGGACCTAAGCAACGAGAGGCTATGGGATTTTCTAAATTAATGCGTAAAGTAGAAAACGCTGTAGAAGATGTGCTGAAACAATAGGCAGCGTAATAGAAGAGAATTGTATAGTAAGGCATAGTAAATTAAAAACCCATCTTTACAATTAACATAACTGCTTCAGAACGATTGTAGCATGAACAAGCATTAGGAGAGTTTCAGCTTTTTTTGTAAAAATTTCCTCTGTACCAGACAAAACTAATTGGTTAGTTAGTTTGCATTGACAGTAACGCGCTGAAATAAAAACAAAAAGTGTATAATCTCGATTATCGAAAAAGAGGTATACATCATGGTTTCAGTCAACGAGTTAAAGCGCATTTTAAAGCCATATTTCAAAATCGACAATAGGCGTCTTGATTGCTTAACCCAAATGTTAGGT
>NZ_PHHC01000083.1:0-29564 GCF_002930195.1 Holospora curviuscula | reverse complement strand
TCTTTTGGCGAACACCGCCCATTCTGGGGTTCTGAAATTTCAATTGTCTTGTTAAGAAGATTTTCCATAAACTCTAGCATGGTTTTTCCATATCCGGCATCGACGAAACCGTTTTTGAGTGTCGGATACTTTACAAAGCCTCTTAAAAAACATTGCACCCCCCTACTGTGGCTAGCGTCATGAACAGTACCGTGCACTGCCTTATGTATCCACACTATGGGGTTTAGGTTTTTTCCTCCATCAGTGCTGCGTTGTTCACAAGCTTTGGTAGTTTTGACACTGTGTGAATTAATTCTGCGATCGCTCGGGTTTTTACTTTCACCAGCCTTGATCCACCTTATCTTGACAAGCGTGCTCAGTACTTTTTCCCATGTTCTTTTGATTCTGCATCTTCGATAAAACGACCGTACAGGAAAGTATGTCGGAAAATCTTTAGGAATTATTCGCCATGGGCCGCCGCTCTTTATTATGTAAACTAATCCATTAACACGCTCTTTCTTTTTGTGTTTACTTCTATTACTATACTTGCCTCATTCAAAATGATCCTTAATGAGCAGTTATTTGTGATCTGTTAAATCCCTTGGATTACTCATTTTTATTACTTGCGTCACTAACTCCCTCCGTTTATCCATGAACACAGGGTCTTGTTTTATTTTTGTTATTCTTAATATCTGAAATCATAATAAAAAAACACGCAAACTAAATTAAAAATTTTTTGTTAATTTGCTGCTTTTTTAAGTGACCAAAGGTATTCCTATGATCCTGAAAACCTAAGCTTTATTCTTATCCGACAGATGAAAGAAAACGCGTATTTTGGTGATAAAACGTTACTGATAAGCACCCTAAATAGCATTATTAACAAAATTATTAAGAAATTAATCTTAGGGCGTGTCGACATTTAAGTTTACTTTAGATATTATGAGTGATGCAGTAAAATAAACGAAAGAAAAAAAGCGTGTACAAGTGTCTCATATCGGGGTACAAAGCGCCTGAAATACTTTAATTTGTTGAACATTCGCTCGACTAGAGTGCGTTCTGTATAAAGATCTGCATCAAATTCTCTGGGATTTTTTCGCATAGATCGTGAGGGGATGATGGCTTTGTTTCTGCCAGCATAATAAACAATGTCATCGGCATCGCAACTTTTATCCGCTAATAGCTTTTTAAAGTGAGAAATTCTTCATTAAATTAAGAGCTTTGGTAGCCCGAGTACTGACTAGGCGATAGAATGAATCTGATGGGGGTTCCTAAAGCATCCCATGCAGCGTGGATCTTCGTGCTAAAACCGCCTGCTGAGCGCCCCAGCGCTTGTTCTTGTGTACGATTACTGTATTTTTTTCTGGCGCCCGCGGCGTCTTGATGGGCGCGAATCATTGTGGAATCACTTATGATCTATTCCGTATCAGTCTCTATTTGCCACACACCGGCTTTGGACCATCTTATCACCCATTTGTGAACCCTCGATTATTTCCCGTAAGATTCTGACAATCTACGCCACGCTGCACCTTTTCGGGCAATCCAAATCACGGCATTGATAAATTTCCTGTTATCGTTACCAGTATTCCCTGAATCCCTTTCTTTTCCGGGAAAACTTTCTTTGATTCCTTCCCATTGGTCGTCTTGTATTCCTTGAAATCTTATCTCTTGTGGTAACTAAACAATCTTTAAAATGTCGCACACTCTAAAAAATGGAAACTTTACATGAAAAAACATTAGGAAATTCACTAAAAAAGTCATAGTCCTTTTTCTTTTATATATCCCCAGCGTTCAAAATTCTCCATTTTAGAAAATTTTTCTTTTTATTTTTGTCCAAAGGTTACTATTTCTACCTACTGTAGCGATTATTTTAAAAAGTGGACAACAGATAAAAAAATTTTAGCACCAGAGCACCTTGTGCATTCAGTGGAAAATACTCATTTTTCTTTATAAGACTCTGAAAGGAAAAAAGAGAAAGTTTTAAGAAAATTAAAAAAAACTAAAAATTGAATTAAGAATAAAATAAAAAGAGCAATATAAACACTGATTAGAACATAGTATCCCTTCTCAGGAAAAGTCTTTTAGTGCGGAAAACACGAATCTTTGATAAAATTGCGTACTAAAAGTTCTGAATTTTATTCCCTTAAGTTATTTTAACGCTTTTAATGAATAGTATTTATTGTTCATTTGTTATTTTTTCTTTATTTTATAATATTTAACATAATATTTTTTATATTTTGATATTATTATTTTTGTAAAACTAATGATAAAAAAATTATGAAAAATAAGTTAAAATTTTTTTTTGCTAATGCACTACTATTTTTAAGTGATAAGGGGTATTCTGATTTTAATGTGCAAGGTGCCAAAGATAATCTTACTAAGAACGTCAATCAAGGTTGGAAGCCTGATTTTTTTAATTTAAATGACCAAGATAGAACAAAGCTCACAACGATTACTTCACTGTTATGTGCACAATCTCACGATTCGTTATCCCAGTGTTTACAGAACTTTTCTATTCATTTATGTCCCTTGTTTGAGCATTCTGAACAACCATTTTGGAAAAATCCCAAAAACTGTATGAATTTTTTTCTTAATACTGCAAATAAGGAGCGCATTAAAGAAGAAAAAATTTCAAAAAAAGGTCTGCGTGAAAAAATCCAAAATAATATCAAAAAATTTTTCAACAAAAATGAGGCTGTAGATGAATCAATAGTCCTACAGAAAAAAATCAAAGATTTTTTTTACAAAACAATAAAATAAAGGTTAAAAATGATTTGAAAGATCTAAATAAACTAATGAAGTGAGCACTTTTTCGTCTATATAGTAATTTAGCTTGAAGATGGAATTTTAAAGAATCTAAGTAAGGCTTTATATCATTCAGTACATTGCGTAATATTACGTTTAATGCGTCGTTTCATAGTAACCTAGGATTTTTCTATAGCCCTTAGATCAGCTAAACAAGGGGGTAAAAATATTATTTTTTAGACAACAGATGCAATGAATGTTCTTGTTTTTGTGATTAATGAAATGAAGTTTTATCCATAATAAAGCTAAATTGTAGCGCTTTGATCAAACATTTTTCTACCCAATAATTAAAAAGATCCGTATTGAAAGATTCGTTATGGGTGCTATAGATTGATTATTCATTAAACCAGCTATAATCGTTTTTTGTAATAATTACCACACCTCTTACCAACCAGTTTTTCATTTCTCTTAACCGACCCTCTTTCTTTACAAATAGTCTAGGCGTTATATATTTGATTTTTTCTTGACGTTTATTTCGCTTTTCTTCCACAGCATCCCCAAAGGTAAAGAATTTTATCGCTCAAGGCTAACTTTTAAAGCCTTCTATAGACAGAAGTAATGCTTGCATTAAATAAGTTTAACGATCTCTGCTGAGGGTTTAGCTTCGTTATTTTCAACATGCATTTTTAGCTGATTTGAATCTATTTCTTTTTTACTGCCTAATTGTACTTTAGATTTGATTACTCTTTCTTTTTCGTACCTTATCCACTCTATACAACTATTTTTTCTCTTGTCTTGTGATTATTAGCTAATTTTATGTATTCTATTACGCTAATTTTCAAGTTAAATTACTATATCAAAGAAAGCTTCCAAAAAATCTATAAAGCAACGATCTTTGAGCAGTCTAATAACTTCCTGAAAAAATAGTGTTTTGGGCGGTTCAGTCCAGGTCAAAATCGCGTATTAAGGTAGTCAAGAGGATAAAAAAGCGTTGGGATGACATTCAAGAATATAAGATTAGTCTTACTAGTAATAATTATTTTGGAAGGATTAAATTTCGTGATTCAAGAAGTTAAGAATAAGGAAAGGGGCTATAAAATTTAACACTTTAAAGTGATCGATTAATTGATACCTGGAAAAGATACACCTGAGTACTGTGAATTTTCTGTTTTCCACTCATTGTTCATAAAACCTAATAAATCAAACCATCACTTTTATATTACAAAAAAATACGCTTTATCCAAATTTAAAGATTGATATGTACTTAAAACTACCTATCGTCGTTCCGAATCATGACCCTTTCCTCCAATCATGACCTTTTCCTCCTGATCTGGAACTAGTTTTTGGAACTCTTCAACAGGTTTTGACCAAAAAGAATATGAACTACAATTGTTTAGCACAAAAATAAGCAGTAAGGCAACTGAATTTTTCGACTCTTCATCGTTTTCATCATATTCAACACCGTGAGGTAATGCCTCAATATAGGCACGATCTATTCCGCTGTCTTCTAGCTGCTTCAACATTTTTGAGACTGAACCATTATCTGAATGGTCCAATAGAAACTGTGCTTTTTCTCCAAACCATCCTAAATTTTCTCCTTTTGGAAGAAAAATTTTAGTCCCACTGTACTGCATATATACTCCGCTTATTCCAAATGATATAACAAAAAGTGTATTACCATCAATGTGGAGCTTTTGATGCCGAGCAGACCCTGTAACAAAACGACACTGTACTTCAATATTCCCAAACCCTCCGCAGGATTTAAAAATATTAAATCTTTTATGCAAAAATTTATTTATTTGCATTAAACTTTCTTTATCATCTAAGGATAGATCGGACTGTTCCTCTTCAAAAATATCTAAAGCCACAGGTTTATGCACAATATTCTTGGGATAAAGTCCTACCTCTTGTAAAATTTTTTTTGTAGCACGATAAAATTCGAGCAAAGAAGTTCGAAAACTAGAAACTTCATCCCCTTCTACACCCATTAATTCTATGGCAGTATTTATACCTTGGGATGTAAACGGTGTAATAAAACGAACACCATTTGTTCCTTTTGCTTTAATCCCTATCCCTTGGACACCTTCGGCTTCATTTAAAGGTACGTTGTGCACCCGAGCATACTGTATTAGACGTAAAAAATTTTTTTTGTTTTCACTGACAAGAGAATTGATTTTTTCACGACGCGTAGAGTCGGGACAAAATTTCCAAACACTTCGAATTTTTCCCTCTAATATCTCAGCTACAAAAGATTTAACACTCTGTTGCTGCACTGAAATGTCTGATGAAAAAATGTCACTTATACCTGTTTGAGGGGAAACATAAGTGGAACTTTCATTCTGACTCCCGGGTTCATCGGCAACTTTGATTTTATCAGATTCGTTAACCGCTTTCAGCTCCACAGAGTGTAAAACACTGAATAATATCAAAAAAATTAGTTTTAACTTATAACTTAACGCAATCACTTGACCCTCCTTAGCTAGTCAACAGGGCCATGCTACAAAAAAAAATTAGTACTGTCAATATAATGATGTAAAATTAATTAAAACATTCAACCCTCTGCGTAAGTCTAAACTAAAAATTTTAGGGATGGATTCGTGGATAGGATAGTATAATTCTATATCATAATACTTTTTATATGTGTCAGGATTTGTGCTTAAGAGTAACGATGCACCAGCGATACTTTTTTCGGTGTTTCTCTAGCGTTCGACGATTAGAGACTTTGAACTAAATAAATAACTATGTTCACCGTTTTCCTGCATTGGGAAGATTACTTTGTTGAACTATTTTTGTCTGGTTTTAAGGATCTGTTTTTTTTATTAAAGGACAACGCTATGGTTGGGATTGCATGTTGTGATGTTTGATACCCACCATCTCTATACCCATTACACCCCTGGGGAAAGCGCTCCACTTCTTGATTAAAGACGGATCTCGGGAAGGTTGTAGACCCATGGACACTTATTTCCAGCCAAAGATATCCCTTTTGAGTATATTCCGTTTTTTCGTTAAGAATAAAAAGGGGTATTTACGCTCAGGAGTGGATACTGAGTTATGTCTAAGAGGTGCTACTATGTTCACTTGGCTTAAGGTGCAATCCTTTTTGATGGGCATGATTGAGGATAAAAGAGACTTTAATTTTTTAATGACACCACAGATCCGAGAATTATCAATGCTAACCCCCATAAAACTTGTGGTGTACAGCTTGGGTAGTAAAGCAGCACCATAAAATCTCTCGCTTCAAATCTTTATTTGAAGTTACGCCCAAGTTTTTTGTAGCGGTCCAAAATTTACTTTTCTCAAAAAAAATAAACTACCTGGGTTATTTTTGTACCTTTTGTAATGTCACACCCAATACTCTCAAAAAAATTCCTGGGTTATTTTTGTACTTTTTGTAATGTCACACCCAATACTCTCAAAAAAATTTTTGGACGTCTTGTAACGTTTGTATACAACACCCTCTTAGGAACTGACTTTTAAGGTTTTCCATACTTTTTTCACTTTTTTATCTAACGTTCAATCTTTCATCTTAAATTTGATTTTTACGTAAAAAGTCTATTTCTTGGAAGATTTCTCTGGTATCCAAAGCTCCCATTGACTTTAGATAAATTGTAGTGGGATGGAGGGCTTTTAGTATTGTGATCTACCCTCGAGCGCTGAACGTTTTGAGAAAGCAATAACGGAAGCAGGTTAAATAAAGGCTGAAACCATATCACAGCTCACTTGTTTAATATTTTCACTGTTTTTCCCATGACCTTCAAGATCGTCAACACATTCAGCCACTGTCTAACTGTCTTTGCCTTTAGTTGTATGCTTATAATCCTGTAAAGTTACAGCTTTTATTCTATAATACTCAAGAATTTTTCTAGAATCACCTTATCTTACCCCCACCAGGCTTTATACGAAAAAGCCTTGGGTGCAAATAGCACTTATGTTCAAAAGATAGTTCTCATGACTCCAGTATCATAGGCTTTGCAGTGGCTTCTCTTATCAGTATCTTCATTTCTATATTCAAAGCTTGATTTTTGTTTACCATGCTGACCTAAGCTTAGGGCAGCAGTCAACCCCTATCCTAATGGTATCATTAATTTCCTGATATTTAATATCTAAACTATTTTTACATTACCCAATGATTATTTTAAGCGTCTTTAAAATACAGTATCACGACGTAATCAGACAAAATGTGTGTTTGCTATATCACTAAATGATGTAAAAATAATAAAAACTTAAATATTTTAGAAAAATTTTTATTTAACACTGCTCAAAAAAATGGATATCCTCTTTCTTAAACAGTATAAAAAAATAAAACTGCGGAAAAAAATCTTACGCTACAAGCAAAAATATGATAGAGTAAAAATCTCAGGAAAGATGCCAGAGCGGTTGAATGGGGCGGTCTCGAAAACCGTTGTAGACAAGCGTCTACCGAGGGTTCGAATCCCTCTCTTTCCGCAAAAACAAAAATTTTAATGTATACCCACAATCTATAGACTCCATTGATTGGAATACACGGTTTGTGCATAGGGGAGTTCTTCGAGAAGCGGTATTTATGCACTATTAAAACATAGGTGTTAAATTAGGATGGAATATGTGTAGACAAAAGTATGATTTTTCTGTAGGGTGATGAAAGGATTAAACAGTTAATAAATCTAAATGAAGTTTGAGAACAAAAATTTTTTGAATATAGAGCTTATCAACTCAGTGCTCTATTTATTAGGGGTAATGCACTGCAGCATAGGCTATAGTGTAGAAAATGCCCAAAAAAAGGAGGTCTTGGGGAAATATGAGAATTCGAATCCTGAAAATAGTGCATCTTTGGTGAAAGATTTATCGTCGGAACCGTTTCCCCCTTACAGCTCTGGATTCCCAAATCTTAATTTAGAGATGACAGATGGCCCAAAAGAGAGAAAAATTCCCTGGGCTTCCATGGAACGGACAGAAGCGGTATCAGAACCTATGCGCCGTGGAGGATTAAGAGCACAGCTATTAGAATTGGTTAAGCAACGAAAAATTTCTCCCAGTCTCATGGAAGAGTTAAAAACTTCTTTTGGAAAAGATCTTCCAGAAGAGTTGCGTAATTTGCTCAAAGATCCTTCCTTTACTGCGCTCCTCCCTAATGTACGTCCTGCGCACAGCTTTATTACTCCCGCACCGCCATCGTTAACGAGAATAACTAAAGAGAGCGCACTTCGGCCTGTGGGGAACTTAACTGATGCGTTTTCGGCAGCCTATTATTTTAATCCGGAATTAGAAGCAGCTCGTAAAAAAATTAATCTTGCGGTAAATAATCTAGCAAAAGCTTTTTCTGCCATACGGCCTGGCATTTCTTTGAATTTAGGTCACAATCAGTCTGGCAGTTTTCAAGGGCAAAAGGGAAATAATCCTTTGGCACGGGATTCAGATGGATTACCTGTTATGGATTTGAAAAATAGACAGCGTGCTTGGGAAAATCAAGCAACAATTTTGGCAAAACAAACTTTGTTTGCCAGCGGTGGAATTTTAGCGAATATTATGAAAGCAAAAGCAGATTTTTTTGCATCTTGCTGGGAGTACACGGCTACAGAACAAAATATATTAATTAAAGTTTTAGAGGCATTCTTAGACTATTTGTTAGCAGATGAATTATTGCGTATGGAGGAATTAAACGCTGCAACATTGCATATGTTGTTTAAAGCGAGCAGCATAGGATTTTCCGCCGGCATTGAAAAAGCTGGAGATCGAAGCCTTGCAGCGGGCCAAGCCTTGATGCAAGGTGATGTAAAAGTTATTGAAGCACGAAAAGCTAGAGATAGTAGTCGTGTAAAATTTCAAGCCCTTATTGGTGCTCCAGTAGATATATTGGATCAGTTAATTATGCCTGCTGAATTTAAATTTTTACCCAAAAATGTGAAAATTTTAAAAAAATTGATATTGAAAAGTAACCCTTCCATCCAAGCAAGTTCTATGGTCTTGGTAGGAAAAAAGCATGAAGTGAGTGTTGCAGTGGCGGGGTTTTTACCCAAGATTGAATTAGAAGCTTCAATTAGTCGTAGAATGAATGATCGGGTTCAGAGCATTATTCCGGGACGCTTATCAAACCAAGATATTACACACAGCAATAATGCGCAATTTGGAGTAGGGCTTACAATGCCTATTTATGATCGTGGTCTTACGCATGCCAATTTTCGTACTGTAGAACAGGAAGTAAAAATTGCGCGATTGACGCTTGAGCAGAGTAAGCGTACTGCTTTATGGGAGGGAGTTCAGCAATGGAATCTTTTTTCTGCTGCGTTAGTCAATAGAAGTCTCACTTTTCGAGCCATGCTTTTTTATACACAAGCTCTTCTTAATGCGCAAAAAGAATATGATGCAGGAGTTCTTCCCATTGTCGACTTTACTCGAATCCAGGATTCTTGGATTAATGCATGTCGCAGCTGGATTATGCAACGCTTCGCAGTGGTAAAAGCCTCGGTTTCGGTTGCGGGATATTTGGGGCGTATAACAGCAAAATACTTGAAGTTGCCCGTTGCACTTTTTAATCCTAAGAAGTACTATGAACAGTACGCAAGTAACTGGGTGGGATTAGGACCAGATGAAGAAGAAAGTGCTTTATTTGATCAGGACCCGTTAAAAAGGAAAGAGTAGATGCAAGAAAAAACGAGAAATTCTCCCGAAAATGAGTCTATTGACGAAATTTTGGAATCTATTAAAGGATTAGTCTACCCTGTGATTGATTTAAATCGCCCTCTCAAAGAAGAATCAACAGAGTTGAGTGGGCAACCAGAACAGCTCTCTAGTCCAGGTCTTGCTTCAGAAGAATTTTTCCCGCACAAAAATTCTTCTGCGGCTCAAGCGATCTCTTCATTTATTCACAGCGTTCGAAGAGAAAAACAGGAAGAGCAGTCTATACCCGAAGTCAAGAAAGAGCTCCTAAAAAATGCTTCTTTAGAAACATTTTTAACAGAGGTCGTGCAAAATGCATTAACCCCCCATATTCGGTCTATTTTAGAACGAGAAATACAAAACTTTTTAAATGTAGAAGGAAAAAACCTAATGGACTCTTTAGTAGCTCAGTGGTTCGAACTGCACGGAAGAGAGATGATTTGTGTTTGGTTAGAAAAACATGCTCCTACGCTCGTAGTACGATGTGTAGAAGTTTACCTTCAAAAACTTTCTAGGTAGTTTAGATGATGGATACAAAATTTTTTTGTGTTCATCTGTCTCAAAGAGTGCATTGGAATTAAAAAATCTTAGAAGATTCCTTCTAGGTAGATTAGGGAAAAAGCTATTACACTGAACGCTGGGGGCTGAAGAAAAAAAGTGAAAAGTGTTTGGATAAAAAGAGTAGTAAATATTGCGAAAGAACGAATATTATAACAGGTTTAGTAAATAATCAATTCATAGTTTCAAGAGTATTTAAAAAATTTTACAACGCTGGACGTTTTAATCACTGGGTAAAACGGTGCTTTGATCAAAACACTAAAAAGAAACATACTTTTTGTAGCGGATAATATTTTTTTCCATCAATTATTGAATCTATTTTTTGAGGATAATTTTTTATCCCCTTGCCCACTAGATTTTAATCCTGTAAAAGAAGTTCTAGACTAATGTTAAACAATGGATCAAAAATAAAATTACTAAGTTTATACATCTTGACAATACTTTAAAAGTTTTTTTCTCTACCGAGTGCATTATGATTTAATATACCATGAAACATAGAGAATTTGGTATTATTACAAGTACTTTTTTATCTTATCAGTGATCTTATAACGTTTTCTTTAAAGAGGAAAAGTCTCCAAAATTTCACAGTGTATAAAAAACTTTATCTTAAACTGAAGTTTAGCTATTAAAAAATATTTTCTTTTTCTCATAATTTTTATAATAAGCTAGATTGATTGTTGCTCTATCCAGGCAGTACAACAAGCATGAACTAACTCTCTAATTTTTAAAATATAATGTCCTTTTTGTACAGCACTTAAAGTACCCGAAGCCTCTAACATATTAAACAGATGGCTTCCTTCTACACATAATTCGTAAGCGGGAAGTAGCATTCCAGAAGTCAATACACACGCTGCTTGCTCTAAAGCGTAATGAAACGCCTCACTTAATTGAGAAGAAGAAGTATATTCAAAATAATAGCGAGAAAACATTTTTTCTTGAGCCAAAAAAAGATCTTTGTAGGTCACTAAAAAAGGATCTGTGTTCCAAATAAGATCAAATACGTTTCGTTTGTTTTGCTGAATCATCGCGATCCTTTCCATACCATAAGCCAATTCCACACTGGTAGGATTGCATTCATAGCCTCCAATTTTTTGAAAATAAGTAAATTGAAGTATTTCCATTCCATTTAGCCATACTTCCCAGCCTAACCCTTGAGCACCTAACGTGGGACTTTCCCAATTATCCTCCACAAAGCGTATATCAGAACCATGAACAGAAATTCCTATAGTTACAAAGCTTTCCATCATCCAACGCTTCACATCTTTTGGCACTGGCTTCAACAAGACTTGAAATTGGTGAAATTTTTGTAAACGATTAGGATTGTCTCCGAATCGCCCATCTCCAGGACGACGACAGGCCTGCATAAACGCAGCACGCCAAGGTTTTGGACCCAATGCAGGAAATATAGTTTCTGGATGAAACGTGGCAGCGCCCACTGGCATATCATAGGGTTGCACCAAACAACACCCTTTATTATGCCAAAAGTGTTGTAATCTTAAGTATAAATCTTGAAAACTGTGCACAATGTTTGAATTACTTTACCTTAATTTTTATTATCTAATGTTGGAGACATAAAGTCAATGTGCATAAAAAACAGTTAGAGTGTAATTAAAAAAATCTAAACAGAAAAAAATTTCTTTAAAAGATGCCTATTATTCCACATTAATTATCCTGTAGAAAAGAAATTGGAGTCAGGACATACCGTTCATCACCATTACGACACTGTCTCAGTTAATTTTTCCTAGAGGCAGCGCAATGACGCTGATGGAGATAAAGTGTTGAGAATAGATACATCTTTCTTGAAAATCTTTTAAAAGGCGC
Source organism: Holospora curviuscula (assembly GCF_002930195.1). Lineage (GTDB taxonomy): Bacteria > Pseudomonadota > Alphaproteobacteria > Holosporales > Holosporaceae > Holospora > Holospora curviuscula. The sequence continues at coordinate 17,828 of NZ_PHHC01000083.1, read as the reverse complement.
TTGGCCCTATTCAGTCAAGCTAGTGTTCGCCCAAACATAACCGTTGAGTTGAAGCAAAACCTGCGCTGAGATTTTCCTTGAGAATTCTATCCCAAACAACCTCTTTAAACAATCTAAGTCAGCTCGTACTGTTTCCAGAAGTCTTTTTTACCTTAAAACGATATTCACCACCTCAGTCTCGTTTTTCGCAAGTGAGCAATCGCTGAATACACAAGGAATTGGTGAATACTGTATTTTTTTACTTTTTTATTTAACTTTTAAATTTTTATATTAATTTTATTAATACCCAGTAAGCTTATTTTTTTAAATCTTTGTTATATAAACGCTTTGTTATTTTCTTTTTTATAGCACTACATTTTTACACTTAATTCAATATTATTTACTATAGCCTTACGATTTAAGCAAATCTCGAAAAATTCTAAATATCCTTGATAGTTGCTTGGCACTTGTTTTTTTTCCTCAGTGCACTAAAAAAGCTAAAATCTGATATCTTTTTCGTAAGACCAGAGTCACAGAACTACTTAGCTATCTTGTAAATATGTTACTATTCCATAAATTGTAATACAGGCTCTTGCACAAGCGCTCACTCTCATACCATTTAGAATGGTTCTGAGACACAATACTTACACTTCATCTTTTATTGCAGAAAAATCAAACCATTATTTGCACTTCCTAAATTAATAATCTAGATTAACCCGACTTTCTAAACTCACTAACGTTACTTGACCAAGCCGTAGCTTTTTTCTCTTATTCTTTGCCTTAAAGTAGTATTCGCAATATTACAGTATATCCCTAAACTAATTTAATAAGTATACTCTTGCGTTTTAAGTAGAAACCAGGAATAGCACTGTAAAAGATGGGTAGTGAAGACATGGTATGAAAAAAATTAGAGAGGCTTTTACCCCCATACGTACAACAGTTAGTCGTGTTTCTAAAGATACTTTACTTTTCATAAAAGCTGTATGCCGAATAATTCTCGCGGGGAGCACTTTGGCGCGATTTGCTACTAGAATAGGCACCATGAAAACCGTTTATAATGTCTACAATGATTAGTGTAAAACAGAAGCATTGGATAACATACTTATGATCTTAAAAGAAATGGCCATCATCAACGGCATATGATAGACAAAAAACATTCGAAATCACCAATATGTAGCGGAGGCCATAGATGGTCAAAAAGCTCAAAGCTTTGGAGGGTTAGGCATGAAAATACATCACAAAGTTGACTCTTTGAGAATGCCACTTTGTTTAAAATGAGTAGGTAGAGCAAAACACGAACCACAACAAGCAATGCCATTTATTGCTTCTGATGATTGCCAATACTGGTTGGCCAACAAGGCATAGAACGATAGTGAGCTAAAAAATTTTTGTCAGATCATGAAATTACTACTGTTATTCCTAGAAAAAATAATCGATAGTAAGTTAGCTTAATAATAAAATTATATTTATTATAATTAAAAAAAATTACAAAATAGAATAGAGACAGTAAGAAAACAATACAGTCTAGATCTAAATTAAAGCGTAATAGAATACATAAAACTAGGTCCTAATGAAAAGAAAAGGGCAACAATGGGTATGGTGAGTAAAAATAGCGAAAGTGGAGAGTGTATACGGTACGAAAAAGAAAGCACTATCAAGCCGAAGATCAACCATGGGCAAAAATTTCTGTGCTATTTAACACAAGCAATTACTTCTGTCTATAGAAATCTTAAAAAATTAGGGTTTGCCCAGAGTGGAGGCTTGTGAAGAAATAACTATCAAGAAGCAATCAATGATATAGCGCCTGAAAATCTTGTATAGAGTGACGAGAGTAGTGCTGATATAGCGGTTTTCAAAGATAAAGCATGAGGAAAAAAAGCGGAAAGTCCTTAAGTAAGAAGTGTGGTCACTATTCCAAAAGAAGTCATAGAATCGCTAGAATCCTCAATCGATCGCTCCCGTGGGTTTTAATGGTTCTTACAATACGAATTTTTTTAATTATTGTAGAAAACAGTATTGAATCAAAGCGCTAAAATTCAGTCTAATTATGCATCATGTATCATTCTATAACGCTTATAAGATTAAAAGTATTGATAGAATCGGTTGACTTTGGGCTAGTGTGTTGCCACTACAGTCTCCCGACCTGCCCCCCTTGAGACAGTTTTGGCTACTATGAAAGGATGGATTAAGCTTAGCATTACTCACTGTACGCAATTGATATAAGGCCTTGCTTCAATTCTTTCAAATCCCATATTCAAGCTCAATTACTATATCATATCAATGAATGCGTTTTTTAATATGTGATAATTTAAATGCTTTTTGCCTAAACTCAATCTCTGTAAAAGCGCACAAAATTAAAATGAGCATTGGTAGTGTTTATCTGATGACTCTATCTAGGGATTTATAAAATATGGTATAATTTTTTAATTTTAGATATATTTTAAAGCGTCAGTGGTTAAGAAAAGTTTTTTTATTTCTAACACACTCTTAAGGTAACAGAACATGTATCGTTTTTTAACACTTTCGGAAGCTGTATTTTGGTTAAAAGAAGATGAGATTGTAGGACTTCCCACAGAAACCGTGTATGGATTGGCAGGACGAGCAGAAAGTGTTATAGCAGTAGAAAAAATTTACACCGCCAAGAAACGCTCTCTCTCTAATCCTTTAATTGTACATTATTCTAGTGTGGAGTTAGCTTTAAAGAACGGAATATTTTGTGAACAAGGAAAAGAGCTGGTAACTCAAATTTGGCCAGGCCCTCTCACCGTTATTGTTCCAAAATCTTCCAACTCTAAAGTTGTATCCCAGGCACACTGCGGACTTCCCAGCATTGCGTTGCGTGTTCCTCATCACCCCGTGATGCACACTTTATTGGTACAGGTAGGACCTTTGGCTGCTCCAAGCGCCAACCCCTCAGGGAATTTAAGTCCTACCACTGCGGAACATGTACATCTGGGATTTTCAGGGAAAATACCAGTGCTAGACGCAGGCCCCTGTACAATAGGTGTGGAATCCACAATTATCGATTTAAGACAAGTGCCTTTTTCTATTGTGCGCCCGGGATACTGGACACTAGAACGCCTGGAAGCGCGCTTTCCTAAGATTACATTTCAGGAAGCATCATCCTTAGATATTACCACACCGGGATCATTGTTAAAGCACTACGCTCCAAAAAAGTCTTTGTTCTTAAATATAACGCCTCCCTTTGAAGCAACTATGGGCATTATAGGATTTGGTCCCGGCTACCAAAATATTCCAAAAAGACAATTTGTGCAGCTCAGTGAGACTCAGAACATGGAAGAAGTAGCCCGAAATATATTTTCTGCTCTGCATTACTTAGATCATAGATCTCCTTGTGCGTCCATTGGCGTCGTTCCTATTCCAGAGTATGGGATAGGAAAAGCTGTGAATGATCGTTTAGCAAAAGCTGCGCTGAAGATTCATGTTTAATATTAGAGTGTATGCTTAAGGAACACATTATTTTCCGAACAGAGCGCCCCCCCTTTTACCCTGCACTCTAGGCAAAAATGTGCCTGAGGTACAAGATGCCCACAATAACTTTTTTTTACGCTAGCGATGAAAAATGATTTTGAATGCGTTGATGTATAGGGTGTGTCGACATTTATAATTAAGTGTTGTAAGATTAAGGATTGCAAGGGATACAAGACGACCAATGGGAAGGAATAAAAGAAAGTTCACCTGGGAAAGAAGGGGATTCCGGACGTACTGGTAATCGATAACCGGAAATTTATCAATGCCGTGATGTGGATTGCCCGCAAGGGTGCAGCGTGGCGTGCCTTGCCAGAATCTTACGGAAAAATGCTCGAGGGTTCATTAACGGTTGATAAGATAGTCCAAAGTCAGTGTGTGGAAAATAATTTTCAATACCCTTGCAGTAGATACTGATACGGAATAGATCATGGAGTGATTCCACAATCATGCGCGCCCATCAACACGCCGTGAGCGCCAGAAAAAATAGACTCAATAGTACCCAAGAACAAGCGCTGGGGCGCTCAGCAGGCGGTTTTAGCACGTAGATCCACGCTGCCATGAGATGCTTTAGACACCCCCATCAAATTCATTCTATCGCCTGTTCAGTGCTCTAATTATACAAAAGCTCTTGATTTAATGAAGAATTTTGACTTTAAAACGCTATTGGCGGATAAAGGCTACGATGCAGATGATATTGTCCATTATGCTGAAACATTATATTGGCAGAAATAAAGCCGTCATACCCCCAGGATTCATGAGAAAAATCTAGTCGAGCGAATGGTCAACACGTTAACCTATTTCAGGCGCGTTGCACTCAGAGATGACACACTTGCACACGCTTTTCTTTTTCTTCCTGCATTTTGCTCCATCACTCATAATTCTAAAGTAACCTTAAATGTCGACACGCCCTAGTCATCAATTCTTATTTTAGAAAAAAATCAAAAAAAATTTATGTTTATCCGAGCCAATAATCTAAACTATAGGAATCTAGCCTGAAAGTAAAATTTTTAAAAAATTGAAGTAAGGTCTTAGAGGATTCAGTACAGTGAGTAATAGTACGCTTGATCCATGATTTCATAGTAAGCCAAAATCTCTCAATGGGGTTTAGGTTGGGAGAATATGATGGTAAGAACGCTCGCTCACAGCCAACTCATTCAATCCAATGCTTTTGTCTTATAAACGTCATGGAATGAGGTAGGATCCACAATCAGACTGGGTTTTAGCGCTTTGATACAACACTGTTTTCCCCAATGATTAAAAAAAGCCGTATTGCAAAAAACCGTATTTCAAAAACCATTAAAACCCCATGGAAGAGATCGATTGATTATTCTAGCGATACTATGGGTTTTTTTGGAATGGTGACCACGCTTCCTAGCTAAGCACTTTTCGCTTTTTTGCCCGATGCTCTTATCTTTGCAACCCCCTATATCAGCACCACTTTCCTCACTCTATACAAGACGTTCAGGAGCTATATCGTTGATTGTTTTTTGATAGTTATTTCTTCACACGTTTCCCAAAAAGTAAAGAGTTTTATCGCTAAAGCTTAAGTTTTAAGTCTTCTATAGACAGAAATAATGCTTGGGTTAAACAGTACAGCGATGTCTTGCTCATGTTTTAGCTTGATTGTTTTCAAGCTGATTTGGATCCATTTTTGCTTTTCTGCCTAATCGTACTTTAGGCTTGATAACTATTTCTTGTTCCTAGCGTATCAACCCTCTACTTGCGCTATTTTTACTCACCATAACCATTGTTGCGTTCTTCTTTTCATTATAACCTAATGACTATGTATTCTATTGCACTTTCCTTGAGGTCTAGGCTGTACTTTCTGCTTTTCATTTTCTTTCAATGGTAACAAATATAATCCCATTTTTAAGCTAAATTACTATATCTAATAAAGTCGTGAAAATATAGAAAAAAGAGCATTGCAATACCGTGAGCTCTAGTGGCATAATACCCTCAAGTACAGTTCATTTAAAAGTATAAAACAACACTAAATATACTCAATAATATAAAGAAACAATGTATCAAGTCCTTAAAAAATTTTTAAAATAATGATGGAGAAAATTTAATGTCGATCACAGACGTTTTTAGTTTATTTCACGTAGATATACTTTCCATTGTTATGATTTCTTTGGTTAGTTTTATGGGCACCATCGTAGGAATTTTTTCTAAAAATTACATGAAAGGAGACGCGCTTTATTATCGTTTCTTTTTGAACATTTTTTTATTAATATTTTCTGTTATATTTATGACAATTTCAGATAATATATTAATTTTTTTAATCTCATGGGTCTGCTGTAACATACTGATGACACAACTCATGATACATAAAGCCACCTGGAAAGCTGCCAAAGCATCTGGAACGCTTGCGTTTCGAAATTTTACTTTAGGATTTGTATTTATTGTCCTAGCTTTTTTTCTGCTATATAGAGCCACAGGGAGTTTTTCTATTCAATACATTGTACACCACTCAAATGACTCTTTCTATGAAATCGCAGCGTTAGGTATGCTATTAATGAGTGCTATGACCCAATCTGCCATTTGGCCTTTTCATCTTTGGTTAACAAGCTCTCTTAATTCTCCCACCCCAGTATCGGCAATTATGCATGCTGGAATTGTCAACGGAGGAGGGTTTTTATTGGTACGCTTTGCTCCACTTTACTTTAGTACTCCAAAAATTTTAGATGTTATTTTTATCGCAGGTCTCGTGAGTGCACTGCTAGGATCGGTGTGGAAGTTAATGCAGTATGACGTAAAGCGTATGCTGGCATGCTCTACTATGGGGCAAATGGGCTTTATGTTAGTTCAATGCGGGCTAGGATTATTTGGCGCCGCCTTGGCCCATCTGTGTTGGCATGGGATGTTCAAGGCATATTTATTTCTCGCTTCTGGAGGATCAGCGCAAGAAACAAGACTGGATTTAGGGTATCCTCCTAACCTAGTCTGTTTTTTTTGCGCTCTTCTTTGTGGTGCATGGGGAAGCTATGTTTTTTCTATTATCAATCATCATCAATGGCTTCCTTTAGATACAACACTAATTCCTGTGGGTATTGTTTTTATTACTGGTGCCCAATTGGCACTCATGATCCTTCGCAGTAGACCTATTAAACGGTTTTTACTGGGGATGACTTTGACTACAGTTGTGGCAGTACTTTATGGAACGAATGTGTATGTATTTGATCTAATTTTATCTCCATTACGCCTTATGCAACCTAACCCTCTTCATCCCTTTCATATCAGTCTTTTGATAATCATGACACTGTCCTGGGGATTTATTTTGTTCGTAAGATACTCAAACACCCAATCTGAATTGCCTTGTTGGGTGTTGAATATCTATGTTAAAATGCTTAATACCAGTCAACCTCACCCCTCTACAGTGACTACACACCATAATGGATACGATTTAGGGAGAATATAAAATTATGATCTTTCCCCCGAATAAACAAGATCAAGAAATTGTTATAAATAGTGAAAAAATTGCAAGAATTAATAATGCTTTAGATTTGGTAAAAGAAAGTTGGAATGTTATTGCTCCGTTTTGGCCTTTAAAAAATTTAGTCGCAGTGAATCCCCTTAAAGGGTTGGAAGCGTTACCTATTGAACAAGCGATTCTGGAAGGTGGAGTGCTTTTTCAGCACAACGAATTACCTTCTCCTATGGCCTCGATTAATAGGCAAACCATTAAATGGTTGCAAGCCTTTTTTGATGAAGCACAAGCCACGATAGGAATGCCCCTTCGTACCCAGGGACTTTATAAAGCATGGAAAAAACTTGCCTATTTTGACACTCAAATTCATGGTGGAAATGTAAAAAAAAAACAATGGTTATTGGAGCTATCTAACACTCCAGAAGTAGCAGTGGAGGAGTGTCTTTTGAGGCTTAAGATCCCTAAAAAAGATCATGGTCTCTTTTTGACTTTAATCTTGACGACCCTACCTGGATGGGCAGCACATATTAAATATCGCACTCATTGGACAAAAGATAACCCTTCCCATCCTCATAGTGTTTCAGAGATAGAGTATACAGCGATGCGACTGATCATTACAAATCTTCTTTGGGAAAGGGCGCGGGATTTACTGGAGTGGCATAAAACGCTAAGGAAACTTCATCAAAAAAAAATTAGTCCTATGACCGCAATACATCATGCTGAAGCTGACTATCTTTTACCGCTTTTAAATATGCTGTCACTACAGGCAGGTACCTACCCCTCCAAACAAGCTATTTCTTCAGATGCACAAGTTATTTTTTGTATAGACGTTCGATCAGAACCTTTCAGAAGAGCATTAGAGCAAACAGGAAATTATGAGACTTTTGGATTTTCAGGATTTTTTGGGCTGCCTGTTCGTATCCAAAATACCATCACAGAAGAAATATATTCTTCTTGTCCGGTTCTACTGAGCCCAAAATATACAGTAAAGGAGGTGTCCTCTTGCTCTTCTGCATCCTGTATTCAAGATCATAAACACTATCAAAGATTAACGATACTTAAAACGCTTTATCAATCCCTGAAATACAATTTTACTACTTCTTTTGCCGTTGTGGAGTTGCTGGGTTTTATAACAGCCTTTTGGATGACATTAAAAACTTTAGCACCCACATTTGCAACAAAATTCTATAACTTCTTAATTGAAAAGATTTCTCCAAAAGCTATTATTACCCCTGTATTCGAAAGTATTTCCTTCAAAGATCAATGTGAGGACGCAGAATCTGTGCTCCGAACACTGGGACTTACAAAAAATTTTTCACCTGTAGTAGTATTGTGCGGCCATGGAAGCACTACCCATAATAATGCTTATGCTACACTCTTAGACTGTGGTGCTTGCGGGGGGCGTCATGGAGGAAATAATGCGCGGATTTTAGCCAAAATTTTGAATAGTGAGCCTGTACGACACTATCTTTCTGAGGTAGGTATTGCAATTCCGCAGTCTACTTATTTTATGGCGGCAGAGCATAATACCACGAGAGATGAGGTAGAGATTTATGACACAGATACCTATAACGATTCTCTTAAAAAAACAATTCAAATATTAAAAAAGGATCTTAAAAAAGCAGGAGAAATAAATAGTCAAATAAGATGCAAGAGTATGAATTTTCACGGAAATAAAGATATAAGTACAAAACATACACAACGTCGCAGTACGGATTGGGCCCAAGTTCGTCCTGAGTGGGGACTAGCAGGAAATTCCTCTTTTATTGTAGCGCCTCGGGAGCTTACTAAAAATATCGACCTTAAAGGTCGTGCTTTTCTTCATTCTTATGACTATCTTCAAGATCCTCAGGGTACCTTTTTAGGGATGATTTTGACGGCCCCTATGGTGGTGGCACAATGGATTAATAGCCAGTACCTTTTTTCTACGTTGGATAATGTAGCCTACGGTTCTGGCAGTAAAATTACCCACAACGTTACTGGAAAAATTGGTATTATGCAAGGTAATGCAAGTGATTTAATGATCGGATTACCTCTTCAATCCGTTTATAAAACTGACACAGAGATGTATCACACTCCTGTAAGACTCATGACAATTATTTATGCACCCTGGAGATTAGTCGATAAAATTATTGAAACCCACACTATACTTCAAACATTGTTTCGTAATGGTTGGGTAAGGGTTACGTGTATTGATCCAGACAATACGGATCATCATTATTTTTTGCATCGAGATTTAACATGGAAAAGAGAAGTAGAATAAAAATGCGCTTATACTAAAAAATTTTTATAGTCCTACACTGCTTAAAAAAGATTGGTACATAAGCATTTTCAATTTTTATAATTGATAACCACTCAGTAAACAATTTTTTTAGGGTTTTTAGTGCTCCTTGATCAAACAGGGTATCTTTGGTAAAATATTTCCAAAAGTATTAAGATAAATAGTGTGCATTCTACATCCTCCCTATTTGATCGCATTGCCCCTGTTTATGATCAAATGAACAAGATTATGAGTCTAGGCCAAGATGATTATTGGAGAAAAACGCTTGTTTCTCATATTCCTTGGAGTAAATATTCAAATTTTTCTATCATTGATATGGCTTGTGGTACTGGCGCTATGACAGAAGCGGTACTAGAACAGACAGAAATGCATACCCGATCTTGCAATTTTTGGATGATCGATCCCAGTAAAGAAATGTTGAATCGCGCTAAGCAAAGAAACTATAACAGAACATCCTTTGCAGAAATAAATTTTGTGCAAGCATACGCAGAGTGTGTGAGACTCCCCTCTGAAATAGCTCAGGTTTATGTGTGTGCATTTGGATTACGTAACATGAAAAGCCGTACGCTTGCGTTAAAAGAAGCATTTCGTCTTTTAACTCCGGAGGGAAGTTTATTGATCCTCGAATTTTCTTTTGAGGTATTGCCATCGCTCGCTTGGGCTTATCGTTATTATTTACTTCATGGTATTCCTTTTTTGGGTCGATGGCTTGCAGGAGATGCAGAAGCGTATGAATATTTATCAAACAGTATTTATGAATTTCCACCCCCCTCTGTAATTTTAGATGAATGTTCTCAAGCAGGCTTTCAAAACTCCCAGTGTATTCCTCTATGTTCTGGTATTGTTCAATTATATTCTGCGCAACGACCTAAAAACTTTGGCCAAATCGAGGCAACATGTTATTAAAATATATAAAATCCAAAAATATCAGTAGGCGTGAAATTCAGGGATTACTGACCTTGGGCCTTCTAGGGGTTCTAGGCGGAATATTAAATAAGGTTGTGCGTACTTGGCCAAGGCTTTGGGGAAACGACTTAGGCTTGTCCATTCGAACTTTTGATATTTTAGCACTCCTAGGAATAGGATACAGTATAAAAATACTTTGGGGACCAATTTTTTCTTTGAAATTACCAAAATGGATTCCTTTTAGTCCTCGAAGATTTTGGTTGTCTATGCATCTTATTGCCTTTAGCATCCTGTTCACGATTGTAAGTTTTTGTACGGTTTTTTCTGGAACAACATTTTTTTTGTGTACTGCGCTTTTATTCATGTTGGATGGAAATTATTCTATGTTAGTGATAGCCTGCCAAAAAGATACAATTTTTGGAAGTTTTCGAGGACTCCCTGAAAGTTTTTGTTTAAACGGTTACCGAGCGGGAATGACGATGGCAGTTTCTGGTGCTTTATTTTTTTCTGAATGCGCCTGGAGCTGGCCTCTCTTGTATCACTGTTTAGCGGGAGGATGCATGGTAATGGCATTAAGTATTTTGTTTTTATCAGGATTTAATTCTTTAGATCTCGCACCCATTCAAACATTTAAAGGAATAAATTATAATTTTTTATCTCCTATTAAAGAATTATTTCAACGTCCTCAAATTCGTAAAATCTTTCTCGTTGTAATGTTGTACCGGGTGGGAGATCATTTATGGACCCCAAATCAGGAATTATTTTTTTTGCATATGGGGTTTTCCAAGCAACAGTATAGTATGCAGGATGTTTGGAATTTTTGGGGGAGCTCTCTAGGAATTTTTATTTCTGGGTACTGCATTCAAAAATTTTCTGTATTTCGTGTTATGCGATGGGGATTAATGGGTCAAATGATAGTATTTTCAGGGTTATTTGTGAGTAGTTTTGGCGCATCTTTTGAGGTCTTGTCCTGTTTATGTATATTGCAAAGAGTCCTTCTTAATTTTTCACTAACTAGCATATTTGCATTTCAAATCATGACGGTAAATTTGGGCCAGGCTGTAACTCAGCTAAGTATTTTTACAGCACTGGCTCATATTAATTCCCAGTTGGTGAGTTCGTGTTCAGGATGGCTTATCATGCACTTTGGGTGGAGCGGAATGATTTTAGTAAGTACGCTGGCATGCGTTCCCGCATTATTGTGTATGCTCTATGTAGCAAAAGACAACTGTTTTTCCTCCACTCCATAAAGCTAGGCATGTACTCATAGTCAGTGAGCTTGAAAACAGTACTCTAGTTGTGCTAATTGTAGGAACGCAACAAAAACACAATAGAGATGCCAAGAAGCCTCTATACCCTAGATTTAAAAAAAGAAGAAGAGAATACATAAAATTGGGTAATGAGCAAAATAAAAGCAAAAAAATAGTTATGGTGATTAAAAGTAGCGTAAGTAGAGAGTGGACAAAGTAAAAAAAAGAAGAAGTCATTCAGAACCAGTCACGTAAACAGGTGAAATAGCGGGAATAAAGTATAGGATTGACATCAAAGAGAGGTGAGAAATGTCAAAAAGCTATACAAGTGATCTAAAAGACGAAGGGTGGAAAGTAAGCAAGCCCGCCGGCTAAAGATACTAGGCGGGTATGGAACGGCAGAGTTTATAGCGCAAAAAACGGCTGATTTTGGAGAAATCTCCCTAAAGAGTTTAGGTCATGGAAGAGAGTATTGAATGACTTTAATAGGCTAAAGCATAAAGAGATGATTCAAGCATTAATGAATAAACCCAGAGAGATCCTCAGAATGAAGAGAAGGAACCAGCAAAGTCCTAGCATAGGAATCGTCGATGTCCAGAGCCTGAACCTAAGCGCTTTTAAACAATGCAGAGATGGAGGCAAGAAAGTTGCAGGTAAGCAACATCTAGGGGGTAGGCACCTTGGGCTATAGGCTAAGCACCGCGCTAGGCTTCATGATAGCACGTGTGCCAAAAAAGTATTATTTGGGTTAAGAGAAAAATTTCCAAGGCTGGTGAACATTTTAGCGCATCAAGGATATCTACACCAGTGGATTGATCTTCATACACAAGAAGTTTTCCTTAGCATTGTACAACATGCAGAGTACACTAAGGGGGTTGCGGTCTAGTAATGGCAGTAGCTTATAGAACCTTCATTTTCTTGGTTAGATCATTTTAGAAGGCAATCCAAAGATTATAAAAGGTTTACTTCATCAGCCAAAGCGTTTATTCCACTCGCTTTCACTAGAATAGTGCTCAATAGGTTAAAAAAATGGTTTAGGTAACCTGTTTCTAAGCCCTAAAAGACAATTAGCCAGAAAAGAAAAAATAGCTCCAAAGCAGTTAAAAATATGTGTTGAAAATAATAAAGCTAAAATATGCGAAGAGATCGCTAGACTATTTAACCCACGCATTGCTTTTGTCTATAAAAGGCTTAAAAAGTTAGGCTTTAGCGATAAAAAATCTTTACCTCTGGGGAGACTTTTGAAGAAATAAATATCAAGAAACAATACAGCGCGTGAAAGTCTTGTATAGAGGAACAAGAGTAGTATAGAGAGGATTACTTGCCAAGACAGAAGCTAGGGTAAGAGAAGTAAAAAACTGGTTGGTAAGAAGGGTGATGCATATTCCAAAGAAAGCTATAGGATAGCTGGAATAATAAATCCCTAGCTTTCATGGTTTTTAATGGCTCTTGTAGTAGGGATCTTGTTAATCATTGCGTAGAACATTGTTTACTCAAAGCGCTAAAACCCTGATGATAGATTATGCCTCATTCCACAGATCTCATAAGAGAAAAAATTGATAAAATCGCTTGAGTGTAGGGTGATTTTTTTGCCACTCTATTCACTAGATCTGAATCCGATAGAAAAATTCTGGGCCAATATAAAGCGATGGATTAGACAACAAATTACGCTATGCCAAAGCTTATATCAGACTATGAGTGCGTTTTTTAATATATTATAATTTAACTATTTTTAGTATAATCATAACAATTTTTAAATCTAGTAGAATCCGCTTTTAAGATTAACGATGCCAGCAATAATTTTGAACTTAATATTCTGCTTTTTTCCTTTGCTTCTGTAGCGTTGGGCTAGGACTTGTAAAAACTTTGAGGTGGAAAAATCCAAGTTAACTTTTGACCCGTATTGGCGATAAGTGCTCTGTTGCATCGGGCTCTAAGGGCTTGTTTTTGATTGTTTTAAAGAGCAGCCCTATGGTTGGGGGTGTATTGTGTAATGCTTGATGCCTACAACTTCTACGCCTGCATTTCCGCTGGCTCAGGCCACTAAAGATCCCGTGACCATTTACCGCAATGATATTTTGACTGTTCCTGAAAATATTGAAAATGTCTTCGGAATCTCTATTCCGTGTGGTTTTTCTGAGACGAGGCTCCCGCTTGAGATTCAGATTTTAGCTCCTGCCTTTGAAGATGTACGGCTATTTCAGGTTAGATAGGTGCTAGAGTGCGCCAGTGAAGTTCCCTCCCTTCCCTTTTTGAAATAAGGGAAACGCACTAACTAACGATGGAATCATTTTTTTTAAAAACTCTTTTTTGTCAAGAAGAATTAATTTATTATCTTGATAATGGCTTCATTACTTTTCGTCAATAATATTTTTTATTTGTTTCATGGCCTCTTTAGGACCATAAAATATAGGAATTAAATTTCCGGGATCCAAAGCTTTAGGACAAGTGGCCCAAAATCTTAACTGTCGAGTTTTTTGATTTTTTAATTTTTAGTATAACAATCCGTTGCATTGAACGCTGGATAATACTTCAGAGGCTAAAGGAAATCCAAATTCACTTAGGTCTTTTGTTCCGCCAAACGCGGCACATGAAAAAAGAAATACATCTGCCCATTCTTTTTTAACAAACAACTGGAGTAGTGCAGGTTGATGACCTTTTTTGTGAATGATTTTCTTTAATTGATCAAATTTTTCTTCAACATTATATTTTTGAATTAAAGTATCTTTTATCCTAGAAATATTACTTGCGTTTTTATAAAAATAGAGCGAAGATTCAAAAGGAGCACTTGTATCATCAACGGAGAAACACATAAAATAAGCCTGCGATACTTGATCCGTTTTAAGAAAAAAATTTAATTTTTTAAAATATGAATAAAATTTTTTTGCATCGTCTTTGGGGTTGATGTTTGGATCGTTAAAGAGTTCTTTTGCTCTCAAATAGGTTCCTTCAGGAGTATTATTAATTTTTTTCTCATACAAATTCATGGTATACTGCCATAAAAGATTGTAAGCGCTCCCCCCATGATAAATAAGAAAATACATGCTACACCATGAAATTTCTTTTATCATTAAATTTTGAGGCATTAGTTTTGGAAAAATAGAAAGGTATGTTCCTTTCAGAGATCTAAAATGGCTTTCTCCAATTTTTGCCATCTGGAACAGTGTATTAATTTCAGGTTCTTCCCATGGCTCTAAAGGCACAGGAGTACTGTTTATCTTTTTAAAAATTTTCTCCAGGAGACGGTGGGCTTCTATTTTCTCCAGGATATGGACCTGATAATATTCATCGTATCCTTTAATTAAAAGATTAAAAAAAACATTAAAATTTTTATTATTGCTTTTTTTTCTGCGAAGAATTTGCTAAGACTTTTTTTGTATATTCTACTTCGTCTTTTATATCTCTGCCATCACGAAGATATTCTAATATTTTTTCTAATAATTCTTTAGTGACATCGTGTACCTTTATTTCCTTTCCAAAAACAAGTTCTAACGAAATAGATTTTAATGGTATAAGATGCATTTTTGCTTCAAACCATTCAAAAAGTTCCTGATGGATTCTATGGATTCGATTTAAAAATCTATTAAATAACGATTCTTTTTCTATGGATTTGAATCTTGTTTGAGCATTTTGGATATATTCTTTGAACCATGCTACATCTTCTTTAACAATTTTATCTTTTTTGAATAATTCGGAAATAACTTTCTTATTCATTGCTTTTGCTTTTATCCCACCAATACAGGCAAGAATTAGAAAAAATAGCTTGAAATTTTTAAACATATTTTATTAATTGTTAATTTTTATGACAATATATTAACATTAATTTAATAAAATCTCAATAATGATGATAAGACAAATTTTTGTTTAAATTTTTTTCTTTTTCTCTTGTTTTCAAAAATTTTTTAATAAATCATTACCTATAAACCTTTGTGATGTTGAATACTTGAGAACTTTATGGTACATATATTCAAACTTAAGATGTATATTTGATGAATGCACCTTCTGTAATTTTTGTTATCGGTGGAGTAATGTCTTCTTTAGGAAAAGGCATTGCCACTGCGTCTTTAGGAGCTTTGCTAAAAGCTCGAGGATTTTCCGTATGGTTGCTAAAATTAGATCCTTACTTAAATGTGGATGCAGGAACTTTAAGTCCCACGCAACACGGTGAAACTTTTGTTACCCTTCAAGGGAAAGAAACGGATCTAGACCTAGGACACTACGAACGCTTTACTGGTAACACCAATAGCGGCTGGTATTCTTCAGGAACCTTATATCAAGAATTAATCTCTAAAGAACGCCAAGGAAAATTTCAAGGAAAAACTTTGCAAATTATTCCCCACGTTACAGAGGCTATTAAGGAAAAAATTCTTTCTTGTCCTCCCGGTACGGATTTTATTTTGTGCGAAATTGGCGGAACCGTAGGAGATATTGAAGGACTGTCATTCTTAGAAGCTGCTCGCCAACTAAAAGGAGATTTAGGGCCAAAACGCTGTTTATTTATTCATTTATCATGGATTCCTTATTTAAAGCAAGTGGCAGAGTTAAAAACAAAGCTTGTTCAACATTCCGTAATGGCACTACAACGGGTAGGAATTCAGCCAGATATTATTCTATGCCGCAGCGATCGACATCTCTCGACAACCATTAAACAGAAAATTGCCTTGTTTTGTAATATTTCTCATCGCCACGTGATTGAAGCATTGGACGCACCCATGATCTATGCCGTTCCTCTATTATATCATCAAGCAGGATTAGATGGAGTAGTTATGGAGTATTTTGAACGAGATTCTATATCTCCAGACCTTTCTGCATGGAATACTTTAATTCACACGATGCAATCTTGCCAAAAAAAAGTAAAGATCGGCCTTTTGGGAAAATATACTAAGGGATCTGATGCGTACAAATCAGTAGAGGAAGCATTGCATCACGCTGGCGCTCATCAAGACACGTCTGTAGAAATTTATATGATCGATGCAGAGCATCTAAACTCTGAAAAACAAGCAAAGATCATGCTAGAGGAATGTGATGGAATTATTATTCCTGGAGGCTTTGGTAGCCGCGCCAGCGAAGGCTTAATTCGAGGGATTCATTACGGCCGCAAGGCAAAAATTCCCACCTTTGGAATTTGCTTTGGGATGCAATTGATGGTCATTGAATCGGTACGTTACGAAACCTCTCTTCAAAATGCTACCTCTTCAGAGTTTGAAGATTCCGGAACTCCAGTTGTAGCTATGATGTTTCAATGGATGGAGGGCAACGTATTACGCACCTACCAAAAAAGCCAGGGTATGGGGGGAACTATGCGTCTTGGAGCACAACCGTGTACGCTTACAGAGGGAAGTCTTGCCTATCGTATTTACGGAACCAAAGAAATTATTGAACGACACCGTCATCGCTATGAAATTAATAATCTTTACTTAGATGAAATTCAACGTTCTGGATTAAAAATTGGAGGATGGTCTTGTCACCACCCTTTAATAGAAATGATAGAGCGTCAAGATCACCCTTGGTATATAGGAGTTCAGTTTCATCCTGAATTCGCCTCTCGTCCCTTTGCGCCTCACCCCTTATTTGTAGATTTTTTAAGGGCTGCTCAGGAACTTCAACAGAAGAGGATTGGAAATATTCTGTGATAGAATTCAAGAAGAAAGGTGGAGAGCGCTTGATGAAGCAAGATTTACACTTTTCATGATGGCGACAAGATAACAAAATTTAGTCGCTATAAAGCCCAACATTGGTCCTATGAAGATTATTAATTTTTTAGCGTAACCATCACGAGTATGTGGTACGCAGAGAATTCAGAAAGATGGCATTAAAATATATAATAGAATACGCTTTAAAAACAGCGTATGGATCACACAGGAAAGCTGCGAACAGCGGGATCCACTCTTAATGGGCTTTAAAGTGTCATCGGTAAGAAAAAAGTAAATGACTGAATTGTCTTTAAGGCTCTCATTAAAACTTATTCCCTGAAAAAATTTATCGAGAAACTATGATATTATTATTTTAATATACTGTACTTAAAGTTTTTTTATTATATATAATTTGATACCAGTACACTGTACAATACCCATCCCTTATTGCCTACCCTTGCACGATTATAAAGAATCTATTATTTTTTTTGATTCTACCCCACTTACTTTCTTTTCCACGTAAATAAAATTGTATAGTAAATCATACAGTATTAGGTACGGAAAGGAAGCAGGCAGGGTATATCATTCTGTAATTTTGTCTTTATTGTTTCATAATAGCTCAGAATTTCTCAATAGAGTTTAGGTCGGGCGAATATGACAGAGCCACCTCATAAAAAAATTTTGTTGCAAAATACAGAAAAGTATGTCGTCACTCTAGCCCCCCCCATTTTTCTGAACCGCTTGATTGATTGTCTTGGCATCTGAGCTTGTTCAGAGCTATATGCCTGCTTATTGCCTACCGTGGCGAGCGTTTTCCTTCCGTATTCTCTTTTGATCCTCACCAAATGACCTATCTACTA
>NZ_PHHC01000082.1:103544-113375 GCF_002930195.1 Holospora curviuscula | reverse complement strand
CACCATTGAGCGGCGAGCTCAAGGTGTTGACTCCTAAATGTTTTTTATATTCGACCCTTTTTTGCTTCCATCTCTTCAGTGTTTAAAAGTCTTTGGGTGCACGCTCTGGCTATGGATGATTCCTATACTAAAATTTTGCTCTTTTCCTCTCTTGATTTTGAGGATATCTCTGGGTTTATCTATCAACACTTGCATGATCTCTCTATGCTTTAGACTATTAAAGTCATTCAGTACTCTTTTTCATGGTCTACACTCTTTAGAGAAAGCCCTCCAAACCAGCTATTTCGTGATATAAACTATGCCGCTCCATACCCGCCTAGCATCCTTAGGCTGCGGCCTTACTTGCTTTTTCTTGCGCTTGTTAATCTCTTCTTCTATAACTTGCCACGCTTGGTTTTTTAGAACTTTTTACGTGACTAGTTCTGAGTGCCTTATGCGTTAGTATTTAATTAAAACTTACCTTATCGCTGTTGACAATTTTTCTTTTTAGACAATTTTGCACGCCAAGATAGCTCTACAAGATTGTGGACATATTTTTTTTTGAATAATTAGGCTTGGTTAGAACTCAGCTGTGAAGAAGTGTTCATTGATGCATGAGAGTTACTTTTAGGTGTGCCTGTTATTAAGTTGAGTGTGTTAACGGCTTTTTTAAGTGTATTATTCTGACTTATTGAATCTTTTTGGGTTTAGTCTTTTCATCAGCAGCATTTGCATCGGATAAACCAAAAAAACTTGCAATAAAGCAAGTGAATAGATATTTTTTATACATTTTACTTACGATTAAAACCTCAAACAAAATTTTATCACGTTTCATAAGTTTTTTAAGCAAACTCCTTACTACCAAACGCAATGTGAGATTTGGCTAAAAATGTGTACAATAGATGAGAAAAATACAAACCTAAGACTCTGAAGATGGGTAGATAAAAGTATTTAGAAAAACCTTTTTAGAGAAAATAATTATAGATCCAGAATATAAATGGCGTGTAATAAGTAAAAGCTCTATTACTATACATCCTTATGGGACCACAGTAAAAAGCGCTACCCAAAAGTATTGACTCGGACTAACAAGGACAGGAAGCTATATTTTACTGTGAATGTCTAAGACATTCTAGTGAGAGTCATTATCACCACCCTTGCTCACTATAAACAAGCGAAAAAAGTTACTGAAGAAATCAAGGCCCACAATGTCGTTACTGACCAAGGATACGATACCAATGAAATTCTTGATAGATCACTGTGCATCACCACATTAATCCTGCTATTTCACCTAAGAACAATAGAAACGAAGAGAGCCCATATAAAAAATCTTTTTACAAATACAGGAACCTTGTGGAAAATGCTTTTTTGTATCTAAAAACACTGAAAGAGATAGCAACAGGATATGCCCAAAATACGGTAGTTTTACTCGCTACTGTTCAAATAATATATTTTTTTCTTTGATTAAATATTTTATGACGACAGGATCTAGATAATAGTACAGCCAAAAAAAATATTTAAAAAAAATTTTACTTATTTTTCACAGATTATTGGAATAAATTTTTAAAAGTTTTTCCTAAAAACAGCGCTTAATTCGTAAAAAGGAAGTTTCAAAAAAAAGAAGAAATAGCGTATAAATTAATTAAAGAGCATTTTTAAAAAATAAAAAAAGAAAGTCTTAGGTAATTAAGGTTTGTCACTTAGGCCATATGTCTTGAGCATACGATGTTCTTGTTCTAACTCTAACTTTAAATATTTAGCCTCTTCTTGAAGTTTTCCTAGATTTTTTCTAGACGTACTACACTCTAAAAACCTTATTTTACTATTTACAGCACTTAATTTAATTTTTAATTCTTGAATTTTTTTATTCGAAGTCTCTATTAATCGATCAATTTTCTCTAATATTTCTAATTTTGTAACAGAAAAAGGTAATGGTATTTCATCCAAATCTTTCTCAGGTAAAGGGATTTCAATGCTCACACTTCTTCGCTTTACATTAAAAGGCGCTTCTAGCTCTATATGAAGAATTTTTTCTTTTCCACACATAAAACACAACTTTTTTTTTGCCTCCTTTAGTTTACACTGGAGAGTATAAATATTTTTCTGTAATTGCTTTTTCAACGGTGGATAAGTTTCTTTTCGTAAACGCTGCTTAACCAAAAGTAATTCTTCCTCTAACGCACGCACACAAGAGTATAATGCTTCACGTTCTTCTCGTGAATGACCACATAAAGGAACTTGTTCGCTATACTTTTGAACATTTTTCAGAGGAGGAACGATAGCAGCAATGCATTTTTGCGAAACATACCACACACAAATGAGTCTAAAAGTTAACACAACAAAAAGCTTTCGGTACCTAAGCATTCCAACGATAGTTACATCTCTTGTGCTTAGATAACAAATTTTGACACCAAAGTCAACCTTAGTCAGCCCTCTTCACGAAGTGCAGTATAAAGTGCATACTGAAATCTATCTCGATTCATAGAAAGTTCTTCAAGAATAATGGGAGGACTCCATACCCATTCGATTTTACCAAAAGGAAGCGGAATTTTCATCTGATCCCAAGTTTTTTTTAAAATGTAGTAGCTCGTAGCATTCCATCGCAATGCCAGTACTGGACATCCGGATAGTCGTGCCAACGCATATACACCGTTTTTTAATACACTTTTAGGACCTTTTGGACCATCGGGGGTAATACCTACACTGATCCCCTGTGAAAGAGTGTTTAACATTTGCTTTAAAGTTACAGTACCTTGGTCGTGAGAAGAAGAACCTTCAATACAATGAATTCCAAATTTTTCCACTATTTTTGCGATGAGTTTTCCATCCCCATGTGAAGAGATTAACATACGAAAAGGGACTCCTTTTTTCCAGGCAAAAGGCGCCATAGCCATCTCACAGTGCCAAAACACAATAATAGCCGCCTTATGTCCCTGATAAAAAATATCTACATAGTTCTGACCTTTTACGACCTTGTGACTCGTTTTATACACCCATCTTAAATATCCAGCACATATACCGCTTAAAAAAGATTGCACAGTTGTTTTTTTTAAAAATGGATGCAATTTATGTAGTTCCAGAAGGTGCTAAAGGAATGACTTCAATAAGCGTTACTTGATGATGATGAACACGTAAAATTTTCATTTCAAATTGTTTAATCCGCACTACTGTTCCTACTTCTGGAATAGTGCGACAGGTGTGCAAGATTAAGCCTGCTAAGGTTGAAACAGAAGGCTCATCAAAGTTCCATTCGTATTGTCTACGTAAATCCCTTAGCGTGACGCATCCGCGTACTAAATAAGTTTCTTGGGGTGTAGTACGTACACCAGGAAAATCCACATCGTACTCATCACGAATTTCTCCCACAATTTCTTCTAAAATATCTTCCAGCGTTACCATTCCCAATAGAGATCCGTACTCATCCACCACAAATGCTTGATGAGAGTGCTTTTCTTTAAATAATTGCATCTGATAAAACAACGTACTGGTTTCAGGAATAAACCAAGGCGCTTTTATCATAGAATGAATATCCGAATTCTCTTTAAATTTATCTTTTTTTTGCAAATAACGCATGAGATTTTTCACATGAATCACGCCTACAATATTGTCCGGAGAATCTTTCCACAAAGGAATCCGCGTATAAGGAGCAGTTAATAGATGCTCGCATAATTGTTCAAAGGGAAGATCTATACTAAATGAAACAATGTTCTTTCGATGCACCATAATTTCAGATACTGTAACCCGAGATAAATCCAAAATACTTCCCAGCATTGCGCGTTCATGAGAAATGATTCCAGACCCCGCGTGTAAATCAATAGCACCTCTTAAATCTTCTAGTGTACTGGACACTTCTTTCGTATTGCTGACACCAAGCCATGCCAAAGAATAGTGCGCAATACGATCCATAAGCAGGGTAATAGGAAATAAAAAACGCTTTAAAAATTGCAATAAAGGGACCAAAAATAGTGCAGCCCGCTCGGGACATTGATAAACATAAATTTTTGGTAAAATTTCTACGTACAATGCAGTGAGTGCTGAAACAACAATGGGTGCAATCACCAATCCAAAAGGGCCCAAATATTGGCGAAACAGCTCCGTTGCAATAGAAGCCATACCATTTAATAAACAAATGTTCGTAAACAATAGGCAGCTAATTAAAATAGGCATCTGTTTTTGAAGTTCCAGAAGAACAGAAACAGAAGGATTTTTTTTTGCCATTTGATGTAAACGAAAAGGAGAAGAAGCAGTGACTGCTGTTTCACTGGCAGATAAAAATGCAGCTAAAACCGCAAATATTGCAATGAGCAGAACAAATATAATCACCAGCATATGATCGTTAATGTCAATACACTATATGATATGAAAATGTAATTTTAGCTCGTCCAGAACCCTTGCAAGCGTTTCATCGTAACTTCCTTGATCGCTGGGAACTCGAACATCCGCAAGTCCGTAAAGTTTATCTCTTTCCTCGTGCATCTCTTCCAATAACTTTTCTAAAGCTAAATTTCTTCCGTCCGACGTCATACTGGTTGCTGTATCTAGTTGAGGCAATCCCAATTGTGGACGCGCTTTTCGAGACAACCTATCCGCTAAATGAGAGGGTTTGGCACACATATATACTGTACAAGTATTTTCTAACAACAACATTCTAGTCTGAGGTTCCAAAAACGCTCCCTCACCTGTCGCTAAAACATGAGAAGATTCTTCTTTAAGTACACGACGAATTACAGACTGTTCTGCACTTCTGAACACAGTTTCTCCAAATTGTTCGTAAATGGTTGAAACTGAAAGGCCACCAGCGGCTTTTTCTACCATATTATCCGAATCAAAAAACGGTATTCCAAAAAATTCTGCTAACAATTTACCCAGTGTAGTTTTTCCCACCCCCGGCATACCCACGAGGGCAATCGGTTTTCCTGGATAAAACTCTCTATATGTATTTCGAATCATATTTTGTACCTTTACTCAGTGCCTAGATTCCTGTGGATCCACAAAAATTAAAACGTACCCACTTACGAACCTTAACTAGTTTCTAAAAATTTTAGGGTAACGTAAATACTAAATATAAATACGTAAAGAGAAAAAACACTGTTTTTTCTCTTTATTGAAGTAGAGCAAAACTTTACTTATGTTCTTGTTCTTTTTCTTTATCCTTCTCTTTTCCGTCCATATCTTCAGATTTCTCTGCGGGCTCCGTAACCGCTGTTGCGCTAACGATACTGGTAATGAGAGAAGCAAATAAAATGAATGTTTTCATAACAAATAACCTTTTAAAAGTTTTTACACTAGAATCATAGACATATTTCTTAAACTATTGCAAGGGGGGGAGATAAAAAAAATTTAAGTCAGCTAAAAAAACTCCTTATCAAATCATCTAGTACATTAATTTTATTTTTTTATTATTATGAACATTACACGCAGCTTATTCTACCATAAGCTATTTAAAAAATGCTTGAAAAAAAGTTTTATCCCTGACATAATAACGCCTAGATTGAGACTTTTTATTTTTTGAAGAATGATTTTTAGTATAAACACAAAAATAAACAAAAAAAACTTACTATTAAAAACCATTTGTGCATATCTTATTATTACACCGGTTTGGGCGCGTAATGATCGCTTACACTGTTTTGTTTTGGCCACTGTTAATAAAAAACCAATCACTACACTAGATGTATGGGCAAGATTTTTATTTTTACCTAAGATGCATCAAGTTTTTATTCCCCAAAGCGCTTTTTCTCAATACGCTCCTTCAATTTTTCGACAAATTTTGATGGAACGTCTGCAATTATCTTTAGCGCTTGAATACAAGGTAGAGATTCTATCACAACAACTAGATGAAATGTATCAAGTATGGCTTAAAGATTTAAAAAAAATTCTTCCTTCCATTATTTTGCTGCCAGAAGAAATAAAAATTGCTAAGGATCAGCTTAAAGCAAATTTGTCTTGGGAATCTTACATTGAAGGGCGTTATGGTGCAGAATTCTTTGTCAGTGATCAAGAAGTCGCCATGTATAAGAAAAATTGGAACCAGCGCCCTCCCTCTCTTAAATATATTCGTTATGGAGAGATTATCATTTTTTATAAATCTCGCCCAGAAGAAGCCTTCAAGGAAATGGAAAACATTAAAACCATGCTAGATCAAGGCGCTCCCTTTACTCAAGTCGCAATGCAATTTTCTCAAAGTAATAGTAAAAAAAATTCCGGTATTATTGAATGGATACCAGAATCTGCATTAGATCCTGATTTGTTAAAAATTTTTTTTCAAGCTCCCGAGGGACAAATTTTGGGTCCTCATATACTAACCAATTTAAGAGCAGTGGTGTGTGTCGTACTACTGGGAAGAAAAACACAGGGAGAACTAAAGCAAGTTTGTCCTTCAGACACAGAAATAAAAACTATCCTACGACAAGAGCGTAAACGAGTACGCATCCAGCAAGAAATGGATAAATTATTAAATGGAGAAAACTATGAAATATTACAAGGAGCAGAAAAGTATTTATCTAATTCCATCACCGAATAAATATCCAGAAACAAAGTCAAAAATTACCTTTTATGATTAAATTGTTGTTAGGAATCCTGAAAGGATTGGTATTTTTGACCATTGCTGGGTGGATTCAAATTCCTTTTTCCCCCTTGTCCTGGAATGTTCTCTATTTTGCAACTATTAGTTTACTTCATTGGTTTCAAGGAGGAAGGGGCTTAAATATTGTGTTGATTTGGTTAGCGTTGGGGAGCGCAAAATGCTTTTGGATATGCCCCATGTCTTCCTTAGTTCTGTCAAGCCCAGGGGGAGGATACATTTGGGGCATTTTACCCGCGTTATTTTGGGCACAACAGTATTATCAATGTAAAGCTTGGGTAAAGTGGGGAGGCTCTTTGTTAATTCTGGAAGCCTGCGGTGCGGCGCAGTGCATTTTATCCACACCTAACTTAGATATTGCCAAGCAGTATGGACTACTTGCGCTATTTCCGTGGAATCTGTTTCAGTGCATGTTGGGTATTAGATATGATCAAAGGATTAAACGGATCTTAGACCAATTTTTCTTTTTCCAAAACACAGCACTCAAAGTTAAGAAAGAATAATTTTGGGAGTGTAAAAGTCATTACAAAAATAACCTTTACGCACACATCAAAAATAAAATTAAGATTAACTGTAAAAAAAGAATTACTTTTAAAGCATTATAAAAATACCTAAACCTCCTCATGTTATCTTTAGTCCGTCACTTCAGATGAGTCCAAAATTTGGCTACGGGGTCCACATCAGG
Source organism: Holospora curviuscula (assembly GCF_002930195.1). GTDB lineage: Bacteria > Pseudomonadota > Alphaproteobacteria > Holosporales > Holosporaceae > Holospora > Holospora curviuscula. Next base: position 106,134 of record NZ_PHHC01000082.1, on the reverse strand, counting down.
AGAATGAGACGATCAGAGAGTTCTTTTGACGTCTAAGGATTTTATATTCTAGGATGTGTGGAATGAAGTATTATCCATAACCAAAATTTGTTTTTTTAGTGCTTTGATCCAACAATGTTTTACCCAATAATTACAATGTGCAGTGTTACAAGCCCTCTTAAATACCCTAGGTGCTATGGGATTTATTATTTCTAAACCTATTATAACATTCATTTTCTCATAATATTTATCACCCTTCTTAGCAATACGGTTTGCACTTTTTTTACCTAAGCCTTTATCTTGTCATCTTAGAACAAGTTTATTTCCATCTCACTTTCAGAAACTGACCTAAAGTATTCCATGGAAATATCTTTTATCACCTTCTAGTAATTGATTTTTCTTTTCACTTATTTTCTTATAAGTAAAGCCTTGTTAATAAGGTAATTCCAGCTTTTTTAATACTATTGCAAGATAACTTTTTCTTGTATAAAATGCGGTACCTATATTATGCTTGACACGTCATTTTACTTTTTTAACTTACTTGTTATATATCTAATTTACTCCAAAATCTTCTAAAGCTTCCTTTGGCGCTTTTTTCTTTGTTGAGATAATATATAACGTTATTTCGTAAATTTTTGCTACAGTAAAATCATATAGGATTAAGTTCAGAAAAGAATCGGATTATAGCTTCATATGCGTTGAGCGCATTCTGTAATGTTATCCTTAATGCATCGTTTCTATATTCGCCCAGAATGTCTCAATGGAGTTCAGTTCAGGGGAATACTATTGGCAAGCACATTAGCCGCGCAGCCAAGCGATTCAATCAATACTTTTGTCTTCTGAAAGTTATGGAACGAAGCATGTTCTATAATTTAATTAGCCCAAACTTTAGCGCTTTGATTAAATACTATTTTTTCCAATGATTAAAAAGATTCGTATTACAAAACTCATTAAACCTCATGGGAGCGGCCGACTTGTTGTTCCAGCGATATTATGGGGTCTTCTGTAATACTTATCACACTTTTTATCTATGAGCTTTTCGCTTTTTTTACCCTATCCTTTATTTTTGAAAATTACTCTCTTCACTCTATACAAAACTTTTAGGCTTTATATTGTTGATTGTTCCTTGATATTTGTTTCTTCACAAGCCCCCAGAAGTAAAAGTTTTTATTACTAAAGCTTAATTTTTTAAGACTTCTATACACAAAAGTAATGCTTGCGTTACATAGCCTAGTGATCTTTGCTCATGGTTTATCTTCGTTATATTCAACATACATTTTTAACTAATTTTGATTTTTTTTCTTTTCTGTGTAATCGTGCTTTAAGTTGGATGACGCATGATTTTCTTAGCGTACCTACTTTACTTTTATTTACAATAACTATTTTTGCGCTTTTTTTTATTTATTACCTAATTTTATATATTCTCTTTTTTTTTCTAGTTTAAGCTCTATTGCTTTTGTTTCATTTTCTGACAAATATAACACATTTAATCCTATTTTTAAGCTAAATTAATATATCGCACAGAACCTACGCAGGCAGAATTTATCTTCACAGAGTTAGCAGGGTGTTTGAAGGACATAGTATTTTTGCCCAGCAGTGATTTAGAACCTGTATTCATGGATAAAAGGAGGTAGTAAAGCTTAGAGGTAATAACAATGAGGGATCCAAGGAATTTAACAGATCAGGCTAGGAGCTCATTAAGGAGCATTTTGAATGAGGCAAGTATGGTAATAGAATTAAACACAAAAAGAAAGAGCGTGTTAATAGACTAGTTTACATAATAAAGAGCAGCTGCCAATAGCGAATAATTCTTAAAGATTTTCCACCATACTCCACGCTACATTCGTTTTATCGAAGCGTCAGGATCACAGAAATATGAGAAAAAGTACTAATCACGCTTGTCAAGATACGTCGGATAAAAGCTGATGAAAGTAAAAACCCGAGCTATCGCAGGATTAATTCACACAGTGTCAAAACTACCGGGCCTTGTGAACAACGCAGTATTGACGGAGAAAAAAAAGGGACGTAAACACCATAGTGTTATGGATACACAAGGCAATCTCGTGCACGGTACTGTTCATGACGCTAATCATAGTAAGGGGGTACAATGTTTTTTAAGCGGCTCTGCAACAATATCCGACACTCAAAAACGTTTGCGCTGATGTCGTGTATGGAAAAACCATGCTAAAGTTTGTGAGAAACAGTCTTAACAAGACAATTAAAATTGCAGAACCCCAGGATGGGCGGTGTTCGCCAAAAGATGGGTTCTTGAACGAACCTTGGCTTGGCTCAATCATTATCTAAGGTTGTCTAAAGATTACGAAATTACTGTCGAAGCTGCCGAAAATAGGGTGATGATCCCTCATCCTATACGCTTGTTAAGGCGGATCGCGCATCCATAAATACAGGATTGTTCCGGCTTTTCTTTCAGGTTCACTCACACTGAAAGTGCTTATTTAGGACGTATATCTAAGTTTTTAGCCGTATTCTCATGGCCAATACAGGCTTTGTCTTCATTGAATGACCTTAGTGCAGCGCAGGGTTAATGCTCCACATGAGAGCGTCCACCTTCATTAAGATTTTGTGCTGTTAGGAAAAAATATAGAAGCGA
>NZ_PHHC01000082.1:94608-102228 GCF_002930195.1 Holospora curviuscula | reverse complement strand
CTACATAATTTACTATCGATATTAACGATTGCTTTTTGTTTTGCGTACAAAATGAGTCAAATTGTAGTAAAGGAAGCCCCTATCAAAAAGAAAAAGCATGGTCGTTTGGAAAAAAGCGTGTTACGCGTTGGCTTGGATCTGCTGCGGGAATTATTTTTTAAAATTGATCGTTCGGTTAACAATTTCGTGAATGATATTTCGTCAATTTTTAATCAAAACACTGTAATTGAGCGGGTATTTACAGGGAGATAAACTTTTATCCTGTACAGAGATCTTGAGAATATTTTTTTCCTTTAGGGTGGACCGTGTGTAAAATTTATAATTATTTTTTTTAAATTAAAGTGTATTATCTTTTTCTACAGTTTTAAATGTATTATTCTTATCTAAACAAATATTGTATGGAACATTACCCTTAAATAATACAATAGAACGATCTTTATGGTCCACTTTATAGTCTGTAAACTCCATAGGGATAACAATCTCTCCTTTTTTATTAATCGCCCCCCATTTTCCTCCCTTCATGTCTGGATATTGATCGTTTTTATGCGCCTTTGTTAAGCGGCACCCTACACACACGATAGCGATAGGGTGTGAGAAAAAGAAGGGTGTAATCCAATCAAACCGGGGGGGAACAGCGATTTTTCCTTGCAAATCTATACAGCCCATTTTTCCATTTGCTTCAAAACGACTTAACCCGGATACATAATAATCAGGTCCGTTGTCAAAGAGGTATGATTTTACTAATATATCTCCAAATTTGTTGATCTTATACCAAGATTGTCTGACTTTTACTATGCGCTTTCCAAATTCATTGATACGAGGCTCATAGTTATAAGGATCATAAACATCCGCTACTCCGTAAATACTAAAATCCCAAACACTTCGATATTTAGCAGGGATGACAATCTTGCCGTTTTTATTTTTAAATCCCATAAGACCTGTATTGGGATCTGTGAATTTTCTCATAGATGGATCGGTTCCCACCACTTTGTTCGCGCTAGAATAGGATTCTGGTTCTAAATTGATTCTTTTGACCCGTGTAGCACAGATTTCCGGTGTTTTTTTAACGTCACAGCCAGCGCACACGATGAGAAGCGTGTAGATAAAAATTTTTTTACGCATGCTTAAAGTACCCCCTCCGTAATTCTAAAAAATTATTGTACACTTTGCCGTGTACAACAGTATTTTTGCATAGTCTAGTTAAATAATGACTTAAAAGGAGATCGTTGGTATGCTATCGGTACTCAATCATTACTAATCCAGAATACGTAATATAATAAAACACCTTGAATTAGGTGCAAAAACATGTTAGAACGAAAAAATATCCACAAGCAAATAGAGTACCAGTACAGTAAATAGATGATTAATAGATATAAGAAAAAAAATTACGATACTAGAGCACGTTTAGGGTACAAACGTATACTAGACTATTCAAAAATAAAATTACAATTAATCTAACTAAAAAAATTTTGATGTAGTTTGGGATAAAAGGAATATAGCCTCCAGAGAAACCAAGGCAATAGTTAAGATTGGGGCAATCAACTTTTTATCCTGAATCAGAATACTTCGAAAGAAAGGAATTCTTAAAAATGCCCCCTCCAGGGCGTCCGTGGAAAACCTTTGATCCTGTGGCGATGGAGAGCTGTTTTTAGGTTCATCCCGAAAAGAAGATCAAAGCGTATGCCTAACACGACAGTGTTTCAACATCCACTCTAAAGTGTGCTTTGGGGCAGGTTAGTTTTATAGGCAACAAAAGACTACACGGTACAAAGCGCGCTATGAAGCGTTAGGCCTGGAATTCCAAGAAAAAAAATAGCCGTCATTAAACCAGGATATGTTGTTTATGTTGATGATGATTGGCATAGACACCTAGGCATATTGCACCCATGGCTATTCTAAAAGAGGGGCCATTATCTACGAGTCTGTGTCGGGAAAACAGTACGATCGAGAAGGTTTTGTGGCAGGCTGGTGCAACAAAAAAAATTTTGGTATCCATGTGCTATCAAGGCACCTGAACCAAAGCACTTTTTGAGATATAGGTTGAGCCCTTTCTTGTACCAGAACTCAAGCCGGGGCAGATGATTATTTTGGACAATGCATCGTTCCAGCCTGAAAGTTTTGTGTAGAGTAATGAAGAGGGTATAGCAATGACTCTTTGCCCAGACACAGTGTAGAGGAATAGAAGTAAAAAACTGGTAGGTAAAAAGCATAGAACATATTTCAAAAAACCCATAGTATCGCTGGAATAATCTTTTCATAGCACTCCATAGTGACTTCTTGCAATTCAAATTTTTTTAATTATTGTGAAGAATAGTGTTGAATCAAAGCACTAAACCCTAGTCTGATTCTGGTCCTTGCCCTATTTGTGCCCGGTTCAGAAGCATACCCCTTTGGAACATTAAGCCCTGTTTCTCTAAAAAAGCTTACAGATCCATGCCATACTGCTTTAAGCCAGGCGTGTGCTTTCTGCTCCAGGATTCACTTGTACTTCCTAAAAATCTTTACACTTTGGCAACACAAAAATAATATGGGGGTAAAAATTCTTTTCTACAAGCGTTGCTTTCAAGAGGAAAAATAGATAAAATTTTACTTACTCTATTCATAAAATTTTGTGTCTTCCATCATTCGCCTTCTAGAACCAGCGTTAATCAATCGAATTGCCGCAGGAGAAGTGATAGAGCGCCCTACTTCTGTCATCAAAGAATTACTTGAGAACTCCCTAGACGCCCAGGCAAGCGAGATTCACGTTACTGTTCGTGGGGGTGGACAGAGTTTAATGCGCGTTCAGGACAATGGTCACGGTATGAACGAGGAAGATCTCATCCTTTCCGTTCAACGACACACCACGTCAAAATTAGCCCACTCAGATTTATGGAATATTCATACGTTTGGGTTTCGTGGTGAAGCGTTAGCATCCATTACTTCTATTTCTAAGACTACATTAACCAGTAAAACTAAAGATCAACCTCACGGATGGAGCTTGCACAGTGAAGGAGGGAGTCTTGAGGCGCTTAAGCCTGCCCGCTGTGAACTGGGAACGTGTATTGAAATTCGTGATCTTTTTTTTGCAACTCCGGCGCGATTAAAATTTTTAAGATCTCCGGCCCAAGAGTACCGCCACCTTAATGGATGTTTAGAACGGTTTTTATTATTGAATCCTCAGGTACAGTTCTTTTTACATCTTGATGAAAAACAAAAAGTGTTTAAAGCCACGTCTTTAGAGCATCGTATCAAAGCCGTGCTTAATGTAGCAGTTTTGGAAGGGTTTTGGCTAGAAGAAACAGTCCACGATATCCACATCACTGGATGGGCTTCATTACCAGGAGCTCATCGAAGACAAGCCGATCGGATATTTTTGTACGTCAATCAGCGTCCTGTAGACGATCGGATGATGATTCATACTATTCGATCTGCCTATCACGATCTTATTCCCAAGGATCGCTATCCTTGGGCCATACTCTTTTTAACTATTCCTTATGTCGATGTAGACGTTAATGTTCATCCTGCAAAGACTCAAGTACGCTTCAAATCTCCTCAAGATATTCGCGCCGCACTTCTTACAACGTTACGGAAAGTCTTATTCGAACAAGGAAAAAAAAGTATAAGTATCTATCCTAAACCCACATCTTCCTTTTCGTCTGCTCCAGACTTACTCCCTTCTAGGATGGGGGAGGTTGGGAAGTTTCCTTTAATAGCTAGTCCTTCAGACCGGGGAACGTTTCTAGAGACTCCACCCTTGAGCGTGTGCGTACCTCCAGCCTTTGGATTGAAGGAAAGCGATAATCTTGACTTTATCCCTCAAGAAGTTCCTGCTTCATTTAAACATTTCACAGGGTCTAAGCTATCCTGCCCATCTTCGTTAAAGGAATTTCAAGGAACAGATTTGGGCACACCTTTAGGGCAAATTCATAACCGTTATATTGTGGCCGTCAATTCCCATGGATTGGTTGTTATCGACCCCCATGGTGCGCATGAACGCATTCTTTATGAAGAGATGAAACGTCAATGGAAATCTTTTGATGTACAATTTTTAATTCCTCCCCTAGTTCTTTCCTTGACAGAACAAGAAAAGAGTGTTGTAGAGGCCCATATCTCTACGTTAGCGGAAGTAGGGTTTCCTTTGGAATACCAGAAAGACGGGTTTGTGCTAAAAGGAATTCCTGCGGTACTTCATGAACATGCTCCCCAAGCACTGTGGGAGTCTCTACTTCATCATCTTACTCAGGATGAGTTCTCTTCTGCTCAAGAGTTGCAACAGAATCTTCTCCATCCCATGCTAGCCCATTGGGCGTGTAGAAAGAGTATTTTTCTAGGAGATGCTCTATCCTTAGAGGAAATGAATGCTCTATTAAGAGCCATGGAACGCACACCCCATTCTGCGCAATGCAACCACGGTAGAAAGGTTTATTGTCTATTTTCTATGGCACACATTGCCACTTGGTTTGATCGCGATCCTTAGAAAGTATAGTGGCGAGATACATTGTACTGCAATGGAAGAATAATTCCTTTTAACAATGTGTATTTATATGCAAAAATCCTCTGAAAAAACACTCCGTCGCTATGGCATATCTCTTGCTTATCGAAAATTCTGCCTCACTATTTTGCACTCAAATATTCTGGTGATTTTTGGCAAATCATTCTACCTTTGCGTAGTCTATTCTAGGTTTACACCCTAAACGTTCTCTAGCATAGTAATTTTTTTCTTGTATCTATTGACCGTATTTCTGCTTTTCTCAAACGCTTCGAATGCTTCCTGCTGTGTTCTGCCTTTACTCAGGGAATGTATTCCTTTTTTTTTACATCTTGACTCTCTGGGCTTGTGGATATTTTTTTCATAGTTGTGAACCTAATTCACAGTGATTTATTATTGTGAACTTTATGGCATGATCCCTATTTCATAGTGATTTTGAAATTTACATTAAGATCTTTTACAGTATTTATTGTACGCTCTTTACGATAAGAGCTCTTTTTACGGATAATCTCTGGCGTTTAACTGCACTGCTTGTCCTATAAGTTTTTTCTCTAATGAATATATTTTCTTCGTACAATAAATCATAACTATTTTGGAATATAGAAAAATCAATATAGAACAGTTTTAATAGAAGAAAAGAGAAGATATTTAAAGCTGTCGTATTCATTAGATTTTCGTTGTAAGGGGTTAGGCATTAAGAAGGAAGAAGGCATGAGTCATGAAAAATCGGGTAAACGTTTTGGAATAGATCAGCAGACTATAGAGGGAGTACGCGTTTAGAACCGAACTTAGTTCGCTATAAGTCGGCCAGCATAATTGACATGGAATGTTTAGAACACGATATCAAGATGGATCCTGATGCCTATCAGCCAGAGCGAGCGGAGCGTTTTGGGGTTAGCAATAAAAATTTCAAATTATCCAGAAGCGAATCCAGAAAAAAATCTGTATTGTACCAAAAGCGTGATGAATTCAAAAGCAAAGTTGATGACCGTAGAGTTGCACATGGTCTACCAAGAACTCAAGGGTATTCTGTAAAAAGGCGGCGTTGTTACGGAAAATAGGATTGGGGTGCCAAAAATAGAACAACTCTGTAGAACAAATGGTATAGGCGCTAATGGGCTTTACTTTAGGGGCCATTGGATTGCTTACGGGTTCTGTAACGGTATTGATTTGTTGGGTAGAGGAAATAGTACTCACCAATATCCCAGAAAACCATGATATTGTCATGGTTAATGCTGTTTTCCATAAAAGTAAAGATAGGCAGAAAATGAATTAAGGATGCTGGTCATACTTTACTTATTGGCCATTCTATAGTTATTTTTCTATATACATCAAGAATGAATGGAAGAAAGAGGTCCGCATTGACCTAAAGTGTCAACACTGAAACCCTTAGAAAATGTTCTAGGATTTTAGTACACTGGTTTTTTTCGAGAGATTGAAAAATTGAGTATCCTAATGACGTACAATTATTTTATTACTACGGAGAGACTAATTTCTAACACGCTATTCCCTAATATTCTCTGACTTTCTTTTTTCCCTGGTAATTTCAGCGATATTTTTCCCAAAATTTTTTTGATCATCTCTTTTGGATACGCGTAGTGTTATGCGCTCTCTAATAAACTCTATGGTAAAGTCAAATTTTTATGCTAAAATGCAATATCTCAGATATAAAAAACAGGAAAAAATTCATTGCGTCTGCATACAAAAACTATATTAGGAATGGGATTGTCTGTAGTATGTATGGGGATTGGTGTTTACGTGAATTATTGGACGTCTTCTGCTTCTAAAAGAGACGACATTTATGCTCAAGAAGCTATTCAGGAAAACTACATAAAAACAGCCTTCCCAAAAGTAAAAGGAGAATTTTACACAAGTTTTCAGTCTTTGGATGAAGAAAAAGCTCCTTATACACTGATCGCGTTTACCTCTCTTGCATGTCATGTATGTAGCACTTTTCATCGCATCACGTTTCAAAAAATTCAAGCTTCTCCTGCTTATACTTCTGGTGCACTTCGGGTAATTTTTGTAGAATATCCCGCAGACCGCATAAGCTTTTTTGCTAGCGGATATGTCTGGGCTTCTAAAAGCCCAGATCAGGCACGAAATCGCTTGATGGACACTCAAGAGAGCTGGGGTGAGTACAATAGAAATCTCAAATCTGCTGCAAAAATAGAAGCAGAACAGTTAAAAAAGATTCAAAACATCCTAAAAACAACGAAAACGTTGTCTCAAAAAAAACTTACAGTATTATTTGAAAAGAAGATGGAAGCACAAAAAGTTTTTGGTATTACAGATGTTCCATTTTTTGTATTGTATCAACCCAATAAACCTAAAGGAAAGAGGATTAAAACCCATGTAGGAGTAATGGAATGGGATATGTTGTATTCTTGGCTTGAAATACGATAATTGTCCACAATACCTAGGATGCAAAGTTCCTTGATAAAGCGAAATTTTTCACGTCCCTCGCTGATCCCGCCATACAAATTTAAAAGCACTTTCACCAGCATATCTTCTAGGAACCTATCTTGACAATGTGAGATCCATGAATTAAAAGATATGGATAAGAGAGCAAAGAATCACTTGTCCAAGTGATTTTAGTAGATCAATAAAAGACCTTCATTGAAAGTCATTTTAGAACAGAAAATTATGGGCAAAACCGAAAGCATAGCCTAAGATAGTTGATGAATACCGTCTTTAGGGGATGAAACTGGGATGCCAATGGCGTTTCTTTCCCAAAGAATATCCACCCTAGAAAACAGTCTACAGTTTTTACAAGAGCGCCAAAGATAAAGGAATCCAGGAAAAAAGAACGGGAGATCTTATGAACCCCAGTCCTATGAAACTGGGGCGCCATGCCGACCCCAGTGATAGTATCCTCGATTCCCAAAGTGTACAAACAACGGATAACGCTTCAGAACGGTGTATTGATGGGAGAAAAAAGGTCTTAAGCGTCATAGTCTAACAGACACATACAGTCATCTTTTGCACACTAAAGTCTAGGAAGCCCATATTGATAATACGGCTGGAGCCTGTTCTGTCTTTCAAGAAGCTTTAAGAAACGATCCAAGGCTTAAAGATGTTTGTGCGGATACCGGTAAAAATGTCTTAAAGCACACACGTGAGATATCGGGGCGCTTGACTCAAGGGGG
>NZ_PHHC01000082.1:43291-93285 GCF_002930195.1 Holospora curviuscula | reverse complement strand
CCTTTTATTCTGGAAAGAAGAGAAGACATACTTTAAACAGTCAACTCGTTGTGGATAAGAAGACGAAACAAGTTGTTTGTACAGCTTGTACAAACGGAAAACGTCATGATTTTAGGCTGCTTAAAAAATCTGGAACCAAAATACATCCTACAAGTGCACGGGATTACTGACACTGGATACCAAGGAATACAAAAGCTGCATATCAAATCCGAATTGCCAAAAAAGAAGATAAAAAAAACTCAAGATCTGGCTCGCGAAAGAGTAGCCCATGAAAAGGTCATAGGTATGATTAAACGGTTCAAAATCATATCTGATCAATACAGAAATAGACGTAAACGATTTGGACTCAGATTCAATCTAATAGAAGCTATTTACACCATGAAGTTATCCTGACATCTCGTTATGCAGGCGGTCTAATATTATGATTGCACACTGTATTTTATTGATTAGAAGACTTGTATCATTGTAAAGACAGGTTCTTAGATAATTTTCAGGTTCAAGCGTGCATTTATTACAAGATAGAATCAAATAATACCTATTTTTCATATCGACTTTGCAATAAAATCTATGTATTATATACAAAAATGATTTTTTTATGCACAACATAATTTTCAGGAAGTACCTATGGCTTTTTGGAGTAGTGCTGGTGGGAGTTACGGGAGACCAAGCAACTAAATCTTATGTAAAAGAGCTTCTTTCTACAACCAAACGTATTCGTCTCTGTACAGTGTTTAGTATCGTTTCAACTTATAATACAGGAATTAGCTGGGGATTATTTTCTAAAACAGGAAGCATGTTGAGGTGGGGATTTGTAGGATTGTCCATGACACTAGTAGGCATGTTTTTATACATGTTTTACAATGAAAAGCGTCCCTCAACCCAGTGGGCCATAGCACTTATTATCGCGGGTGCCTTCGGAAATATACTTGATAGAGTTTGGTTGGGCGCTGTGTTTGATTTTTTAAGTGTGCATTGGAAAAATTTTTACTTCCCTGTATTCAATCTTGCTGATATGCTAATCAGTGTAGGGTTTATGATATTGCTAAGAGACTATTATAAATGGAATTATTGACGTATAAAAATTTTTATGGTAAAGCGAGTGCTTTATTGAGTGTATTGATTTTGACTCAATGTCAAAGTGTACAAAAAGCAACGGGAATAAAAAAAGTCGCTCCGGATGCTTGGTCTGTGCAACCTTTACGAGAACTAGAAATTCCTCCAGGGTTTCAGGATATGCCCTCTGATCATCCTATTTCTAAAAAAATCTTACCTTCAACACCACAGAATCCCGGAGAAAAGAAAGAAAAGAATTGCTCTTCAAATGATGCAGAGCAATCTTTACTGGAACATGTACAGCCTTTTTTAAAAAAATAGCGTACATACAGACGTTTCATGAGAAACAATCCACTTTTTCGACAAGATATGCGACTTGTATTGGACGCGCATATATTAGATTGGTCACTGTTTCTCAGAAATCATGCAAAAGCAGCACAGGCCTTAAAAGCGTTGGTTACCCAAAAAGAACAATTTTCTTGTTTCTCATATCTTTGGTCTCGTTCCCATGAGTTTGAAGATCACTCAAAGCATTTTCGAGAATTTCGTACAATTTTAGTGGCGGGAAGAATGGAAGATTTAGCAGGAACTCAGTGTATCGTAGATTGGGTGCAAAGCTTTACAGGTAAACATCATCAATCGTTTCCTGTAGTACACTTCATTGTGCACCCAGATCCAGAACTTTTTTGGGAAATGATGGGAACATTGGATTTAAAGCACACCGGGGTTATAATTATAGGCTCTAACCCTAATGATTTGTTTCCTTATATTATTTTGTTAAGATGCTTGGAATCTTGGAAAAGTACAGAGTGTAGTGTACAACACCACATTATGATCTGGATTCCTAAAGGAGCTGAATTGCCTCACATCCACCCCGTTGTACAGACTTTTAAACTTAATGTGCAATATTATTCTGAGATTACACCCAAGAGTAGCTCTTGTTTTAACGAGATTAGTTTTAGTATTGGTAACATGATTGGATTTCATTTTAATCTTTTTTTAGGTGGAGCGAAAAAAACTTGCCAACAGTACTTTCATCATATTCTAAAATCTCCGTTAGAAGGTGCGGCTTTATATACTACATTAAAACAACAGTACCCAAATTTAGCGCATTGGATATGGAACAATACCAAAAACTTTCATCCTTTAGCCCAGTGGATCCAGTGGATGTGGCAAGATATGCTTACACATCGTTACACCTCTTCTTTTCCAAAGCATATTTTTCACCCGCCTCCTTTTTATTTGGGATTTACTACAACATTTTGGGAAAAAAAGAGTATTACAGACGTTGTTTTTCCAAATTACTTCTCTAGCGTAGACCCACAATTCACTCAGATCCATCTAAAACAACTTTTAGAGCAAGAATTTAGAACAACATGTAAGATATTAACGAAGCATACTCATGCAGTGCGTGTCTTTTACATTAAACAATTTAGCGAAGAAATACTAGGAGGGTTAATGGCGCATTTCTTACTAGAAACTACCCTGCTTTTTTTAATGGAAAAAGAAATTACTTTTCCTAATCCCCCTTGAAAATTTATAAAGTTTTAAAAAAATTCTTGAGTTTTGTGAAAAAACCAGTAGCTTCTGGAGTTTTATTTTCTTCTTCCTCTGCAAAATTTTGTAGTAGTTCCCGTTGCCTTGGGGTTAATTTTAACGGGACATAAATATCCGCTTCGATAATCAAATCTCCTCTCCCAGAAGGATGTGGCATTCCTTTACGATGAACTACAGTTTTTTCTCTGTATTGAATGCCCTCTTTAAAGGTAACCGAAATGCTTTCCCCTTCAATAGTAGGCACTTGAACAGTACATCCTAAAGCTGCCTGAGCAATAGAAAGGGGATAGTTCATGAATAAGTTTGCTCCTTTTTTGCGAAATAAGGGGTGAGATTGAATATTAACCTGAACAATAGCATCACCGCAAGGACCGTTACGTTCTCCCACTTCTCCTTCACCCTGAAGACGGAGCTGACTTTCATGCTCAATACCCGGAGGGATGCGAAATTCAAGAGTCCGATGATGTCTCATACACCCAGATCCTCGACATTTTTTACACAACGCCGCAATATAGGTTCCTGTACCCTGACACCGTTTACATGGCTGACGTACCATAAAAAATCCTTGGGATACTGCTACCTCTCCTCTCCCGTTGCAAGCGGTACATTGGGTCACTTTTGCGCCTTTTTCTGCGCCACTGCCAGAGCACGTATCACAGCGAACAATGGTGGAAAACTCAAGAGACTGATTCACCCCCTGAAATGCTTCTTCTAAGCTAATAGACACCTTAATAAAAACATCACGTCCTTTAGAAACGGTTGGTTGCCCTGTAGAACCAAAATTTGAAAAAAAATCTTCAAAGATGGATGAGAAGTCAAACCCTCCTTCGGAAAACCCTTCAAAGCCGCTTCCTCCCGAAGAACTTTGTCGAAATCCTTCGGGGCCCATTTGATCATACATCTTACGCTTTTTTTCATCCCCCAACACTTCGTAGGCTTCAGTAGCTTCTTTAAAGATTTTCTCCGCTTTTTCTTTTTCTGTATTAGAACTACTTTGATGTTGATCAGGATGGTACTTCAAGGCTAGCTTTCTGTAAGCCTTTTTTATATCCTGAAGAGAGGCATTGGAGGGAACACCAAGAACTTTGTAATAGTCTGCCATAAGTTTGCTTTCCTTAGTAACGAATTTACCTTTAAAATACGCCTAGGCTTCCACAAATTCAATTAATGCCATAGGAGCAGCATCTCCTTTACGAAACCCTGCTTTAATAATTCGAAGATATCCCCCAGGTCGTTCTTTGTATCTAGGACCCCATTGAGAAATAATTTTTTCGCAGGACTGTTTAGATCGTAAAGTTGCCATTAACACTCTAAAACGATGAAGAGAAACCTCGTTTTTTCCATAGGTGACCAAACGTTCCAACATAGGACGTACCGCTTTAGCTTTCGGCAATGTAGTCATAATTCTTCCATTTTGAACAATTTGATTACACAATCCTACCAACAGCGCTTTTCGCTGATTGGTGGTACGACTGAATTTTTTATGGGCTATTTTGTGGCGCATCATTTTTCTCCTCTTCCTTTGAACCTTTCTTAGGAGGCCAGTTAGGAACGTTCATTCCAAGAGTTAGCCCCATACTGGCCAAAATTCGCTGAATATCTTGGAAAGATTTACGACCAAAATTTGGCGTTTTCATCAAATCTTGTTCTTTCAACCGCACCAGATCTCCTACATAGGTTACATTTTCCATTTTTAAACAATTTAAGCATCGAATAGATAAATCCAGTTCAGAGACAGGCTTATAAAAATCCACTGGAAAGTGGTCTTTATGGTCTATATCTTCCGTAAATTGCGCTTCCCCAATTTTTCGGGACACGTCTTCACTAGTAGGAGGTGTAATAAAAACACTAAACTGATTTTTCAGAATTTCTGCCGCCTCACTGACTGCGGCATTTGGGCTCACTGCCCCATTCGTTTCTACCCGAAGAATAAGTTTTTCATAATCTGTGTTTTGTCCTACTCGAGCATTTTCTACTTGGAACGATACTTTTCGAATGGGACTAAACCAAGCATCAAGAAAGATTTCGGGCTCATTTTTTCTCGGAAAGCGTTCCGCACTTACATAGCCACGACCTTTTTCTACCGTGAACTCTAAATCAAGCTCTCCTCCATCGTCTAACACACACAAAACATACTCTGGATTGTTGACTTCCAAGCTGTCTTCTTCAGCTAACATCCCTGCAGTGACCACACAAGGACCCTTAGCATAAAAAGAAAAGGTTTTTTTGTGCTCAAAATATCCCTTTAAGTCTACAGATTTTAAGTTTAGCACCAGATCCGTAACATCTTGAGCCATTCCTGGAATTGTAGAAAATTCCATATCCGTACCCCGAAGTTTGATGCGTGTAATAGCCCATCCAGACAAAGAAGATAACAGGACACGACGCATAGCATTACCGATAGTAACCCCAAATCCTTTAGCCAACGGTTCTACTAAGATCGAATTCACGTAACGGGTATCTTCATCTCTCTGAAACGATTTTTTGTAAGGCTCAATAAGTTCATTCCATTTTTTTTCTGCTTCTACCATCGAATCATTCCTCTATACATTCACTATACACGACGACGCTTTGAAGGCTTACATCCGTTATGAGGTAAACGCGTATCATCTCGAATAGAACAAATCTCAAGGCCAGCACTACTTAGTCCTCGCACCGCTGCTTCTCTTCCTGATCCTATACCACATAAAGAAACATCCAACCTCTTTACACCATGAAGCTGAACTTTTTTTGCCACATCTTCCGCTGCCATCTGAGCTGCAAAGGGAGTAGACTGCTTGGATCCAGAATATCCAACGACTCCCGCAGAGGACCAAGCAATAGTAGCGCCTTGCATGTCCGTAATGGTAATCATTATGTTGTTAAATGTAGAGTAAATATGTGCTACACCAGAAACTATGTTTTTTCTTTTAACTTTTTTATTGGAAACCATGCTTAGTTACTTATCCTCCGTTATTTTTTCTTACCAGCTATAGCCACCGCACGACCGCGACGGGTTCTGGCATTCGTATGCGTTCGTTGTCCCCGGGCTGGAAGATTTTTACGATGACGCAGCCCGCGATAACATCCTAAATCCATCAAGCGCTTTTTACTCATCAAGGTATTATTACGAAGCTCTCCTTCGACTATATATTCTTTGTCTATCATTTCTCGAATTCTCACAATATCTCTCTCTGACAAAGCAGAAACTCTTGTATGATGATCAATCCCCAAAGAACGACACACCTCTAGGGCCTTAAATCTTCCAATCCCATGAATGCATAACAACCCAGAAAATAAATTCTTTTTTTCTGAGATATTTACACCAGAAATACGCGCCATATTTTTAACTGCTAACACTTACTGGGCCTTATTATAAATCTTCCCAAAAAAAAGTCAACGGCCTAAACGCACTCAGGAAGGGCTTGATAATCATAAATATGAAAAAAAAACTTAAATTTTTACTTGTACAGTAATTTTATTTTGAAATATACCCTGAAGATTTTTTAACGCTCCTAAAAGAAACTCTGTCTTTAGATGAAAAGTTAATAGTGAAACTTTATGAAAAAAGTCAAAAATTCTTTGTACACCCTCTTTTATTTGGAAAAAAAGCGTTGTACGATGAATCCGTAGATGGTTTAAAACGCGAAGAACTATTTGAAATTAGAAGTTTTTTTAAGAACTTTTAGGTTAGGTTCTAGACGTAGACAGAAAAGAGGACGTTATGAATTTAAGACTTTTAGGTGTGTTCGCCTTAGGCGCCTTATTGGCTGCTTGTAGTGATGAAGCTCCCCAAACTGCGGAAGTTGTTTACCAAGACAAAGGATCTTGTAATATCGAAGGATCTGTTGCTGATTTTAAACAAGGTAAAAAAGATCAGGTCTTTTTCGATTTTGACAAGTCTAATATTTTGGATGAAGGACAAAAAGTTCCAGCCATGAAAGAATTTTTGTGCAAATACAACAAAAAAGGAGCTATTGTAGGGCACTGTGATATTCGTGGATCCTCCGAGTACAACTTAGCTCTGGGACAACGTCGTGCCAACGCTTTGAGTAAAGCGTTGAAAAATCATGGGCTTCCTGCCAGTTCTATTTCTGGTGTCTACAGTGTAGGAAAGGAACGACCTTTAGTAATGGGTGAAAGTGAACAATGTCATGCTTTAAACAGAACGAGTATTTTCGTACTTTCTGATGCACCGGAAAATAATGGTGTTGTTAATGTTTCTGGAATGAATTCAGGACCTGTGATGAATTCTCCAAAAGTAAACGACGCGTCTGACGAAGACTCTGGAGATGATGCCACAGTAGCGCCTTAAGATGTACAATAAAATTGTTTACAGGTTGTAAACTCTTTAAGAGGAAAGAAGTTCTTTCCTCTTTTTTTTATTTATTTACCAAAATAATCATAAAGTAAAAACTAAACTATTATTCTTTTAAGAGTTTTTTCGTTGCTGTACTGAAGAATATTTTACACTTATCTAAAAAAAATTAACTATGCTCTGGGGTGCTAAGAAATAATTTATAAAATAACGGCAGAAGAAAATTTTATACTTTTTTTATTTTTCCTCTTGTGTTGAGAGAAAGGATGTGTTACGATTATTTCGTAATTAGCACTCTCAGAAAACGACTGCTAATTTTACTCTATTAACACTATTATTATGGAGGAACTCATGACTAAATTTAGACCTTTAGGAGACCGTGTCCTTGTAAAGCGTGCAGAAGCGGAAGAAAAAACTGCAGGAGGTATAGTTATTCCTGATACCGCAAAAGAAAAGCCTATTGAGGGAACTGTCATCGCAGTGGGACCAGGTGCCCGAGATGCTCATGGCAATCTTGTGTCTTTAGAAATAAAAGTGGGAGACCGAATTCTATTTGGAAAATGGTCTGGTACAGAAGTGAAATTAGCTGGCGAAGACCATATCGTGATGAAAGAATCCGATGTATTTGGTATTGTAGCGTAAAAGGAGAGAGTATATGTCAGTAAAGCAAATCGCATTTGGATCAAAGGTTGGAGAGTCTTTACTTAACGGAGTTGTGAAGCTTGCCAACTGTGTTCAGGTCACTCTTGGACCTAACGGACGTAATGTATTGATTGAGCAGTCTTTTGGAGATCCACGGGTTACTAAAGACGGTGTAACAGTAGCAAAGCATGTAGAACTAGAAGATCGTTACGAAAATTTGGCTGCTCAGTTGGTTAAAAGTGTAGCTTCAAAAACCGCAGACATGGTGGGAGATGGAACAACCACAGCTACCGTGCTTGCTCGAAGTATTTATAGTGAGGCTTTTAAGGGAACTTCTGCAGGAATGAATTCTATGGAGCTTCGCTCTGGTATTGATTATGCTGTTGAGGTCGTGGTGGAAAAACTAAAAGAACTTTCTACTTCTGTTAAGGGGGATTATGAAAAAATTGCACAGGTTGCAACGGTTTCTGCTAATGGTGATGTAGAAATTGGAGATATGATTGCTCAGGCTATGGAAAAAGTCGGTTCGGATGGTGTGATTACCGTAGAAGAAGCGAAATCTTTTAAAACAGAGCTGGATGTGGTTCCAGGCATGCAGTTTGATCGGGGATATATTTCTCCTTATTTTATTACGAGACAAGATAAAGGAATTGCAGAGCTGGAGCGATGCTACATCTTATTGTACGATGGAAAAATCAGCAGTGCTCAGTCTTTGTTGCCAGTACTAGAAAAAAGCTCTAAAGACGCTGCAACCCTTTTGATTATTGCAGAAGACATAGAAGGAGAAGCGCTGGCTATGTTGGTAGTGAACAAGCTGCGTGGGGTTCTTAAAGTAGCAGCGGTGAAGTCTCCTGGGTTTGGAGATCGAAGAAAAGCAATGTTGGGTGATATTGCAGTTCTAACTAATGGATATGTTATTAGTGCAGAAGTGGGTATGCGGCTAGAAGATGTTCGTATGGAAGATCTAGGACGCGCAGACAGCGTAATTATTGAAAAAGATAACACTACGATCATTATTAATGGTCCCACGAGTTCTTCTGTAAAAGAGCGCTGCGATAAGATTAGATTAGAAATTGAAGACGCGACTTCTGATTATGACCGAGAAAAGCTACAAGAGCGCTTGGCGAAATTGGCAGGTGGCGTAGCGGTAATTCGGGTAGGAGGCGCTACAGAGGTCGAACTCAAAGAACGTAAAGATCGCGTTGAAGATGCCATGCATGCGACAAAAGCAGCAGTAGAGGAAGGAATTATCCCTGGTGGAGGTACAGGATTTTTGCGCTGTGTGAAAGGATTGGAAGACGCCATTAAAACCCCTGCAGTTCAGGAAAGGGGTCGTGATTTTGTTTGTGGTATTAATGCAGTAAAAGAAGCTTTGTCTGCGCCGTGTCGTCAAATTGCTCATAATGCGGGTAAAGAAGGGGGTGTCGTTGTGGCAGAAGTTTTGAAAGCGTCCAATATGAATATTGGATACGACGCTCGCCATGATCGCTATGTAGATATGATTGAGGCAGGAATTATTGATCCTACAAAAGTGACTCGTACTGCGCTTCAGAATGCAGGCTCTGTTTCAGGATTGTTAAATACTACAGAAGTAATTATCGCACAAGTTCCCGAGAAGGAAAAACCTGGTATGGGTGGCGGTATGGGTGGCGGTATGGGCGGCGGTATGGATTTCTAAAGAAATTCATTCCAGACACTTACGCTAGTTTAGTAAGAAAACTAAGATAAAAAACTCAGAATAATGAGTATTTTTTTAGGATTCCAAAAAAACTTAAAATTTTTACTTCTATTGAAAAGAAAAAAAGAAAGGAAGGCATAACCCTTCCTTTCTTGATATTGTGATGTTGACTACATAGGTACGTATATCCTAAAGACACTTCATTAAAACTTTTTTTGAAAAGAGAGTATTGAATTAACCCATCTGAGTATCGTTTCATTTTGTGTCCTAGAAAGCTAAGCTAAATTAAAACCTATACGTCATATTACAGCCATCTTTCGGAAAGCGTTTTCTGTCCCAATCCTGGATTGATCCTCGTCAAAAAACATATTCAATACTCAATAGAAAAAACTTTTTTTGGCCCAATGACTTCTAATCCTAGTGCTTTGTCCAAATTTTGTACAAGCGAAAAGATGTAATATCTTATTTCTCTTGAGACAGTTCCTTTTATTTTACGGGTTGAATCTATAAAACACATGGTACTTTATACTTTCGTTTAGAGTTTCTCTAGTGTCTATCGCAATATATAGCTTGGAGATAGGATTTAAAAGAATCCAAGTATCCAAGTAAGGCCTTACTTCAATTCTTTAAATTCCATCTTTAAACTAAATTTTTATACTGGGTAACAAGTGTTCATAAACGATTTAGAAGGGGATAAAATACTCGTATATGGCAAATAATTTACAATACGTTGGTTGAAAGGTACAGACTTTCAATTGAATATGACGAATTTTACAGTTATCTGTGCATATTAATGCACCGCGGGCGTAAAA
The DNA here is from genome assembly GCF_002930195.1 of Holospora curviuscula. Classification (GTDB taxonomy): domain Bacteria; phylum Pseudomonadota; class Alphaproteobacteria; order Holosporales; family Holosporaceae; genus Holospora; species Holospora curviuscula. Next base: position 83,246 of record NZ_PHHC01000082.1, on the reverse strand, counting down.
AAATGTATTTAATCGTACGTAACACAAGTACTGAATAGGTTTTGGGTGCGGTTTTATTGGTAAAATAAACGCAACATATAAGCTGCTGAGCAATCATTTAAACTGTTTTATCTACGGCGAACCAGCACTATTAATGTTCTTTATTGAATTCTCATGTTTAAAATACGACGAAAATAGATAATATGATATATTCCAATATTTCTGTTTTTGAAATCGACCAATTTTGGTATTTCATCAGAAAAACATAGAACAGATTTTAGATTTGAACGGCTTTATGTGCTAAAAAAAGAAACAGGAGTGCCTCTTTTATGCAAAATAAGACAAAGCATTAAAAATTTTTTGGATTCAATAAAATAAAATTTTCAAAAAAATTAACTTAGGCTGCTGAAAGTATAAATGCAATTTATTAGGTATCGCCTCTTTAGGTTTTGTAGAAAAAACCAGTCCTCTAATAACTAATAAACTATACTCAGACGGTATATCCTCGTGCTAAAATATAAATTTCTTTAGATTCTTTGCGACTTGCTTTGGGTTTTATGTATTTTACTTCCTTAAATATTCTTCTCCAATGGCTATACAATTCTTGAACACGTTGAGTATGAAAAGCTTTTACAAGAAAAAATCCATCTAAACATAATACGGGATGGGCAATATTCCATACTACCTCTACCATATGTTCAATTCGTATCAAATCTGTAGTATGATGCCCAGTACTGGTAGGTGCAGCATCACTTACAACTCCGGAAAAGGGCCCGTGATCTTGAATCCAAAGCCTTGTTTCCGGTGTAGAAAAATCTCCTTGAAAAAAATGCACTTGGGGAATTGGTTGAATATTTACAAGGTCTACTCCCCAAACAAACACTCCAGGAAGTTCTGTCATGACTTGACTCCATCCTCCTGGTGCACATCCTAAATCTAAAATTCGATTTCCTGGGCGAATAATACGCTCTTTTTCTTGAATTTCTTGTAATTTAAACGCTGAACGAGTGCGATAGCCAGATAGTTTCGCGTCTTTTACATAGGGATCGTTGAGCTGCCGAAGAAGCCATCGCTTAGAAGAAACGCTTGTTTTTTTTTTAATACCTTTCACAAAATTTTTTAAACCTCATAGGGATTTACTGCATTCTTGTACTCTATTCGAGGATTGACCCCTTCTAAATTAAATGTTTCTACTAAACGATTTAAAAAATAACGCTGATAATGGGCAGGTAGCACTTCTATTTGATTCCCAAAAACTATAAAGCGTGGAGGGCGCGTTTTAATTTGAGTAATATATTTAGGCTTAATGATAATACCATTGGAAAGTGGTGGCGGGATATCTTGGATACATTGGGCCATCCAGCGATTCAAAGGTCCCGTAGCAATACGATGATTCCATCGAACATATAATTCTTTTAACCCCTTACACAACGCAACGATCCCTTGCCCCTTCACAGAAGAAAAAGGAAATAGGGGAATCCAATTCCCTGATGCTATACTTTCATCTAAACATCGTCTTAATCCTTTTAGATAAGAATTTTTATCTTTTACTTGATCCCATTTTGTTAGCCCTACTACCACTGCTCTTCCTTCTTTGATTATGGAAGCTAGTAAAGTTAAGTCTTGCTTTTCTAACCCTCGTGTTCCATCAATACAAAGCAAAGTAATGTGGGAGAATATCAGCGCGCGTTGACCAGAAGCTCTAGATAATTTTTCTAAAAGATTTTGCGCTCGAGCTTGTTTTCGCGCTCCTGCCGTATCAACAAAAATAAATGATGTACCATCCATTATTATAGATACTTCAATGGCATCTCGGGTAACCCCGGCGTTAGGTCCCGTTAATAACCGTTCATTTCCCAAACAGGTATTAATAAAAGTGGATTTTCCTGCGTTGGGTCTTCCCATAACAGCCACTCGAATTCCATCTTCAGGAAGCAAAAATTTTTCTGTAAACGCTCTATCTTTTGGGAGCGGTAGTTTTGCAATTGCTTCTTTTAGTTCCCACAACCCTTGGCCATGCAAAGCAGAAATAGAAATAGGTGCACCTAATCCCCATTGAGAAAAATCTAGAGCTTGAACTTCATCTTCAAATCGTTCACACTTATTGGCTACCAGTAAAATAGGACAAGGTTGTTTTCTCAACCACTTCATAATTTGTGCATCAACAGCACTGATTCCGTGACGACCATCCACCAAAAAAATAATTCCCTGACAGTGGGAAAATAGACTCTCTAAGGTGATTTTGATGCTAGACTCGTAAGGATTATCTTTTAACCCCAGTCCAGGAGTATCTAAAATTGTAAATTTAAAACCAAAGAGGGTTCCTTCATAAGCCTGCCAATCTCGTGTAACGCCTTCATAGTCTTCAACAATAGCCAAACGCTTTCCTGCTATACGATTAAAAAGAGTAGATTTTCCTACGTTGGGCTTTCCAACAATTCCTATGCAGCGTAAATTCTGTTCAGAATTTATAGTAGAGCGTTCTTTTGCGTTTCGTTCACGTCGATTTCTTTCACTGCCTCGACTCATTTTTTTGCACTCCAAACATAACGATTGGCATCTAAGGTTAAAGAGATTTCTACATTATTTTCTAAGTTTTTTTTCTGATTATTGCAATTTAAAATTTTTTGTTTGTTGTATTCAATGCTGGTTAAGAAAGCTATTTTCAGATTAGAATGATCAAAATATCGCAGATGATATGTAAAATTTGACTTCAAAATTTCTGCGCTGAAAATATAGAAAAAAGGAAGATTGACTTCCTGTTTCTGAGAAACTACGGTGCTATCTTCCATGACAAAATCCCCCCATCATCGCTATGTAAAACCATAGCATCCTTTAACAATACTCCAGAAGCACTTAATGGATGACCCAAAAATACTCCTATGTTTGACTTCAAAGATGATTCTGAGCCGCAAGTTCCTGGAGAAAAAGGATCAACTGCCACCATTAATCCATCATATCTCCAAAGTAAGAGTTGATGATTGACATACCAGGGGCCAATCCAAACGTTCCAGCGATCTTCTTTATGAGAGGGTAAAGTATGGGTCCAACATACTTTACCGGTATACCGATCAAGCCGACTCAATACACCGTTTTGGTCTACAACGAAAAGAAAATTTCCTAAAATCAGGGGCGTATAATATCCTCCAATGGGCCATTGCCATAATGTCTGGCCACTGCTTGCTACCAAACATGCCAAATTACTGTGAGTGAGAACATAGACTAGTTCGTCCACATAGACTGGAGAAGCTTTCTGATGGGGAACTTTTCCTCGATTACTCTTACTCACAGCAAAATTTTGAGTCCATATTGGTGTGCCTGTCTTCTCGTTTAGAGCAGCCACTTGATTAGAGCTATAGTTACTAATCACAATTCCTCTAGAAATAGCGGCACTGCTCCCGCCCCATAAAGACAGATCTTCTACTGCTCCCTGATGAGACCAGAGAATTTCTCCATCTTTTTGACGAAAAGCAACAGTTTGATTTCTTCGGGTTACACAAATTACTTTTCCATTACCCAATACAGGTGGTCCTTCCGCGGGGCATTCCAGCGATCTTCTCCACATTATGCGCTGATTTTTTAAACATACACACACAAGTTCTGAAGACCCCAAGGTAATGAATGCGAGTCCTTTAGGGTGTATCGCAATACCTCCCATGCCATCCATATCGATGGCATTTACATCCCCAGATAAATCTAATTCACGCAGAAGCGTAAATATACCTTCCTTAACCACTCCTTCATAAAGTTTCAGACCTTTTAACACATAAACTTGGCCTCTCCAACATACTGGACTTGGAGCGGCGCCTTGAGTAGAAAAAGTAGACACATGAATCTGATGAAGTTTGGGTATTTCTCTTTTCTTCTGAAAGGTAAAAGAGTCTCCCAAAGCAGGCAGTTGATGTGTAGAATCACAATAATACTGAAGCCATTGCACAGGAGTTTTTCCAGAGCATGGAACAAATTTTTCTGTCTCTGCGTTCTTAGATTGTTGATTCGTCATAGAAAATACCTCTTCTACCACGAGATTTTCTCGTTTTCCCATAAGCGGGGGCAGTTCTACTTCTGAGGTACAACTCCATAAAAGTGTACCATAAAGAAATCCCAGGATAAGTCGTCGTATCATTTTTCTATCCCACCTCAACGGTTGGAATAAATCATAGGACGAGAGATACCTGCGCCAATAGCGCAGGCGTTGGGAATCCAGCTTTGACTGTAACGCTCCCACTGCTCGATGAATTTTTGATCTAATGTACCTTGTGCTAACTGTTGAAGTGCCTTCATTGCATATCCTAGGCCTAAAAAGCTACCTGAACCTTGAGTGTAATTTTTAATCAGAGAAACTCGAGAATCTTTAAGCGATACATCGTTAGCAAGGATAGCCAATATAAAACGCGTTAAATGATACATTGAACTTTGTGCGCGAGATTTTGCAAACAAATGAGAATCCAGAATATTGTACGCATCATACACCAAACTCCAAAGCTTTTCTTTTTCTTTACTGTCTTGGGTACGGGTAAAGGCTGAAACTGTTAGACCGCAACGCTCGATTTCTAAAAGCTTTCTCATCTCTTTAGTATTTTTAAGCTGAGCTTCTTTTTTTTTTGCTGATTCGAAGCGTTCTTGACCAATATCTTTTAAATATTCATCGTATAAGAGCTCGGCACGGAAAAGTTTACGATCTTTTTGATATTCCCAATATGAATATCCTCCCACAACGCATAAAAGTCCTATCATTCCTAAAGAGACCACTGGAATAAGTCGTTTTGCCGCTTCCATCATATCTTCCCGACGCATTTCCTCCTCATATTTATTCTCAGACCTTGTACGAAAATACTGTACAATATTTTGAACTGCGTGACGAAATGACACTAGACTATCAATCAAAAAAATTCCTTTCAGTGTATCAAACTATCTATTCATCGTAAAGAGGCTCCGGTTTAAGAATGGGAGTAATCTTATTTAATCATTGTATTCGAAATGTTTAGAAGTTGTGCATTTTTTTCTCCAGCAGTTTTTGCATATGATACGATTTTATACACTGCATTTTTTTTAGGGGATGAAAATCTTTACTGCACTTTAATAGAGGAAGTTTTTAATAGATCGCTTTGGAAATGATGATTTTCGGCTTTCCATAATAGACCGATCGCGTTTAAGATAAAAAAGCAAACGTTAGGTACAAAGGTGGGAAAAGTATAGAAACACCCTGAAAAGAAGTGCTGATGAGGATAAAGTACACAAATATATTGTAAAACGTCCAAAAATTTTTTTAAGATTATTTGTGTGACATTGCCAAAGTCACAAGCTCGGTACCCTATCCTTTTTAGAAAAGTCAGACTTTGAACCGCTACAAAAGACCTGTGCGCACCTTCAAATTAATCTTTGAAGATACAATTGTACAAGTAGTATTGCTTTTGGTATTAATAAGTCTTGGGTCTGAAACAAACCTCTTATTTCTGGGGAAACAGCACTAAGATTCGTGTACGATTAAACCTTTTGTAAAAGTAGTGGTGCTCCCACAAGGTATGTGAACAGAAGGTACCAAGCGTCGGAAATACAAACGATTAAAGGTGAAACATAGGTTGATTTAGCTGAAAATTTTAAAATTCCAGCCTAACACTACAGATATAATACGAAGTTAATAAGTCTAAAATTATCGCTGATATCGTTAATCTCAAAAATTAATTCGACCAAATCTAAAAATTATTATGATTAAACCCACACTATTCTAGCCCTTAATCTCTCAAATTTTTTTGTTTTAGGCTTATGCAGCAAGCCTAAGAATAGTTTTGTTTGCGCTAAGGACTTTCAACGAGTTTTTGGATTGCGTCTAATTAGACGCTCAATGTTCTCTTGACTTAAGGTGTGCTCTTTTTGGATGGGAATGATTTGGGCTATAAAAATTTAGCTTGAAGCTGAGAGTTAAAAAAATTCAAGTAAGGCGTTATATCATTCTATACATTGAGTAATATTACAGTTAACCTATCGTTTCATAGTAGCCCAGAATTTCTTAATATAAGCGTTATGGAATGCGGTATTATCTATCAGGACAGGGTTTAGCGCTATGATTCAAGACTGTGATACCCAATAATTAAAAGATTCATAGTGTAAGATCCAGTGCCCCCTCATGAAAATAAATACTTAAAAAAAGAGAAATAATAAGGGAATGCCTTGGATGGTGAACAATTTAAGGTAAGGTTAATGCAAGAAGTAAAAGAAGGGGTTTTAGATCATTTTAAACCTCTAAAGAATCTTTAGAAGCCCTGATCCTGATCAGTTTCACGATCTATTTCCTACCTGGGTGAAGCGCATAAGTAAAAATAGCCAGGCAATGTTGTAGCAATCGATGGAAAGGTATCAAGGCGCAGTTATGATGGCGAAGGTGAGATGTTACATAGGGGATACGCACGTTTGCTACAAAGGCTAGGCCAAGGGAATGGATAAAAGCAACGAGCTCACAGCACTACCTAAGGTATTGGATTGGCTGAATAATAGAAGATCTATTGTCACTATAAATGCCATGGGATGTCAAAATAAAATTGAAGATAAAATCATGGATAGAGAAGAAGATTATCTATTCTCTCTCAAAGGTAATCAGGGAAATCTTTCAGATGATATGACGCGATTATTGAGAAAATTACGATAAGGAGCACGCTAGAATTGAAGTTAGAAAATGCTCGGTAAATCAGGATATTAAATAACTCATCTTAAATATCTCTAATAGGCTTTCCATTAAAAGCATGACGCGAATAGAATTGGCTCATGAGATAAAAGGCAAATTTTTTAGTGAAGTGCGGTAGTATGGATCTTTTTTAGAAGCCACTCTTGAAACAATGCTCTCATATATTAAAAGTCATTGGGCCTTACATTGGGTAGTAGATAAGTCGTTTGGTGAAGATCAAAGTAGGCAATAATCAGGAATATAGCTCTGAACAAGCTCAGGTGCCAAGACAATCAATCAAGAGGTTCAGAAAAATGGGGAGGCTGGAGTGACGACATACTTTTTCGTATCTTGCAACAAAATTTTTCATGAAGTGGCCCTGGTATATTCGCCCGACCTAAACTCCATTGAGAAATTCTGGGCTATTATAAACCCATGGATTGCCCTGACTTAATGTACGTAATGATATAAGGCCTTACTTCAATTCTTTCAAATCTTATTTTCAAGCTAAAGTACTATAGACTTTAGACTTGAAAATATTTTTCTCACATATTTCTTAAAAGTAGAGCAGGCCAGTAATGTTTTGGAACCTCTTGCCAAAATTTAGGTTGAAGCGTGCCCAGCATTATCGTTGCGAACTGAGTGCGGATCAAGCGTAAAATCTTTACCCCTAACGCTTGAACTCGATTGCGAATTTCTCTTTTTTTTCCTTCTTTCAAGATAATGGTAATCCAAGTAGAGTAAGAAGTGGTGACATAATCTTGGATTTGACATCCAGGATAGCGTATCCCTTTGTAGGTAATAGGATTGTTCAGAAGTTTACAGAGAGTCCATGGCACAATACCTTGCATTTCTATTCGATAGTACCGTTCCCAACCATATTGAGGATTTTCCAAATTATGTGCAAGTATTGGAGTATTCGTCATCAATAACAATCCTTCTGAATCGAAATCTAAGCGTCCCACATATAAAAAACGCTGTGTTTTGGGTAATGGAGCGTTAAGTACAGTATAAATAGTAGAACGCTGAAAAGGATCGACTCGGGTCACTAAACACCCCCTGGGCTTATAACATTTCCACAGGCGAGGTCGTTCTGGAGACTGCAAAAGAATTCCATCAAGATGTACTTGATCGTGAGAAGAGACAAAACACGTCATATGAGACACCAAAGTTTTATTGACGGTTACTCGTTTCTGCTCAATCGCTTTTTCAGCTTGACGGCGGGAAAGTATAGAAGATGTTGCAATATACTTGGCTAATCTTATTTTAAGTGCCTGAGATGGAATGATCAATAAAAATCTCAATAGTCTTTCATACTATATGAGAGACTATAAAAAAGAAAGTTTTTTGTCCATCCCTCAGATTCTAATACACACAGCTGCCTCATTGAATCTATTTAAGATCTCCCCAAACCATAGTTATAATCTCAGCTTATTAATCTTTTATAAATTTTAAGTAACATTGAGAGAAGAAATTTATATTAATATAATACTATATTTATTTAACTTTTACAGTAAAAACTCATTAAGGGTTCTATATTCAATTTAAGTTTCTAATAAAAGTATTCACGGAACGGTGTCTCTTGGTATGGAGCCCGCTTTTGCACGCTTCATTTCTTGATTTTTACTCCGTGAGGATACGCTTTGATGTGGGGGGCACATCATAAGCCAGGCAAAATCGGGATGGACAATAGGTTTTCAAGCAGTTTTTTCCCAAATTCCCTTATTTCTTCAGCCAATAAATCGGCGAGGAGTATTACTTCACCAGCAATAATCGCGCAGAAAATCGCGTCACGGAGCGCTTGTTCTCAAACTCCAAAAACCATGTTGATAAAGTTCTAGTTTTCCTTGGTCAGCCCACCCTCAAGCTCCTCTCGGCCTGGAAGATGGGGGACCAAAAAAAACTCCAAACATCATTCGCAACATCATGGCGAAGAGGTAATTTTTGCATACCCCTCCTTCTCAGAACAATTTATTTTTTGATTATCTATCTCGTGACTACAGTCTCTAAACAAAAATTAACTATTTAATTTTATGAATAATCTTTTTTCCTCTAGATTTTTCAAAGAAATTCAGGCATTATCAATATTAAATTTAGGGTTCGTTTTGTATGAAAAATCAGTATAACAAAAATGTTCGTTTTTCCAGTAAAGCGCGAAAATTTAAAAATAAATATCATTCTGCTGGAATAAGATACACAACATCCTCACGTGTTGGCATGATGCTTCTGTGGAGTGTTTTCATATGGGGCGAAAGCATGTTTTTGGGGGGATGCAGTACCAAAAAAGTTCTTAATAAAAATCGACGTCCATTGTCCGTTATTGTAAAGTCTGTAGAACGCATGAACGTGGACAAAGTAATATCCGTCAGTGGAAGTATCAAAGCGAAATATTCTGCTCCTCTTATCTTTCAATCTCCAGGTATTGTAAAGAATATTTTTGTGGGGGCAGGAAGTCGGGTGTTAAAAAATCAACCATTAATTCAGCTTCGAGATGATCACACTAAAGTACAAATTCGATGGGCTAATGTTCAGTTAGCGGCAAAAAAAGCAGATTATCAGCGTAGTAAAGAAATGTATGAAAAGAAAATTTGGTCTTACGCTCAGGTGGAAAAAGCACAAACAGAAATGGCTTCCGCCAGTTTGGAGGTGGAAAAAGCAAAAGTCAACGATGATAATATGAGAATTACTGCACCCTTTACCGGACATGTGGGATTTTTTCAAACCAATGGTAAGCAGCTCAGCCCTGGTTCTTCGGTACAACAAGGACAAGAAGTAGGTAAAATTGTTTCTGATGAAACCATTGTGGAATTCGAATTGTCTGAAATTGATGCAGAGCAGGTTAAAGTAGGACAAAAAGTATTAATTCAGATGGAAGGAGAAGGAATTTTGCCTTTGGCATCAGTAGTCAGTGCGAAAGAGCCTTTTTCTGATCCAGTATCTCATATGGTGAAATTCAACGCAAATCTCTCAGAAAAGAATACATCTTATCAGGACGGAACTTTTGTTAAAGTAGCAGTAACCCTTAAAGATGCGGCACCAGCTTTGTTAGTGCCTACAGAGGCTGTCATTCCTGATTCTGGTCAATATTTAGTCTACGTTGTAAAAGACTCCGGTGAGATATTTGATAACGAAAAAATTTTTATTGCTAAAGCAGTTTCAGTGACACCCGGGCCCCAGCTAAAAGGGCTTATTAGTATCGGTGAGAAACTACGTGGTGTAGAGAAAGGAGATTTAGTAATTACAGAACCTGCGGAAATGGTAAAAGACGGACTTCCCGTTATACTTACAAAAGAATAAGGAGCTCTTTTATGCACACGCCCCCTCCTCCGTTAACCCTTAAAGAATCTACCCCATCTTTTACGGATTTTTTTATTGATCGTCCAGTATTTTCTTGGGTGATCAATATTATTATGGTGCTCCTTGGAATTGTTGCATTTTTTCAACTTTCCACGCGTCAATATCCTATCGTTGAGCGTCCGTCTTTAACAGTTCGTGCAACGCTCAATGGATCGGCTCGAGTTATTGAAGAGCAGGTTACCAAGTTATTGGAAGAATCTTTTGTTTCGTTACAGTCATTGGACAATATGCGCTCTGAAGTTCAGAAAAATGAAAGTAATACCTGGTTGATTTTTGAAGAAAATCGCTCTATGGATGCTGCTTCTGCTGACGTGCGAGAAATTTTATCTCGTATTCAGGACAAACTTCCAGAGTCTGCAAAAGTATACGTTACAAAAGGAAACTCTAATGCATTACCTATTATAGAGCTAGCAGTACAAGGAGAGCCTCACGTGCCCTTAACCGACCTCTACACGGTCGCATCTCGGGTATTAAAAGGATCAATGGAAAGTATTCCGGGTGTTGCAGTGGGCGAAGTCATTGGCGGTAGTGAGCTTCGAATGGAAATTATATTGGATCGTGAAAAACTTTACTCGTATCATGTGGGTGTTTCCGAACTGAGCCGCCTTATAAAAGAATCCAGTGTAGAACGAGCGCTAGGATATTTGAAAGAAGAAAATCGACAATTTTCTCTCACTGCCCAAAGTATGTTATCTCGACCAGAAGAATTTTCAGACTTATTGATTCCTGCAGGAAAAAATAATTATTCTGGTGTACTGAATAAAGTGCGCTTAGGAGATTTAGCTCAGGTCCGCTTAGGTCAAGAAGATGAAGAACATAAAGTCTTTTATAATGGACGCGCTGTAGTTGCATTACAGATTATTCCTCAGCCCAATAGTAATCCCATCACCATTTCTAAGCTGGTGCACCAGCGGTTGACAGAGATTCAAAAAACTCTTCCAAAAGATATTAAGGTTCATGTGGCCCTTGATAAATCTATCTTTATTAAACGATCCATTGAGCAAGTATACCAAGCCATTTTTGAATCTATTCTTTTAGTCTTGCTGGTAATTTTTGTTTTTTTACGTTCTTTCTCTTCCTCACTCATTCCTTTGATTACTATCCCTATTTCGTTAGTAAGTACTTTTTTTATCATGCAGATGCTGGGCTTTAGTATTAATGTTTTGTCACTATTGGCTATGGTACTTGCCATTGGATTGGTAGTAGATGATGCCATTGTAGTATTAGAAAATGTATATCGATATTTAGAGCAGGGAAGAAATCGCCTACAGGCAGCACGGTTAGGATGCAAAGAGATTCGTTTTTCCGTCATTGCCATGACGCTTACTTTAGCCGCAGTTTATGCGCCAATTTCATTAATTCCCGGAACTATTGGAAAAATGTTCAAAGAATTTGCTTTGACGCTTGCGGGCGCAGTATTAATTTCTGGCGTTGTAGCATTGACTTTATCTCCTGCCATGTGTTCTGTATTGGTACGAGCCCACACACCATTTAAGTGGAGGCCGTTAGAGCGTTTTTCTCAAGGAATTGATGCATTTCTTGGAAAGCTAGAATATTTTTACGTAAAGTGGGTAAATAACGCTTTGAATCATATGAAATTTGTGTGGATGGGGTTGTTGGCTTTGTCTGCATTGGGTGTATGGGTTTATACTAACTTGAAACAAGAACTTATTCCTGCTTCTGATGAAGGAATTTTACGCGTTCGAATGTACCCACCCAGCACTCGAAACTTAACATTTCTTTCAAAGCTAGCACTTCCAGTCGATAAAGTATTGCAAGAAATTCCAGAGGTTAATAATAGATTGCTGATCATGCATATGGGAGACAGCATAGGGCGAGTAACGCTCAAACCTTGGGAGAGTCGCACCAAAGTATGCCAAGATATTATTAAAGAATTAGATCCACTGTTCCAAAAAAACGTTGCAGGCGCAGAAGTATACGCAGGATGCGTGAATTCTTCACCGGTAAGCAGTCGCACAGACAGCTCTGGAGAAATAGAGATGGTGCTATTAAGTGACAAGTCTTCAGAATCACTAAGAAAAGAAGGGCGGAGATTGCGCCATTTATTAAAAGAGATTCCTGGTGTAGATTGGGTCGATAATACCGAGCTCGTGGAAGAAGTAGGGTACAATGTAAAAATTCATCGAGAGCGTATTTCTCAGTTAGGTCTTACTCCGGAAGAAGTTTTCGAGACTTTAAAAATTTTTCTTCGAGGAACGAAAGTCTCTCATTTTGAAAAGGATAAGCGTATGTACGATGTCATTCTAGAGCTTCCAGATTCCGAAAAAGATCTGGCAAAGATTCCTCACTTTTTTATTAAAGGTCGGAATGTAAAAAATGAAACAGCTATGGTTCCTTTAAGAGAGTTGGTATCTTTTGAGCAAAAATCTGGCGATTCTATTATTTATCGTACCGATCGAAAAAGCTCTTATACACTCAAGGCGTACTTGCAAAAAAGCGCTTCTGCCATGACCGTTTATGAAGCCTTTGAACAAAAAGTTCAATTACCCACAGACTTTGAGTTAAGAGCGGAAGGAGAGCTAAAAAACTTGCAAAAAGAATCTGGAAACATTTACATGATATTTGCTTTAGCAATTATCTTTATTTTCTTGGTCATGTCTGCTCAGTTTGAAAGCTTTCTCTCTCCTTTTATCATCATGGTTACTGTTCCTCTTGCACTTGCGGGTGGAGTCCTAACTTTGGCGGCAGTTTTTGGTATTATCAGTATTTATGGACAAATTGGGTTAATTACGTTAATAGGCCTTATTACTAAACATGGTATTCTCTTGGTAGACTTTTCAGACCAGGCGCGACGCTCTGGACTTCCTTTGAAAGAAGCAATATTGGAAGGATGTCGTTTACGGTTACGACCGATCCTAATGACTACTTTAGCAATGGTTTTAGGATCCATTCCCTTGGCCCTTGCCCAGGGTCCTGGCTATGAAGCGCGTCAGCAAATTGGCTGGGTTATTACAGGAGGCATGACAGTAGGAACATTTTTTACTCTGTTTGTTATTCCTTGTGTGTTTCTTTTTTTCATGGAAGCAAAAGAAAAGTTTTATGGAAAATCTGTATAGAAATCTCAACAGTCAAACTGTATTACACAGTGTGTGATACAGTTTTCAAAAGATTTTAGACTATAGAGTTTAAAAAAAGAAGCGTCATAATAGTCTGGGGTACATAGCAATATAATAAGTAGATTGAATGTGGTATATAGCAAAATAACTATAAAATAGTTATAGAAAATAGCCCGTCAATTCAACAATTTTTAGAACGTCTTATCTGTTTAGCTTGAGTCCATTTTTTCTCAATCGGATTAAGGTCAGGAAAATAAAGCGAGAGGTAAAGTATGACTATCCTCTTTAGTCATTTTCTGCATCGCTTTACCTTGATAAAAACCAGCATTATCCATGAGAATACCACGGTTTTCTAGCATATTGGGTAGGAACATTTTCTTTACCCAACAAGTTAATACCTCCACAGAACCCGTAAGCAATCCAATAGCTACTAAAGTGGAGCCCATTAAAGCGCCTATAACATTTGTTCTACCTTTCTCACCCCAATTCTGTTTTTCTTAACAACGCTTCCCTTTTACAGAATACTTGTGAATTTTTGGCATATCATGGGAAAATCTACTTTCATTAATAGTCAGCACTCTATTTTTCTTTTTTTTTAACTCATCACGCTTTTAGCACAATACAGATCTTTTTTCTAGATTCGCTTTCGGATGATTTAAGTTTTTTTTATAGCGAACACTAGGACCTCTCAGGGCTTTCAAAATGCCAACAGCCCTAATATCAAAGCGCTCCGCTCACGCTGGCTGGTAGGCATTAGGATCCATCCTTATATCGTATTCTAAACAGTCTATGCCAAATTGTGCTGGCTGGCTTATAGTGAACTAAGTTCGGTTCTAAACGCGTACCCTCTCTATAACCTGCTTACCTATTCCAAAACGTCTACCAGAGTCCTCATAGCTCACCCCTTCTTTCTTCTTAATTCTGCAACCTTTACGAAAAATCCAATGAATACGACATCTGTAAATATTTTCTTTTTTCTTCTACCACAAGTATTCTATGTTTGTTTTTCTATATAAAAAATGTATTTTTAGAATAATAAGCAGTAATTCTCTCTTTAATTTATGAGTTCATATTCGTTCAGAATTGTTTTATTGAGGTAAAATCCAGCTAGTGGGGTGGCAAGAAAATTACGCTGTATCTAACCAAATTTCATGTGTCCTCTCGTATCTTTATTGTGTATGAAATTATGCGTTAATGATCCCTTAGAAGATTTTTAGTTCTTTAATTAAATTCTTCTCTGCCCAAATCATTCCCTATGACAAGAACCGTTAAACCCTATGGGTGTTGTGAATTTATGATTTACCAGTCTTGTTATTACTATTTAGGCAGTGCCAATATATTTTGAAAAAAATTATATGCTTTGTAAAAAAGATAACTCATGTCTTATAAAAAGCACCTGGAAGACAATTAATTTGAGAGGATAGAAGTTACATACCTGGTTTTTCTGAGACACTCGGAGGTTCTGTGGATGGCGTGATTTAGGTGGGCCGAAACAGCCCTATAGCGCTCTCGCCCAAGAGAGTATGTGTAGATAATGAAATGTAGAAAATGGTGTTCAACACCTTGATGGAAGATGCGGACATGGAATAGGGGATCATTGATTCCACCACTGTGCGTACGCATCAGCGCGGGACTGGTGTAAAAAAGGGGTTCAAACCTAAGCATTAGGGAGCGCTTGTGGTGAATTTTCTAACACAATCTATGCTGCTTTGGATGCGCTCGATAACCTCATGGGATTTTTTTTAACAGGCCGAGAATCTTACGATTACACACGCTTTGAGGCTTTTGGAAAGTCTGAAAGCAAAAGTTATTCTGGTAAACAAAGGATATGATGCGAATTATGTGGGTGCAGAAAGTGTTAAAATGGAGGGTAAAGGTATTATTTCTTTAAAATCTCATCAAAAAAATCACGAGATTTTGATAAAGACTTTTATAGAATGCGAAATTTGATAGAGCGCAGGTTCAATAAAAGCAAGCATTTTACCCGTATTGCAACGGGCCATCACACAACAAAAGCCGCTTTCCTGGCTTTCGTCACTATCGCAGGTATCTGAATATGGCTTAAATACTATGTCGACATTTATGTTACACTAATAAAACGCACTATAAAAAGATGTATTTTTAAAGAATAATGATAATACTGATGCTAAATTCAGTGACGTAGATGCTGAATTTAAATATACACTAAGAATGTTCTCCAGTAGTATTAGAAAAGCTGGGATTCAGTGATTTAAAGAAGAGAAAAATAAATACCGAAAACAATGCATTTTACTTATATAATATAATCCAATGCCTCGATTATACTTTTAATTCTTTCTATATATTGACACTCCCTAGGAAGATGGAAAAGGAGGCTTGAGTGGTACAGTATCCTGTATGCCATGTTTTTGGTAACCCTATTAGATTTTTTGGAGGTTAAAGACCAGATAATATCAATGCTTTATATCTTATAGAAGGGCCCTCCATGTCAGCATTAATCGCTAAAAAAAGCTAACACGCTAACATTATAGGGTAAATGCCGTAAAATCTATATAATCTGAGACTGCTATACTTTCAAAATTTCAGAGAAACACTCTACGATAAATTAAAATATTTTGGGTTCTTAGTAACCAGGTATGACACATTTGATATTCGACTTTTGCTTTTCTTTCTGGAATGTATTTATCACTAAAATAAACATCGGAAATTCCCAAAAATACTTAAGAATTTGTTCTGTATCTCCGCACTATTTTCTCCTCTATACTACTCTGAGCAATATTATGAGCGCCTGTGAAGTTCTATTAAACGGATTTACATGGGTAAATTTCGTGTACAAAACAGAATATTAAAAATGACTTAAGTAAATGCTTTCTAAAAAAAAGAAATCTCACTACATTAACATCTCCTATGCACCACTATTTAGGCAACGTATATTCTGAACATTTTGCAAAAAATTATCTCGCTCTAATAGAATGTATGAAAGACTTTATAGCACACAGCCAGTCTTTATAACAGATATTTCCGGAAGATTATGGGTATAAAAGCTTTGTCCACCAACGTTCCAAACAACGCTATGGTCTCGTTTTATGGAATTGATCCAAAAATAAATTTTTTAACGCTCCCTTGTGTCAACGCATCCTTATTTGTAAGAATACTAACGCATCAGTCTAGAAGATCAGGCTCTAAGACACAGTAAAAAATGCATTCATCTAGCTTCTGTTAACACGATTTCAGTATTTCCATGACGACAACACTATGTATAAAGGTCGAAAGTAGAATATCTCTTTTTTCAAAGCGTGACAAAATACGGGAAAATTCTTTGATTTTTCTGAAAAAAAGCGCTATTTCTTTGTATCGTTTGTAGAGCATTTTATA
Source organism: Holospora curviuscula (assembly GCF_002930195.1). Lineage (GTDB taxonomy): Bacteria > Pseudomonadota > Alphaproteobacteria > Holosporales > Holosporaceae > Holospora > Holospora curviuscula. Next base: position 66,818 of record NZ_PHHC01000082.1, on the reverse strand, counting down.
GAAATTGCGTGGGTTCAAGAGTGTTGATTTGGGATGAACCACAGGATTAAATCCGCATTTTTCAACCTATTGGCGGGCAGGACGATAAGAAGGGTTTATCAGAAGGGGTATTTTGAGTAAACCATGCTTCCAGTTTTTTAATAAGTACTGAAGTTAAAACCAGACCATTATTCCCGATAATCAAATCAATTGTTTCGTCTATCCATCACAAAATTTTTTCATGGATTAGGAGCCGTATTTTTTAAAGTGTCTACCGCGCACAGGTAGACTTTGGAATCAATTTTTTTGTGGAACTTTAAACAAGCGCTCTAAAACGTAACGGTTTAAGGCCATATGGTTTGGAGGCACATAAATTCTCTACCGAGTTCCTAATTGTTTGAAAAGCACGTCCTTCACAACTATTGTCTTCACGAATGATGAAGTAAGTATATATGCTGTATTTTTACGTTCCAACGTTGTACATAAAGGTAAACCTTGATGAAGATATACTGTCTTTCTTCAATTTTTTTATGAATCTAGTACAGCATATCTTCACTTCAGCGGATACTATTAATAGGTTTTAGCTAAATCTAGATCAAAAATTGTACTGTTCAAAACTCTTGGGTCAAATTTTTTAGGTGTTTTTTAATTTTTTTGCTACTTTTGCTCTCTATGATCTGCCTCTGATCAAAAAGATCATTATTAGGTGTCGTAATAGGAGCATATGCCTTGCAATCAGGACACTCACTAGGAACTGCTTTCCAAACATTAGGATCAAAAGGCGGAACTTTAATACGACAAAATATTTTTCGTAATGTAGAATACGCTTCATACACTATGTTATCAGAGTCTAACCACAAATCCAATAGTTTAGTATTAATAGTGGGTTGCAGAGAATTAAAAAAAGTAAAACTACCTTCTCTCAATTCACCCCAGGTATCTCCTATAAGGGTTAGAATCAATGATTTATGCTGCTCAGCTATTTGTTTGTTAGAAAAATCTTTATTAGTCAAAGGATCCTTTTCAAATTTATTGTCAGCGGCAAAGTTATGTAAATTTGTAAGAGCGTTTAGCGCTTGACGAGTTCGCGCACTAATGACCAGACTTCCCAATCGACCTCGCTTAGGAACATTAGGATCTTGTTTCACTTTAGGAAAAGTGTTTTTCTTTGGAAGTTGTTTTTTTGGTGCGCGGTCCTTATTTAAAGCATAAGCTATTAAGTTCATTATAGGATATTTAGTCTGTGGATCTTTACAGTACAGTTCACAAAACCCTTTATCCACAGAAAGGACGTTCTCTCGATAAAGGTTTTCGAGGTAATTTATAGAAGGGTTTGTATCAATCTCCTCTAAGATGTTACCAAATCCACCAATAAGCGCTCTTGCTGCGCGCTTAGCTTCTTCCCGTTTTTGAGTCAATAATCTAAAAGAAGAAAAATAGTCTCTAGGGTCACTGGCCGAAATATTTTTACGCTTTTCAAAGGCCGCATTTATTATATTTTGAGCTATTTCTGCTTGCTTACGTGGTGTAATCAACGTGTTGTATCGGCATAGGGCTTGCGCAAGCATCATAGTGTGGGCTAACAACCTTAAAGGTTCATTAATCCTAACACCATGTACTTTATTAAAAATAAGATCCTCACTACAATAGTCATGTTCAAGCAAAAAATCAATACGGACCGCATCCTCAAAAGCGTTTTGGGCCTCCTTCAATACTCGTCGTTGTTCTGAAGTTAGCTGTTGCTCCTGTTCCTGTTGATGCTGCGTTTTTGGACCTGCCCAAGAATTCGCGTTGAGTACCAACACTGCAGAAATTACTAGATAAGTTAATTGTAGTATCTTCATCGAATAACCTGTTTTATTTAATAAATTACGAACAAGCTATACCATAAAAAAAAATATAGTTCAATGAGACTTAGCGTTTTTTAGAATGTATCAATAGAAAAAACTGTGGAGGTAATGATTTTTATTAAAAATTAATTACACCAAGTGAGAGTCTAAATATAATATCTTTTTATTAATACAAAAGCACCCCGGTGGGAAATTCCTTAGGGAATATTGACACAGCACCGAAATCAATTTTTTCGTCTATCCATCACAAAATTTTTTTATGGATTGGGAGCCGTATTTTTTAAAGTGTCTACCACGCACAGGTAGACTTTGATACTTTTTCTGTTCAACTCAAAACATGTTAGAAAAATTTTTGAATTAATTTTCTTTTAGTGCTTCAAACAAACGCTCTAAAACACAGCGTTCAGCGCACCGTTTACAACTTTTTTCTTCCTCATTAATGCAGAAAAAATTCCCTTTTTACGTTCCAGCATTGCACAGGAAGGTAGGGTTTGATTAGGGTGTGTCGTCACAAGATTTTGATTGCATAGTAGTTAATATGGTAATCGTTTATATATGAATGAGAACAGCGAAAAATGGAGTTAAGATAATGGAGCTCAAGTTATTGTAGACATGATATAAGCAATGAGAGTATGACTTTGGGGCGGGATTACACCGGATAACAGAACGTTCATAAATGCAGTCATACGGATCTTTAGAAGGAGTGCATCATGACGAGAGTTATCCAGCGGGATTATGGGCATTGGAATGTACACAGGGGGTTTTGTAGAGGGCGTGATAAAAGCATTTTCTTAGGGTCTTCATAGATAATCCTGATTTTCAATGGTTAATAATAAATTCTACTTTTCTCAAGACCTCTAAGTCTGGACTTGGGTCAGTAGGCGGGAGTCACTCTACTGATCGCACAAGAGGGAGCTCAATACAAAAGTACCTATGAATGCTCTGGGTATACCGGTTAGAATCATAGTTACAGAAGGCTCCAGAAACTATTGGACTCAAGCTGATGAATGAATAGCGGATAAAAATTATGATACGAATACTATAATGCTCTAGTATCGGGCATTAATCCTGTGATTCCAGGAAAAAGAAAGAGAACCATTCAAAAAGAGAGTGATACTAATCTTTATAAGCTCAGACATAGTGTTAAAAATACATTTCAGAAATTCAAAGAATGGCGTGTTATAGTTCCCAGGTAAGCCAAAAACACAAACTTATAGTGTTCCGGCTTATGCTTAAAGGCATTTTTAATGAGGGCTAAAATCTCGTAACGATGTGCCCTAGGGTATACTGAGTGATCTTCTGTTTAGATCATAACGTTAATAAGTTCTAAAACATCTACACCTGAATCGATGCGCTTGGAAACACTTTAAAGTTCATATAGTAATAGTTACTCGAGCTCAATTTTTTCCCTCTCAAAACAGTTTCAAATCAACCAGAGCAAGTACGTTTCTCACAAAGTGTGCCCTGCTATTGCTTAATTCTTCAATAAATAAAGTACTTTAAAACAACATTCTTCAGTTTTAATAAGAACACTTCTATTTTCTTGGGAGCGTTAAGGTGTGTTGATCCTTTCATATGGCGACGCTAAAATTTGTACACAGGAAACTCAATGTCATGATAAAAGATGTGAAAATAAAGCGTTTCCCCGTAAAGAAGCTCCGTTTTTATAAGCCCAACCTACCAGTAATTCTAAACGGTGATGAATTTCTTCTCCAGACCAAGAGCGATGTTGGGGCTGAAAGGTGCAACGGATTGAAATGGACGTTCGTCCTTCTTTTTTAAAGCAATCGACTAAGCACACCTCGATTAACTCAGAATCTTGTTGTTTGAACGCGTAAAGAAAATCTCCAATACTTCCTTTATCCAAAAAGAAAGATAAATCCTTCTCAATGGGCTGAAGCGGTGAAATAGACAGTTTTGGAGCAAAAGGGAGTGGATACTGCGCAGGATCGACCTCAAAGGCCATTAAAGGATACTCCTCGGTAAGGCGGGGATGAATTTTGCCCATAAATCCAATACAGACATCCTTAATCCAAATATGAGCACACTGCCCAGGATGCATCCAAGGAAGTTGTGCCTCTATATATCGTGGTGCTTCTCCCCAGAGCATACAAAGACCGTTTACTAATTGCTTGAGATGAAAAAAAGAAAAATAGTCCTGGCGTCCCCAAGCTGGGGGAAGACGTTCGGGCAGTACTCCACTCATTACAGTTTTTTGTCCTTTGGGATGGCCTGTAAAAAATACAGGTCCCCCTTCAAACCTTCCCTGCACCTGAAGATGTTTGTGCGCATGCCAAAGAGCTAAATCTACTAAATTGGGAAGAATCGACGGTCGCATTACCGCCATATCTTGAGAAATTGGATTAATAAGAGTCATCTCTTTTAGACTACTGGAGTCTATGTCAGAAAATTCTTTTGCTTTATGGGCGCTTATGAAGGACCAAGTTACGGCTTCTCCTAGTCCTTGATGCATCAAATAAGTCCGCCCTTGCTGGATATGCATCTGAAGAAGACTTAAAGGAGGGATGCAGGATAAAAGAGGGGCAGTGAAGGGAACTTCTTGATACCATCCCTTAAATCTTAAAATTTCTTCAATGAGGTCCGGAGCTCCTTCAATATCTTTACGCCATGGAGGCGGAGTAACCGTTAAAATCTCATTATGCTCCCCAGATTCTGTGGGTTCCAATGCTGTACGCACTTCAAATCCTAAACATGTTAATCTTCGGGACATTTCTCGAGCAGTTAATACAGTACACCCTGTAAATTTTACAAAATAGTTCACAGATAAAGAGATTTCTCTTTGAACATTAGGGTTGGGAGATCGGGCTGTATAAAGGTTGATCTGGGAAAACCCCATCCACTTTAATGCTTGTATTAAGTGTTCTTTTAAATTACGGCCGTCTATCCCCCGTTCAAATACTCTGCGAGCACTGGTCATAAGACGAAGTTTTTGTCCTGCAAGACTGATGGTTTTTGCATCAAATTCTGCCGCTTCGATATACAGTGTTGTGCTAGAAGGTTGATATTTCGAAGTCTCTCCTCCAAGAATTCCGCTTAACGTAAGAACATTCTTCTGATCCTTCAACACAAGCATCCCCGGAGAAAGATGGATCGGTTCTCCTGGGGTTTCTCCTTGTGTTAGTGCCAAAAAAGAAGTTTCAGTACTCAGGCATTCTAAGACTAGCGGTGGGCTCAGTGTTTGAGCATCAAATACATGGAACGGTGTGCCAAAACTGTGGGTATAGTAGGTCAATCCATTGACTACATCCTGCGAAAGGGATTTATGGATATCTCTAAGGCGTCGATTAACCCAAGCAGGGGCACGATAAGGACGTTGGGGATCTTGCTGTACCCGCGCCATATGGAATTGAAGGCAAAGTGATGTCGTGATGTGAATTTCTGGAACTGAAACCGTGTCCAGAGACACTGCTTGGCATAAAGGGTTGGGCCAAATAGGATCTCTCCACTGGGCCACTTCTAAAGCAACGAGCTCTCTTGCTATCCCAAAAACGCTCATTAAATCTCCACGGTTTGTCGTTACTTCACTATCAAAAAGCCAATCTTTTGGTAAAAGGGGATATAACGTATCTTTGATGGGACTGTTTTCAGGAATTTCTAATATTCCCTCGCTGGAAGAGGAATAAAAAATTCCTTCAAGGTTCAGTTCTTTTTCCGAACACAACATTCCTGGACTTTCGATACCCCGAATTGTAGTGGGCGCTAAGGGTATATTATCTCCAGGAAGATATTGACCTGGGCGCATCAGTACTCCCCACATTCCTAAGCGTAGGTTAGATGCCCCACATACCACAGTAACAGAACCTTTTGAGGTATTGACCGTACATAAGTTTAAGCTATGGGCGTTGGGGTGAGGGGTAATGCTTTTTATCTGTCCAATCTCGAATTCCGCTAATCCCGCATACAGGTCTGAAACTTGAGTCTCGGTGCCGCTTTCGGTAAGTCGTTGAGCTAAATCTTGCGGAGTGCCTTTAGGTATTATAAAATCGTTAAGCCAAGACCAAGTAAATTTCATCGAAAAACTAGCTTGTTTTCTTTAAATCTTATCAGTGTACGTTTTGTAAAACAAGTTCAAAGTGGTAACGCCAGAGTACAATAAAATCAATTTTACAAAGTCTAAAAATCCTCTTGTATAATATTTCAAACCTGTTATGCTTAAAAAATGATATTTTATTCTAATTTAGAAAGTATGAACACTTTGAATCCTCACGAAACTTCAAGACGTGATACCATTCAGGCATTAATTGCTTCTCATCCTATTATGCTGTTTATTAAGGGATCTCCTGAATATCCTTTGTGTGGATTTTCTAAAACTGTTGTAGAAATTTTGAAAAATTATGCTGTGAATTTTGGCTATTTTGATGTGCTGAGCGACGATGCAGTACGGCAAGAAATTAAAATTTTTTCCGATTGGCCCACTTTTCCTCAACTGTACGTGCAAGGGGTTTTAATTGGAGGATGTGATATTGTAAAAGTACTGCATGAACAAGGTGCTCTTAAAGAAAGGCTTTTTTTGAAAAAGGACGGTTGATCTTTTATGGCGCATCTTGATCATCCATCTTGGTTAGAAGCATTTTTGGAAATGTTAATAGTAGAGAAAGGGCTCAGTAAAAATACTTGTGATGCATATGCCTTCGACATTATTGAAGCTTCAAAAACTTTGGATATATTGCAAGCTAGCTCTTGTGATATGCTTCATTACGTACATAATCTCTCTTTTGAGGGAAGCTTACACCCCCGAAGTGTTGCAAGACGTATTTCTGCTCTGCGTCAGGTATATCAATTTTTGTATCAGGAAGACTACGTAAAAATTAATCCTATGGCAGATATTTCCATCCCCCAGTACGCCCCTTCTATTCCTCAGGTTTTGACTATGGAAGAGATGCGTCAGCTTATTGATACAGCAAAACAGAATACCAGCGCGAAAGGTATTCGAATGTATGCATTACTTGAACTCTTGTACTCTACAGGATTACGCATCTCAGAGGCGCTGTCTATTTCCCTGGTGACGCTGAATGCGGTGCTTCAGGAAACCCAAGAACAGGCAGGAATGTTGTGTTTAAGAGGAAAAGGAGATAAAGAGCGTATTGTATTTTTAACACAAAACGCTCAGGATGCCCTCATTCTTTATCTTTCCGTTCGATCTAAAATGCCTTTTTCCAAGAATCCTTATGTATTTCCAGGAAAATCTGGACATTGGCCTCGACAATCTGTGGGACGTGGACTTAAAGTGTTAGCGTTGCGTTCTCATATTGACCCGAAACGCATTTCTCCCCACGGCATTCGTCATGGATTTGCAACCCATTTGTTAGAGCAAGGTGTAGATTTGTTTAGTATTAAGTCTTTTTTAGGACATCGGGATATTTCTAGTACTCAAGTGTACACGCATGTTACCCAGCGTCGTTTATCTCAAGTACTGAAAGATTATCATCCTTTAAATTATATCAACCAGGAGCTTCACTGATGAGTATTCAATCGTACTGTATTGCACTTAACGGGAGTTCAAGGCCCCATGGAAACACAAAGGCATTGTTGAATAAAATTTCTAAAACTCTTGGAGAACCCTATGTTTCCGGTATGCCTATTGTAGATTTATGTACCTTAAATATTACGCCTTATGATTACGAAGGGCGCAATCAAAAAGACGACTTTATTCCTTTAATGGAGCGCTGTATTGGTGAATATTCAACGATTGTAATTGCGACACCAATTTATTGGTATACAGTAAGTGCCTATGTAAAAATTTTTCTCGATCGAATTACCGATTTGATGACGATACGAAGAGATTTAAAAAAAGCGCTAGAGGGAACAAAAATTTCTGTTATTGCAAATTTTGCAGGACGCAATGCAGATGTAATAAAAATGGTGGAAGGGCATATTAATGATCTTTTTTCCCATCTTTGTGACTACTTAAAGATGCAGTATATAGGATCATACTTTATTCATATGAGTGTTGAGCAGGTAGATGAAAAAGCACTTCGGCCTTTGTTTAGTTAAAAAAGATACATCTACACGTATAAGCGCCTCAATATACAGCATGTAGGGTTATGTGTTAATCCTGAATGTAAACTTATCATACTTGAGTTTCAGGCACCTAAGGACTTCCCCTAAACTAATTCAATAAGTATAATCCTTGCGATTTAAGTAAAAGAAACGAGTAGCGATAAAAAGTTAGAGTGAGCGCTTTGTCCTAAAGATATAGCCACACTCGTGGTAAAATAAAAAGAAACAGTATCCACTAGCTCATAGAGTAACGATTTAAGAAAAAAAGCAATACATTCCCTGAGCAAATAACATATAAAAAAGAAGGGAATTACGATGCTAAAGAATGTTTAAGATGTAAGCGTAGACTGAGCTATTAAAAAGTAGAATATATTTGTCAAAGATCCTAGATTGAAGGATATTAAAGCTGAGTTTACTATAAGTAAAAGATATATCACAGTAGTACTAAAGAAGCTAAAATTTAGCGATAAAACTTCTTTTTACTCTGGGAAAGTAGAGCAAGAAAAGTGCAATCAGTAACACATACGTAGTAGAAATATGCCCCCTGCAACCCTTGTACAGGTTGATAAAAGTAGTATGGGCATGGCGATTTTCAAAGATAGAGAAGGGGATAAAAAACGAGAAACTGGTTCCTAAAAGCGTCGTACATATTATACAAACGAACCCCTAGTCTAGCTACTTAGCGCATTACATTTAGGATGTTTAACAGGGCTCTTGTAATAAAAATCTTTTTAATTATTGGGAAAAACAGTGTTGAATCAAAGTGCTAAAACCCGGGGTCATTATGGATCACGCTCCATTCCATACATCACAAAAGACAAGAACGCTCATCGAATTTGTGAGTTGAAAAATAATATTTTTACTCCCTTATTCACTAGATCTAAATTTTATAAAGAAGTTTTGGGCTTTGCGCTAATATAAACTCACGGATTAAGGATAAAATTACAGAATTGGCTCAATGATATGAGGCAATGCCCCGCTTCTTTTCCGAACCTAATACAATATAATGTACTGTATGACTTTTCAAAGAACCATGAAAGCTTCGGATTGTACAGTAAGAAACAGTTTATTGATGTCATTTCAAGAAAGTCTCCTGGTGCTTCTCGAATTTGGGATAAAATAGTGAATTTATACTCTGTGGGGGGGCTAGTGCATGATCGTTCTGGGATTTATATGAAGGTATTTGGAAATGTTTTTTGTGCGCTTTTTACGATGGAAAATCTCGTGACGCCGTATACTAGCTGCCTCATAAAAACCATAATTGTTTTTTATTATATTAGATACACTTGTCTCAAAAAAAACAGAATTGCTTGCCTCGGCACAGATCACGTTCCCTAAGCATTCTAGCGCACTAAAAATTGAACTATAGAGTAAAAATAATGGAGCTGAATAGGTTTTCTTCAGAGCAGTATCTTAAACACATTAGTGACTAGTCTAGCCTCTTTGGTCTAAAATCATCTGTTAACTTCTGGGGCGGGCAACGCATACCAGGCACTGTATCGCACTCGCATTACCTCAACCAATCATCCTTGTTTATTTTGTCACAAAGGTCTTGAATCATCATAGATAAATACGTTTTGTTCATAAAAAAATCCTTTCGCTCATACGCATATCCACACATTGCGCTCGTTTAAGAAAATCTTTTTAGGTAAGCACACTTTTGGGATATTGGTACCACGCGTTTTTTCATATTTGACATTACACACCGAAGAGTGTTTCAACATAGAAACAGCCGTGCTCTTTTTATAGGTTACTCTGAAAGACAAATATCAAAAGTACATTATAGCCTACTAACTTTTTACTTTTCTTATCTTCTTTTTTTGACAGAACCGCTATGATTCTATGGTACATAAGACTATTTTACTGATAGCGATAAAGATTTATGAGACCCAGTATAAATATTTGTTGTATTGGCTCAAGATCAATACATCAGGAAACCCCTCATCCCGTAAAATCAAGAGTCTCTTGTCTAAAAATCTGTCTTCACAATGATGCAAGTCTTCTAATCAATAGCATAAAGTGTACAATCATAATATTATTCTCCTCCACCAAGATAGAACGTTTATACTCTTTGGAGTGTCTTGGAAAGTAATTAAGTCAAGAGAATGTACGCTCCACACCGCATCGTTTTACCAAAATAGACTTCCCTTAAGTCATGCGAACCGAGATCTCACTTGTGTTTTTCAGAACATTTTTACCGTATCTTTCTTTTTGGTTTCCGATACCCGGCATCAGCGTAAACACCCTTAAGCACGGGAGCTTGGCTTAAGGCTTCTTTGAAATCACGGCACAGCCTCTAGCTGTATCATGAATATAGGCTTTACCGTGTCCGTGTAAAAAACAACCTGTAGCAAACTAACTATAGAATGGTTATAGAGAGTAGCATATTAATTGAACGATTTGTAGAACATCTTATCTGTTTAGTGTGATCCCATTGTGTCTCAATGGGATTAAGGTCAGGAGAATAAGGTAATAGGTAAAGTATGACTAGCATCTTTAATTATTTTTTGTATAGCTTTGCCTTTATGAAAAACAGCATTATCCAGGATAGTACCACAGTTTTCTGGGGTATTGGTGCATAGCATTTCTTCTACCCAATAAGTCAATACCTCTACAGAACCCGTACGTAATCTAATTTCCCCTAAAGTAGAGCCCATTTAAGCACCTAGAGCATTTATTCTATTTTTGGCACCCCACCCCAATCCTGTTTTCCGTAACAACGCTGCCCTTTTACAGAATACCCGTGAGTTCTTGGCATATCATGCACAAATCCACGTTCATCACTGTAAGCACTCTGTTTTTCTTTTCTGTGTAATTCATCACGCTTTTTGTACAATACAAATCTTTTTTCTGGATCCTCTTTGGAGGATTTAAGGTTTTTTTATAGCGAGCCCCAAGACGTCTGGGAGCTTTCAAAATGCCAATAGTGCTAACCCAAAAGCGCTTCGCGCGCTCTGGCTGATAAGCATCAGGATATATCGTGTTCTAAGCAATTCATGTCAATTGTTCCGGCTGGCTTATAGCGAACTAAGTTCGGTTCTAAACGCGTACTCTGTCTATAGTCTGCTTACTCATTCCAAAACGTCTAACCGCTTCCTTATAGCTCACCCCTTCTTTTTTTTAAATTCCTAACCCCTTACGACAAAAATTCCATGAATACAACAGCTTTAAGTATTATTCTCTTTTCTTCTATTATAATCGTTCTATCGTTAGTTAGCTATATATGTTTCTGTTACAATATGATGTTTAGAACTTTTTATTCCCCCCCCCCCATCAATGCCTCATTCTTCAGCCTTGTCTGTTGTTTGTACACTTTAGGAATCGATGATACTATCAGTGGGGCCGGTATGGCGACACAATTTCATAGGACTGAGGTTTACAAAATCTCTTATCTTTTTTCCCCCCAGACTTTTTTAGCTTTGGCGTTCTTATACACACTATAGACTGTTTTACACGGCGAGTATTCTTTGCAAGAAATAGTATTGGTATCCCGGGTTTATTGCATAAATACGGCATTCATCAACGGTCTTGGGCTATGCTCACGGCTTGTCTCATCATTGCTCGTTCTAAAATGATCTTCAATTAAAGCCTATTGTAAATTTTTTCATATTCCAAAATAAACTAAAAAAATTAGTAAAATATTAATAAAAAAAAAATATAATTAATATAGTATTTTCATAACATTTTAAAAAATGAATAAAACTATAAAATATATTTTTCTTTTCCTGTCCATGGCGCCGGTCTCGATGATCAAAGGCGGTCCTGGTGGTACTGGAAATAAGACATACTCTCAGCATTATAGAAATGACCCATACTCTAGGAATTATAATCAAAATTCTCAGCCTTCTTCTAGCGTTTCCTACACCCCTTCTGAACTATATGTTTCGCAAGGGAAAAGGCAAGGTAAAATGGCTTTTTTTGGGGGACTTTCTCAAATTGCAGGAAACATGCTGGGAAACATTGGAGCCAGCAGAGGAAATCGAGACTTAGTAACAGCAGCCCACGGATTCGTCGGTGCGGGACAGCTTATGGGGGTAGTAAACGATCAGCGAGATCGAAATGGAAACTTTATAGTGAATAAACATCAAAACAAAAATCAAAACAAAAATATACAGGAAGCTTCTAAGAGTAAGCAGCAGAAAAAACAAGAAAAGCTACAAGACAAACAAAACAAAAAAAACCAACAAAACCAACAAAACCAACAAAACCAACAGAGTCAACACTCTAAGGTACGCTCAACTGGAGCAGCAGAAAAAGCCTCCCATTATTCTATGGAGGAATATCCTCAGAGTAAGAAGGTGAAAACACAAGAACACCAACAAAACTACCAAAACCAACAGAGTCAACACTATAATCCTGTTCAAAACCCACAATTGATTTCAGGGAGTGGGAATGTTAACCCTCACTCTAATTTTTCGGATGAACAAACTGCGCAAAGCCAAATTCAAACTCAAGCAAATTCGCAAGTTGCCAGTAGTGTTGCTAAGGAGCAAGTTAAAAAATGATAATTGTTCTCTTCTATTAGGCACGTGCGGTTTCTACATTCATATCTTCATGCCTTGTACTCAAATTGTCCACCGTCCCCACAGGGTAAGACGAAAGCGATTGTTGAGTACCGAACTGTACAAAGCTGTGGATTTCCCCAAGACACGAAGACAAAAATTTTTGGATATTTCCTTGCCAAACCAATTGTTGATCCGATAAAAACAAAATATGCTCTGCCAATAAAGGTAATCTCAGAATATCATGGGTAATGGTGACACAAGTAACCTTAAAGGCTGTTTGTATTTGGTGAATTAAAAAACTGATATGGTGCGAAGCCACAGGATCTAAGCCTGCGGTAGGCTCGTCTAAAAATAAGATTTTTGGTCTTCGTACGATTGCTCGGGCAATACTCACCCGTCGTCGCATACCTCCAGATAGTGTACTGGGGTAGGCGTTTCTGTGGCAAGACGGAAATTCTACTTGATCTAAGGATTGATCCACCAAAGACATGAGGTGCGGAGGAAACCCAAAAGCAACATTCTCCCGAACACTCATTCCATCAAAAAGAGCGGAATGCTGGAATACTACCCCCATTTCTTTAAAAAAACTCCCTGGAGTATTGTATTTTGAATAAAGCACAGGATTTCCTTTAAAGACTATATCTCCGCTATCCACAGAACTTAATCCTAAAATACAGCGAAATAAAACAGATTTTCCTACTCCAGACGGTCCTACCAAAGCGATGGTCTGCCCAGCGGTAATATCAAAAGAAATATCTCGTAACACCTGAACAGCATTAAAAGACTTGTAGAGGTGTTTTACAGAAAAAACAATTTCTCTTTCTGAAGCACTTTTTTCTGTAGTATATTGTTTTGAAGCAGTATGAAACACAAATTTTCTCCACGCTTTTGATGAAATTATACAACAAAAGTACCATAATAAAAAGAAATACACTCAACGCTTTCAAGGCTTAAATAGTATAGGGCTTCATAAATAAATCAATAGAAAAAGAACACTTATGATGTAGTGATTTATCTTGAAGATAGGATTTAAAAAAATTCAAGTAAGACCTTATATCATTCATTACATTGAGTAATAGTAGGGTTAATCCATCATTTCATAGTGACCCAGCATCTCTTCAATAGGGTTTAGGTCGAGAGAATATGGCTCGAAACCAACCGATTTAATTAATGCTTTTGTCTTATAAGTGTTATGGAATGAGGTATGATCTGTAATTAGGCCGTGCTTTAGCGCTTTGATTCACAATCTGTTCTACTCAATGATTAAAAAAATTTGTATTGCAAAAGCTATTAAACCCCATGAGAGCTATCGATTTATTATTCTCAAGGCTAGCGATACTAGAGGTGCTTTTGTAGCACACTTTTGACCTACAAGTTTTTCGCTTTTTTTAACCCATCTTCTATTTGTGCAAATCGCTATATCCACACTACTTTTATCAATCTATACAAGGGTTTCAGGGGGGATATCTTTTATTCCTTATGCGTACTGATTGTGCTTTTCTTGTTCTGCTTCCCCAGAGGAAAAAGGGGGGTATTGCTAAATTCTAGCTTCTTAAATACTGCTACGGCACATCTTTTTCTTATAGAAAACTCGGCCAAAATATCTTTCAATCTAGTATTTTTGACAAATCATTCTGCTTTTGAATAGTCTAATCTATACGTTGTTATACGCTAAACGTTCTCTAGGATGGTAATTCTTTTTTTGTAGATTTTGTTGCTTAGGGAATGTATTGCTTTGTTTCTTACGTCACGACTTTATAGACTTGTGAACATTTTTTTCTTTTATCCTACCATGGCTGTGCACCTAATTCAAAGTTACTTGCTATAATTCTGGTCATAAAAGGAAATCTAAGCAAAGATTTTTACTCTTACTTTTTAGAAAAGCTCGAAAAAAGCTTCTAAAAAAACTGGGAAGAATGGAGGGCACCCAATTCGATAGCCTAGGTCATAAACATTCTATCAACCATAGCATGACTAAGAGTACTTTGTTCCTAGATTCCTAGGGAGGGGCTGCATGTAACGCTCAAAGAAGCAGCACACGTTTCCACAATAAATTATGATTCCCGGCTTAATCTTTACGTTTTCAATAAATAACACTTAGCCTATAAGCTTGTTCATAGAAATATAGCTAACTACTTATAGAATGGTCATATAGAATAGCGCGTCAATTGAACAATGTATAGAAAACATCGCATCTGTTTAGCGTGAGCCCATTATTCCTCAATGAGATTAATGCCAAGCGAATAAAGCGGCAGGTAAAGTAAAGTATGACCAGCATCCTTAATCATTTTCTGCCTAACTTTATCTTTATGAAAAGCAGAATTATCCAGAACACTATCACGGTTTTCTAGGATGTTGGTGAGTACTATTTCCTCTACTCAATAAGTCAACACCTCTACAGAACCCGTAAGCAATCCAATGGCCCCTAAAGTAGAGCCCATTAAAGCGCCTATGCCATGTGTTCTACTTTTGGAACCCCAATCCTGTTTTGCGTAACAATGCTGCCCTTTTACAGAATACCCGTGAGTTCTTGGCATATGATGCGCAACTCCACGTTCATCAACTTTTCTGTTTAATTCATCACACTTTTGGCACAATACAGATCTTTTTTCTGTATCCACCTTTGGATTTTTTTATAGCCAACCTCAAGATGTATCAGAACTTTCAAAATGCTAACAGTGCTAACCCCAACGCACTCCGCTCGCTCTGGATGATCGGAATCAGGATATATCGTGATAGCGTGTTCTAAACAGTCCATGTCAGTTGTGCTGTCTGGCTTAGAGCGAACTAAGTTCGGTTTTAAACGCCTACTCCCTCTATAATTTCCTTCCCCATTCCAAAACGTTTACCAGAGTCCTCATAGCTTAATCCTTCTTTCTTCTTAATTCCTCAACCCTTCCGACGAAAATTTAATGAATACGATATCTTTAAATAATATTTTTTTTATTATAAATATTCTATAGTTAATTTTCTATATATCATAAAGAAAAGGAATAAAATAAAAAACGCTTACTTAATGACGATACATTATGTAGTTAAGGGAAGGTATTTGCTACACACCCTAAATTAAGCTCCCCCCATGAGAGAATTAAAAACGTCTATAAGAGTTATAGTAGAGTAATTTGAGGTTTGCTTATTAAAGAAATGAAACAAGGAGTTGTATACTCTATCACATTGAGTAATTTCTACTCTTAATCCAACGTTTTATATTAGCCCAAAATTATTCTATTGGGTTCAAATCAGGAAAATAATAGTGGGAAAAAAAACGCTACATCCAACAGATTCAATCCATTTCTTCATCTTTTGAGACTTAGGAAATGAAGCATGATCCATAATTACACCTTGTCCAGGGTGGAGTTCTTGTATGAAAAACGCTTCAACCCAAATTTCACAGAGTTGCATATTACAAAGGCCATTAAAAACCCTTGGCGCTATTGGCTTATGATTACAATACCCAGCGATAATCGTTGTTTGCTCGCAATCCTTTCCACGTTTTTACTTTTTAGCAATAAAAGTGCTTACTCTTTTTTTCTGTATTTGTAAATATTGATCTCAATGTAAATTTTATCAACATATACAAAAAAGTGTGGCGCTATATCTTTTATATTTTTTTGGTAAGCTTTTCGTTTTTCTTCATTGTCTTCTCCATCCGTATAACGTACAAGCGTTACTTTTTACATACTGCGCTATGTCTTCACGCTTCCTTTTTTATCGCCTACCTTCCTTACTCAACCATTCCTTTCTAATTGATATCTTATATGCCCATCCCTTACTGTGTTTGATAATATTTCAAACTGTATTGAGGCTTTTTCACAATTATTGTCTCTTTCTATATAGGGTATTACTTTTAACGTTTCCTGTATGGGCTCTAGGATTTAGAAATATCTCTTTTAACCTACAATGGGATATGCAAACTTCAAGTTAATTTACTATAAGTTGTATTTTTGATTTAGTATTGTATACTAATCCTTCATTATTAAGCTGCTCATCACAGGACGAATTTTATGGACATAGCATTTTTAGCACAAAAACACTGCCTTATTACCGGAGCTACGGGAGGTATCGGAACAGCTATCGCCCATCGTTTATGGAATCTAGGAGCGACTTTACACCTTACAGGACGTAATGCTGGACGTCTCGAAGCATTAACCGCTCTTTTGCATGATCGAGTGCACAGTTATTGTTATGATCTAAGCCTTGAAGGTGCTCCACGAGCGTTGCTTAAGGATGTATTAACTAGAGCGCAAGAAATTGACATACTGGTAAATAATGGAGGAATAGCAAAAGATAACTTAGCTCTTCGTATGACAGATCAAGACTGGGATAGTGTAGTCCACTTAAATCTTGCCGTCCCTTTTATACTCAGTCAAGGCGTGCTTTCAGGAATGCTTAAAAAAAGATGGGGTCGTATTATCAATATTACCTCTGTTGTGGGGCATAAAGGAAATGCTGGACAGTGTAATTATAGCGCCGCTAAAGCGGGGCTATGGGGTATGACAAAAGCGCTTTCTCTTGAGGTAGCGACAAAAGGTGTAACCGTAAATGCAGTAGCGCCCGGCTTTATTGAAACCGCCATGACAGCAGGAATTTCAGATAAAATTCGGGCTTCTATTTTAGAGCATACACCCTGTAAATTTATGGGGAGTCCTGAAGATGTAGCTTATGTGGTGCAGTTTCTAGCCAATCCAGAAGCACGATTTATTACGGGTCAAACTGTGCACGTCAATGGTGGAATGTATATGGGGGGATAAAATTCATGCAGGGAATTGTATTGGGGTGTGGTCCCTCAGTGGGGGTCCCTTCCCTACGCTGGGGATGGGGAGCGTGTGATCCTAAAAATCCAAAGAATCAACGAACACGGAGTAGCTTTTTTTTTAGAACTTTACAAGGTTCTTGGTTAATTGATGCTTCTCCGGATCTTCGATATCAGTGTCTAGCTCAGGGTGTTAAAAAAATTAATGGTGTTTTATGTACCCATGCTCATATGGATCATATAGGTGGGGTGGGGGATTTGGTAGCTTTTGCCGTATCAGGCCCAGTTTTGTTTTACGCTGATTCACTGACCTGTGAAGCGCTAAAAACTATGTTGCCTTACGCTTTTTTAGGGAATACGCAGTTTATTCAATTGCATCCTATCCAGGGGCTTTTTTATCTCTTTGACATACCCGTTGTTTCTTTTATACAAAATCACGGAACTTCCTATTCTCTGGGCTACCGCTTTCCCACGTGGGCGTATTCCACAGATCTTGTAGAGCTTTCAGAAGAAGCATTTGACCTCTTAAAAGGAATTGACACGTGGATCCTAGCGTGCTTAAGTACGCTCCCCAATAAAAAGCATGCGCATTTAGAACGCGTGTTGACTTGGGTGGAACGTGTAAAGCCTAAGAGAACTATTTTGACCCACATGAACTCAGACTTAGATTATAACACCCTTAAAGACCAGCTTCCTTTTGGTGTTGAGCCTGGGTTTGATGGCATGGTACTGTCTCTTTAGAGAAGCAGGGAGCCGTTTTTCTTAATAAGTAAATTTTTAAAAATGTTTTGTGAAAAGACCTGGTATCATAAAATTTTTTGTGATAGAATACAATCCAATAACTTATTACGTCGCTGGCTTCGATGAATCTTTTAGAACAGTTTAATCAAAAAAAAATCACCCAACTTATGGACGGAAAGCAACCTATTCCGGAGTTTGCACCAGGGGATACCTTAAGTGTTCATGTTATTTTGAATGAAGGGGGACGCGTGCGTGTTCAGCGATTTGAAGGCGTGTGTATCGCCCGAAGAAATCGAGGGCTTCATTCTTCTTATGTAGTACGACGAGTTGTGGGGGGATTTAGCGTTAAGAGACGATTCCCTTTATACAGTCCAGTGGTAGAGAGTATTCAAGTGTTGCGCAGAGGTGTCGTGCGTCGCGCGAAGCTTTACTATCTGGAAGGGCGGAGCGGAAAAGCTTCAAGAATTAAAGAACGCCGTAGACCTATTACTCCGGCTTCCCTTTCAACCAAGCTATAAAAACATCCAGATAATGAAAATTCTGTTATGAGAAAGGTATATTCACGATGATGCAGTGCGGCCTTGTAGGGCTTCCTAACGTAGGAAAATCTACTTTGTTTAACGCGCTGACGGAGAGTTCCTTAGCTCAGGCGGAGAATTATCCTTTTTGTACTATTGATCCCAACGTGGCTTGTGTGTGTGTTCCAGATATACGTTTGTCTTCCTTAGCGAATGCTGCACAATCTAAAGAAATTATTTCTTCTCAGATTCAGTTTGTTGATATTGCAGGCCTTGTTAAAGGCGCTAGCGAAGGGGAAGGATTAGGAAATCAATTCTTAGCGCACATCCGACAAGTAGATGTCATTGTCCATGTAGTACGCGCTTTTTCTGATGAAGGTATTACGCATGTTCACGGATCTATTGACCCTTTATTAGACATAGATGTAATCGAAACAGAGTTATTATTATCAGATCTTCAAAGCGCAGAGCGACAATTATCTAAAAAGCACAAAGGTGGTGATAACAGAGAAACCACTAAAGCGCTGTTAGAGCGAGGGGTAAGATATCTTCAAAATGGTATTCCATTACACACTGTTTCTTGGAGCTCAGAAGAATATTATCAACTTTCCAAGTTAGGGTTTTTGACCGCAAAACCTGTGATTTATCTGATAAATATTTCTGAAAAAGACATGCTCAATAATACTGTTCCCTACCAAAAAAAAATTTTAGAACGAACCCATGGAAGACCCGTAGTATGGATGAGCACAAAGATAGAAGCTGAAGTTGTTCAACTTTCTTTAGAAGATCGCATTTTGTTTTTGAAAGACCTGAATATACACTGTACCGGACTAGAGCGTATTATTCGTGAAGTGTATGATGCTATGGGGTTAATCTCCTTTTTCACCGTCGGGCCAAAGGAAACAAGGGCCTGGACGGTAAAAAAACATGCAAAAGCACCAGAGGCGGCGGGCTGTATTCACAGTGATTTTGAGCGGGGATTTATTCGCGCCGAAGTAATTTTTTGGGAAGATTATGTGACTTATAAGGGAGAGTTAGGTGCTAAAAGTGCAGGACGTATGTCTACAGAGGGAAAAGACTATATAGTGCGAGACGGAGATGTTATATTATTTCGCTTTAATGTTTAAAGATGCTACGCTATACAACGCAGGCATATTACAGATGTTAAGATTCAGAGGTTATCAAGAATTATAAAAAACATCTAATTCTTCACATTTATTTATTTGAGAGATTTATTTTTATTCTTTAGACTGTGTTTTAAATATATTAATTTAATGCATCAATGTTTTTTTAGTCTTGCACAAAAAGATTAAAAAAAAGTAAAAATTTTTGATGAATACAAGTTATTAAAGCACAAAAAAATCTTTTTTGGTGCGTATGTTTAAAAAATTTTTGATTAAGTCTGTATTACTTTATTAAGAATTTTTTTAAAAATTGTTCTATCCAGTAGATTTAATGTATCTAATAATATTCTCTCAATTTATTCAAATTTTTATATTGCATTAAATACTTTTTTTTTGTAGCATTTCACTTCAGTTTATAAAATTGTAGGGCGCCATATGTTGATTACAGGAGATAAATTTAAAAAAAAGAGCTATATATTTCTTAACGTTTTTTCAATAAGATTTCTTATAGGATAGCATCATAGAGACCGGAGAGATGAAGATGAAAGTTTTAGTTATTGAAGATCACGAAGAAACTTCAGAGCTTATTAAAAACATTTTGGATGCGCAGTCTATACTTGCGGATATTTGTGAAGAGGGAGAACCTGCGCTTCAGATTGCACGATTTTACCATTACGACGTAATTCTTGTAGATTTGGTGCTTCCTGATATCGATGGTTATGAACTCTTGAAGAAGTTGAGAGAATGTTCTCATGCCCCAGTCCTAATTTTATCCGGAGAGCAAGGTATTGATGCGAAAGTTAGAACACTAGGGTTTGGCGCTGATGATTATGTCACTAAACCGTTTATGGCAGAAGAATTGGTGGCACGAATCAAAGCTTTAGCGCGGCGAGCAGAGGGCCACGCATGCTCTATTATTCAGGTGGGCAAATTAGAAATTAATCTTGATCATTGTGCTGTTACTTTTGATGGGCATCCCGTACGCTTAACGGGTACTGAGTATAAAATTCTAGAGCTATTGATGAAACGTAAAGGGATTACTTTGGCAAAAACTAGCTTTTTAAACGCTATTTACAATGGAATGGATGAACCAGAGCTAAAAATTATTGATGTTTTTGTGTGTAAGATTCGTAAAAAACTCAGCGACATTCATCCCATTGGTGGAAATTATGTAGAGACTATTTGGGGGAGAGGGTATGTATTACGAGAACCTGAAGAGCGCTCGCAAGAAGTACCCCTTAGAGAAGGCGGGAAAGCGACTTTTATTTCTGCTGAATCTGCTTCGGTGTTAAACTTGAAAACTCCATAATATTATTTCTACTATCTCGCAATTAGGAAAAAAGAATGATATTCTGTAATCATGTTTTACTCTCTTGAAAAGGAGTTTTTTGTGATTCCTTATTTTTCGTCTCTGTATACACCGTTAACACTTCAAGATTTTTCTTTTAAGAAATATTCTCAGGAACGCGGTGTAATTATTCCAAAAATTTTGCGTCTAAAGCAGAAACGTCGGGTGCAGCTAGGTCCAGATTTGAGTATTACCTTTGAACACAAGGTATTGGTGTGGTTTCAAATTCATGAAATGCTTTGGGCGGAGCGGCGTACTCAGGGACTAGAGGAAGAAATTAAGATCTATAATCCGCTGATTCCCAAGCCAGATATTTTAACTATTACAGCAATGTGGGAATATATAGAACCGGAAGAACGAAAGTATAAACTAAAAAATCTTTGGAATTTTATATCTTATTTGTACGTTAAGGTGGAAGATAAAAAATATTTTTCTGAACTCCTTTCGGAAGATAGCTGGATTCCGGAAGAGGATCGAGCGTCCAGTGTGAATTTTTTACGCTTTGTACTGCCGAAAAAAGTACTCCCTCACAGTATCCACATTCATCACCCTCATTATAGTGCGGATGCGCACATTCCTGAAACAGTCTGGAGCTCTTTTGAATTCTCGTAATCCTCACATACCACAACAATAAGAAAGCAAATATCAATAAATCGGTTGTATAAATAATTGTATATTTTTCCGATAGAGTTTCTGCTTATTCCTTGTGATCTATGAAAAACCATAGTTGAGCTTCACAATGACTGAGATGATACTCAAGCCGTACCAGTTACGTTTGTTAAGCGAACAATGAGCTATTAATGTTCTAATGATTTGGCCAAAAATATATTTTACCACAATCCGAAAAACGCTATAGTGCACTTTTTTTAGCTGCCTATTTTGATTTGCTTTGTAAGGGAACTCGACGTTTTAATGCGTGTCTGACTCAATCAATAAAGCATTGGTTATCTTTTTTGGAGTAAGCGCCTACTTAAAAACTGTGCAATAGGAGCGTGATCGAGAGTAAGATTTTTAAATATGCACCATACGTTTTTATTTTTTCACAGAAATTTCAGGATTTAATGTGTGGTATTTTTTTTCCAAAACCATAAGGATTTTCGTGACTTTAATACGTTCTATAGAGTGCTCAGAGGCCTTGATCATGAAGCATTCCAGACATTTGTTGCACGTTTAAAAAACAATTAATATTCGTTAAAATTCACTCGAGACAACGGATAATGCGGTATACAGGGAAATTGTTCTTTCTGGAAAGTTCAATTTAACGGCTGATAGACCTGGTGTATCATGAAAATGTGGGTGACAGAGAAATTCCAGAAAAATACTGAAAGGTTTTAGGATTTTTCCAAATCTTAGCATGTGTTAGGGGAATAGAGGCTTTTTTTATTGGTGATCTCTATACTTTTATACAAATTTTTCTAAAATTTCAGCTTGCGCAGAAAGTTTAGAGAGTGTTATTAATTAAGTTAGAGTACGAAGCCAGCCTAAAAAACAAGGCCCAGAACCTTTCTTGAGGAGTAGTCATACCCTGCTACAATAGCAGGAGTTTAGTACAAAAGTTTTCTATAAGAAGTCCCGCTGGGTACAAGTCTTTATTCTATTCTCATGGATCTGTTCGGTTTTGTTTCGAGAGAATAAGCGCTTTTCATCTCCTATGTCGCATGAGCGCATTATCATCACTTTATCCGTCAAAACTTTTTTAGCTTTTTTTAAGCTGTTAAAAAGCAGCCCAGGGGGGGCTGGATTTTGATGCTTAATCCGACGACATATCGTTCCGATCTCTTGTTATCCACCTCCTGATCCAATATTTTAAAAACGCTTTACAAAATCACTTGGTGTACTCTAGCGCGTATGGCCTGTGAGAAGCATTCTGATAGCCTAAACCACTCAGCAAACTCGCTCCAAGGAATCTTTGAACGACACTGATATCAAACCCAAAAAAACAATCGATTATCTTTGTTTGGTAGACTTATATACGGCGGGTTTTCAGGAAAAAACTTTGTATATGCGAATCATCTCTTATACCCTCTCCCAATTATAGTCATTGAGCTTAAAAATAGGATTTAAAAGAATTAAAGCAAGGCCTGATATCACTCCGTAGCTTGAGTAATATTACGGTCAATCCATCGTTTTATAGTAGCCAAAAATTTTTCAACGGGGGTTAAGGTGGGCTAATATGGGGGTAAGCAAACAAGCTCGCAGCCAAGCAATTCAATCAATTTTTTGTCTTATAAGAGTTATAGAATGAGGCATGATCCAAAAAAATCACTGATTGTCTGAGTTTGAGCGATTTAATTCAACACTATTCTCTAGTATAATTAAAAAATTCGTATTGCAAGAATTATTAAATCCCCCAGGTACTATGGATTGATTATTTACTAAGCTAGCTATAATGGTTTTTTTGTAATAGCCTGTATTTATGGATTGGCGATCCGCATTAATAAGCGCATAGAATGAGTAATCATCACCCTATTTTCGACAGCTGCTAAAGCCATTTCGTACTCTGTAGACAATCTTGGATAATGATTGAGCCAAGCCAAGGTTCGTTCAAGAACCCATCTTTTGGCGAACACCGTCTATCCTGGGGTTCTGAAATTTCAATTGTCTTGTTAAGAACATTTTCCACAAACTTTAGCATGGTTTTTCCATATCCGGAATTGGCGCAAACGCCTTTGAGTGTCGGATAGTGTT
>NZ_PHHC01000082.1:38508-43272 GCF_002930195.1 Holospora curviuscula | reverse complement strand
TGTGTTATAAACAGTCCATGTCTATTGTTCTGGCTGGTTTATAGTGAACGAATGTCGGTTCTCAACGTATACTCCCTTTATCGTCTGCTGACCCATTCCAAAATGTCTACCCGCTTCCTCATCGCTCTATCCTTCTTTCGTCTTAATTCCTAAATCTTTACGATAATGAATACGACAGCTTTAAATATCTTCTATTTTTTTCTATCATAACGATTTTTTAGTTATTTCTCTCTACTTAAACAATTTAATATCTGAAACCTATAGAAACAGAAAAAAAAGATTTAGCCTCAGATTTAATCTAATTGCTTTTATTGACAATATGGACTTGGCGGGAATGATTAGATATATATAGTAATTTAGCTTAAAAACGGGATTATTTTTGTTATAATCGTCAGAAAATAACAAAAAGACATACATCTGGCAAAAAACAATACAGCCTAGACTTAAATAAAAGCATAATAGAATACAATAAAATTGGGTAATAATCAAAATACGCGCGCAATAATAGTTATAGTGCGTATAAAGTAGATACAGTAGGAAAAAGAAGAGATTGTCAAGCCTAAAGTACGATTAGGAAGCAAAGAAACTATAGATCCAAATCAGCTGAAAAATCTCTGTTGAAAATAACGAAGATAAACTATGATCAGAGATCGCTAGACTATTTAACGCAAGCATTACTTCTGTCTATAGAAGGCTTAAAAAATTAAGCTTTACCCTATTTTTACGTCTGGGAAGGCTTGTAAAGAAATAAATATCAAGCAACAATCAACAATATAGAACCTGAAGGTCTTGTATATAGTGATGAAAGTGGTATACAGAGAACGCTTTGCAAAGACAGAAAGTGGAGAAAAAGAAGTAAAAAACTGATTGATAAGGAGTGTGGTACATATTCAAAAAAACCAATATTATACTTGCTTAGTGAATAATCAATCCATAGCACTCATAGCGGGTCTTGCAATATTACTCTTTTTAATCAGTGAGGAGAACAGTGTTTAATTAAAGTGCTAAAGCTTGGGCTAATTTTGGATCATGCCTCATTCTATAACGCTTATAAGACAAAAGCATTAATTAAATTGGTTGGGTTCGGGCGAGTGTTCTTACAGATATATTCTCTCAACCTAAACCCCATTAAGACATTCTGGACTCATATAAAATGAAGGATTAACCATAACATTACTCAATGTACTGAATTCTATAAGGTATTACTTCAATTCTTTTAAATCCAATCTTCAAGCTAAATTACTAAGCTAAAATTTTTACCCCTAATTTTAACTTCTTTAATCTTCACTTAAAACCACGTTTTTTCGTAAATCATCTAGTTATGGGTAATTTATAGATTTCTCCCACGTAGAATTGTTCTTGTAGGCTATCACAAAGTCTATTTTCTTAAATAAAGAGTTTAGAAAAATTTTGATAAATTTCTATCCAGAGTGCATGGGCAAGAATTTTAACGCCTTCAGGACGCTGTGCCAAAGTACAGCAGTGCGCTCTAAATTCTTTTTCTTTCTGATAACGTGTCTGGTTAACGACCATACTACGATGAACACTGCCCACCATTAAATCAAAGACGGAAAGACGATATTTTTGCACAATATAGTGTATAATTTTTGGATACTTGGGATCTGTACAATAGGTGTTCAATTCTTGTACTAAAGTGCGCCCCAGGAGATCTTGTCTTCGTTCTCGCATTATACGACGCTTAGCACGAAACGTTTCATATCCTTTATGAGTATTGAGCGTTCTTACATAAGCTCGAACACTTTGTTCTGGAGTATCGTATTTATAGCATACATTTCCTTTTGTCATACCAAAATAAGAGTTTTTTCTCACACACCCCAAAGATTTTCCCCATCCACATTCTTGTATACTTTGGGCAATAGCCATGGAAATAGGAACCACATCCATACGATCTATCAGGTATTTCCAATTAGAAACTTTATAATATTTGCAAGCTTGTTTGAGAAATAGTTTTTCCTTGGAGGTGAGCAATTTTTTATTACGAGTCTTGCGGATAACATTTAGTAAAGCGAGCCGAGTACACAAAATATGGTAGTTTTCTTTCCACAATCTCCAACACAAAACCCGTACAAAATCTTTTTTTCTTTGAGAAAGCGACTGCTTCTGTTCCCAGGCCCGATACGTGTTTTCAATGTTTATAGCAAAATTATCTCGAGCATTGCTGGAACTTGGAATAATAAATGCCCCAGTACTAAGTAGAAAAATTTGATGCCATGTCATCCATTACTGCCTCTACACTGTGGACTTCAGGAATATAATGCTTAAGCAAATTTTCAATTCCGTAGGTCAACGTTTCTGCGGAATGAGGGCATCCTGAGCATGCACCTTCTAAGCGTACATAAACGATACCGCGCTCCATATCCATGTGATCAAATTGAATTGTACCTCCATCTGCTTCCACGTTGGGACGTACTCGGGTTGCAATCAATGTTTCAATTTCTTCCAAGATACTCTGCTCCTCTTGTGTATAGGAAATATTTTTTTCCTCTAGGACTGGAGCTTCTCCCAGTTTATTGAGTGGAAAACTAGAGCTATAATGATTTAAAACACACATAACAATACTTTGTAACAGATTCCAGGGAGTCATTTCATCTTTGGTAACAGTCATAAACTCTGGTGCTAAAAAGATGTGTTGTACTCCAGGAAGTTCTAAAATTTCTTTTAGTACAGGAATATGAAGAGCCTCCTGCGCAGAAAAAAACGATACATATTCCCCTCTGGTCACTCCAGAAGGAATAACAATTTTAATAGATAAAGGATTGGGTGTATCTTGTACGTACACGAAATATTATTAACAAGTAACTTGATTCAAATCGTAATATATTAACTAATTTTTGTCAAGTTTTTTGATTTTTCTTAACGAAAAAATTGACACAATAGACCTACTGCGTAAGCCTGGAACAAAATATAGTACCTTAGCTTTAAAATGAGATTAGATGTTTTATCATTAAAGACAATCCAGGCTAGACTTAAAATAAAAAAGAATAAAATACATAATTATTAGGTAACGATCAAAAGAAAAAACAAACAGTAATTAACGTAAGGAGAAGGTGGTACGGTACGAAAAATAACGAGTTATCAAGCCTCAATTACGATTAGGCAGCACAGGAACCATAAATCCAAATCCGGTAAAAATGTATGGTGAACATAAAGAATATAAAACATGAACAGAGATCGCTAGGCTATGTAAAGTAAGAATTACTTTTGTCTATAGAAGGCTTAAAAAGTCAGACTTTGGCGATAAAAAACTTTTTTCTCTGGGGAAGTAGATTAATAAAATTAAGCTGGATATCGAGAAGTCATAAAAAAAGTGACCAAGTAAAGTTTTGTATAGTAGTGATAAAAGTGGTGTTGATATAGCGAGTTGAAAAGATAGGGGATGGGGTAAAAAAGCCAAAAGCGTTTAGGTAGGTAAAGCCCGGCTTAGTAAATAATCAATTCAGCGCTTTTGTGGGGTTTAAGGGCTCTTGCAATACGAATCTTTGTAATTATTGGAGAGAAGAGTCTTGAATCAAAGCGCTAAACCCTCGCCTAATTATGGATCATGCTATAACGTGTATAAGACAAAAGTTAATTGATTGGCTTCGGGTTAATGTTCTTACCGCCATATTTGCTCGGTCTGAATTTCGGTCTGAATTCCATTGAGAAATTCTAGGGTATGAAACCATGGATTAGGAATAGAATTACAAAATGCGCTCAATGATATTGGATTATAACCCACTTCTTTTGCTCACCTAATACCTTAAAATGAGATTATTTTATTTTCTTGGGTACAGAGAACTGGAAAAATCTATTGCGTAGAAAAAGAGATGATTTCTGGATTATGTAACACTCTAGAGAAGATCGATACAAAGCCTACGATGGGATGCCCTCAAAAAACTGTTCCGAGGAAACCTCTTTTAATATGGATCCAGTATTTGCTCTACTTCAGTAACTCTATTGAAATTGTTATAAAAAAATTAATTTAATTACGCTTTAAATCAGAAGCGATTTCCACAAGGGCGGCTTAAAATCAAAACCACTTTTTCAGAATTGGAAGATAGATTCTAATGTTTCTACGCCAGTTAGAGTAAATAAAAGAAGAAGGTGCCTATCGAGAGAAACTCCGCTTTTCTGCCTCAGCATATATAAAGCAGGAAGGTGAGTACAAAAAAACTGCCAAAAATTTGGAGTTGTAATAACCAGGTTAGTACCGTAGATCGAAAAACTTCGACAGAAAGGCAAGCGTAAAGATTTCTCTTCACGGAACCCATGAAAAAACCCTTGATCCTGTTGCAGTGGAGGACCATCCTGACAAAATGATCAAAGAAGTATGACCAACACGTTAACGTTCTTACATGAACGCTACAGTACGCTTTACAACGTCTTGATTGTGTGCGAATTAAAAACCAGTCACGTAAAGAATTGAAAGAATAGGAATAAAGGATAGGATTGACATCACAGAGAGGCGAGAGAGGTCAAAAAGTGATACAAGTGATCTAAAAAATGAAGCGTGGCAAGTTATAGAAGAAGAGATTAACAAGCGCAAGAAAAAGCAAGTAAGGCCGCCGCCTAAGGATGCTAGGCGGGTATGGAGCGGCATAGTTTATATCACGAAATAGCTGGTTTGGAGGGCTTTCTCTAAAGAGTGTAGACCATGAAAAAGAGTACTGAAGAACTTTAATAGTCTAAAGCATCGAAAAATCATTCAAGTATTGATGGATAAACCCAGAGATATCCTCAAAATCAAGAGAGGAAAAGAGAAAA
>NZ_PHHC01000082.1:29661-35192 GCF_002930195.1 Holospora curviuscula | reverse complement strand
ACGCAAAACAGGATTGGGGTTCCAAAAGTAGAACACATGGCATAGGCGCTTTAATGGGCTCTACTTTAGGGGCCATTGGATTGCTTACGGGTTCTGTAGAGGTGTTGACTTATTGAGTAGAGGAAATAGTACTCACCAACATCCTAGAAAACCGTGATAGTGTTCTGGATAATTCTGCTTTTCATAAAGATAAAGTTAAGCAGAAAATGATTAAGGATGCTGGTCATACTTTACTTTACCTGCCGCTTTATTCGCCTGACCTTAATCCCATTGAGGAATAATGGGCTCACGCTAAACAGATGCGATGTTTTCTATACATTGTTCAATTGACGCGCTATTTTATGTAACTATTCTATACTTAGTTGGATATATATCGGTGCTTTTCTTCCTTTCTTACCCAGAGGAAAAAATTTTTATCGCTAAATCTTAGCTTCTTGGATGCTACTGCGGCATATCCTTTGCTTATTCAAAACTCAGCCCTAATATCTTTCGATCTAATATTTTCATTATCTTTGACAAATTAATTCTATCTGTGAATAATTCAGTCTACATTTACACTCTAGACGTTCTCTAGCATAATTTTTTTTCTTTCTTATATCAATTATGTCATCTATTTACTGTATTTCTGTGTATCTCAAAAACTTCTCATGGTTTCTGTTGGATTTTTTCTTTGCTCAAGTAATTTAAATTTGCTTTTTTTCTTAAATCGTTATTATACAGGTTTGTGGACATGTTTTTTTATCCTACCATGGTTGCGTACCTCATTTAAGGTAATCTATTACCACAGTATAGGCTAAAGTGGAAAGAAAAAATTGAAAAAAAAGATCAGTACGTTCTCATCAAATTTTATCTTATGTGCGTAAAAAAGAATTTTTTTCTTCATTAATGGGGCAAAAAATGATTTTAAAAGGTGTGCTTTTAGCGAGCAAGTTTGGCATTAGCACAGAATTTATACATCTCTCAAACAGATGGGCTGAACCGCTGCGTTTTAAAGGGGTTATTTAAAGTGCTAGAAAAAGAAAAATTGATTTAAATTTCGTAACAGGATGAAGATTGGACAGAACACGCATCAAAGTGCACCCCAATGGGGGGAACCAATCATCTGGTATAAGTTCATCGTTTGTCGAAAGATTGGGAAGACTAATTAGGGGGATTATACCCTAAGATATTTTGAAAAGATGGGGCTTTAATACTATTTTTCTTCTTCAATTAAGGTGCTTGAGTCCAAAAGATTTCTGTAAAATGATCTATAAACGGGATAATAAAATCTCTAACTTTTGTACAAAGCATCTTATTGTATTTTCCCGCGCTTTAAAAAACTTAGTGTCATATTTTTAACTTCTATATAGAGTGTTTTTATCATGGAAGTGTTTGCAGTGTGTTAACGAGACCTAGAATTTGTTAATTTTTTCTTAAGTACTTTCTGCTTTACTCTATTCTATCTTTTTATGAAGAATCTTCCTCCTTAAATACATCTGATTTTTCTTCTTCTGAAGAGCCTGGAGAAGGCCAATCAAAAAAGTCTGTTTTAGGACGCACCGCAGCACGGATTGCCCGCTCTAATTCGATCATTTTTTCTGGATTCTTGAGAAGGTAGGCTTCTGCCACCTCTTTTCCCTGGCCTAATTTTTCCGATTGATAAGAGTACCAAGATCCAGATTTAGAAATGAGCTCTAGCCGTACGCCAAAATCAATCAACTCAGAAACTTTAGAAATACCTTGTCCATAGAGAATATCAAAGATCACTTCTCGAAAAGGGGGCGCAAGCTTGTTCTTGACAACCTTCACTTTTACTTGATTACCCCTAATTTCTTCATTGCCTTTTCCTTTTATGGACGCAACGCGCCGAATATCCAGACGAATAGACGCGTAAAATTTTAGTGCATTGCCCCCCGTAGTGGTTTCTGGATTACCATAAACTACACCAATTTTTTGGCGAACTTGATTGATAAAAATTACTACAATATTTGAACGGGAGATAGACGATGTGAGTTTTCGAAGTGCTTGACTCATTAAGCGCGCTTGGAGTCCCATATGAGAATCTCCCATCTCTCCTTCAAGTTCTGCTTTAGGCACCAAAGCAGCTACACTATCAAGAACTAATACTTTAATGGCTCCAGATCGAACAAAATAATCTGCAATTTCTAAAGCCTGCTCACCAGTGTCTGGTTGAGAAATATACAAGTGTTCGGGCTGAATGCCAAGTCTTCGTGCGTATTGTTTATCAAAGGCATGCTCCACATCAATAAATGCACAAATTCCTCCTTGCTTCTGCGCCTCTGCAATAACATGCATAGAGAGAGTAGTTTTTCCAGAACTTTCTGGTCCGTAAATTTCAACAATGCGCCCCAGCGGTAATCCTCCGATACCCAACGCTAAGTCTAAGCCT
Source organism: Holospora curviuscula (assembly GCF_002930195.1). Classification (GTDB taxonomy): domain Bacteria; phylum Pseudomonadota; class Alphaproteobacteria; order Holosporales; family Holosporaceae; genus Holospora; species Holospora curviuscula. Next base: position 32,803 of record NZ_PHHC01000082.1, on the reverse strand, counting down.
AAAGATCCGGTAGAGACAACCTCTACTTGTTCTGCAGCTTCTTGTTCAAGGCATAGCACCGAGCCTTTACCAAAAGCTTTTTCAATTTGGGCAATGGCATTTTGTAACGCGTAGGTGGTTTGAGTAGTCATGAATGATTTCCTAATGCACGGACAGAAGTTTTACATTCTAGCATAGTTTCATAGAGGATTCTAGGAAAATTACTTCTCAGCCCAGAACCTACGCATTACAAATAGGGGGTTTAAGAAAATACAATTTATTTCTTATGACGCTTTTAAATGGATGGATCAGGTTTTCTTAACATTAATTCAGATTATTTAAAGACTATTTTTTAGATATATCCATATTTTTTCACGTATTATATTTTCTAATACAGTATTTATTTTCAATTAATAAATACCTTTCAGTAACGTTCATTCTCAATTTTCTCATGAATCATAGTAATCGCTTTCATAGTAAACTATAGTAAATCATATAGTATTAAGTGCAGAAAAGAAGCAGATTATCGCCTCATATCATTGAAAGAATTTTATCATTTTATCCTTAATTTATCGTTTTATATTAGCCCAGAATGTCGCTATAAGATTGAGATCGGATGAATAAGGGGATAAAAATATTAGTATTCAGTCAACAAATTGGATGTGCGCTTTTGTCTTTTTTGATTGATGGAATGAAGCATGATCTACAATTAAAGCAAATTTTAGCGCTTTGATGCAACGCTGTGCTCCTTAATAATTAAAACGATCCGTAATCCATAGTCCCTATTAACACTTATGGGGACTATGGATTGATTATTCCAGCTATACTATGAGTTCTTTTGTACTATGCACAACGCTTTTTAGTAACCAGTATCGCGCTTCTCTCGTCAAACCCCTCTCTTTACAAAGAGTTTTTGCAATCCCACTTTCATTAACCGATACAAGGGTTTCAGGGGATATTTTTTTTATTACTTCTACGTACCTATCTTGTTTTCTTGATTTGCTTTCACCCTAACCGTTTGCACTAGTATCTCGCATCACGAACATGCATACCAAATTTACCAGCAATATTCATCTGCTTTGGCATTCGGATAGCGCTTTATATATTAAATAAAAGACTCTCTCTACGCGTGGGCTTGCTCTCATACGTAATTTTGTTAGGGAATGTTCTTGGCTTTTGTAACCTACATGCCATCTGTTTATTATTATTTTGTTTGTATTAAAAATTGTAGATACTTTTTATTAAATATTGCTTGCTTTGATATAGTTTTTGACTTTTTGAAATTTACGCTGTATAGACTCGTTAAACTATTAAATACTTTTGATAATTTAATGTGTCAATTTCTATGTTTTAATTTAATCACTATTATTATAATTTTTTTATAAAAAGTTAATATTAATTTAAAATTTTGTACTATATAGAAATAAAATATTAAATTAATTCACACACTATGCAAAAAATATACACGGTTTTATTAACGTTTTGAATATTTGGATCCAAAAATACTTTTTCTGTAAAAAGGGAGGTTCAGGATATTAAAAAACCTTAAAAAATAACAGAAAAAATAAAAAAATCTTATATTCTTTTTCATCACACTAAACTTGTGAACACTTTAGTTCAGTGCATGAAGATCATTATGATTCTCCATAGCTTAAAAAAAATCATCTATCCTTAGCACATCATCTGAAGACCTTATCTTTGCATCATTTTGTGTCAAAATGACTTCATCAGCGAACTAATAAGTATGAATTGATGTGCGACGAGGTATTAGAAATTAAGGACTTAATTACTGATTTTACGCCTTTTGTATTATGTACTCGAGCATTTGATAGCTTTTTGAGACTCCGTTCTAGAGATAAAAAAGCAGTTTTAGTCGACGCATGGCAAAAAGTTTCCCAAGTAATCAAACAGTTCCAGGAAAAAGATACTCATCAAAAAAGCACTTTTTATGGAAAAATCTATATTTAATTTATTTTAATTATCTTGTAATTCAAAAAGGTAGACCTATCAAAACACTACAAAGACAGCATATTGAGCGTACTATATCGTTTGATGAAGTAGCTACCCAAGAAAAACATATGGTAGAAGAGTTGCCGCATATGAATAGATTAGCTCAACTTGAAAGCTTAGAAAAGTGTTTTTACGATATTTTTACAGTAGCACGATTCACAAGATTAGAGTAAAAGCTTATCCTTGTAGCGTGTCAAAGGAAAACTTCTAATAGCTATTGGGAGTAAAAGTTTTTAGTCTTTATACTGTTCAGTTGACACGCTATATCACAAGGAATCGAAATTTATTTCACGAAACTTTGCAACGGAACTTCTGTGCGCACCAAATAGACAGAAGGCATTCTCCACCAAATCCCAAATATCCCAAGCATCACTATCAATCCGAATCCCTTTATAATAGTATTTTTTTTCACGTATTGCTATCTGGCGCGAATTTTGTTGGTGCTAGTGTATCGAGAATGTAGGGTAAAGGTCAAGATAACTTTGCTATACTCATTCGATTAATTAATGTTTTAGATCGTAAAGCTGAAGCGCAAGTGCTAATTTTAGGTCATTTTGCATAAAACTTATAGAGATATCTCCATAAAAAAAGTGAAAATGGCGTTAAGATACAGCATAATCAGAATAGCTTGATGATAATGAACAAAACGCATTAACCTTGAATTTCACCGGGACCCATTCCATAGATTTGCACCGAAAAATTTTAAAAATAGGAGATATCACAACACTCAGTGTGATAAAGACTAACAAGGGATTTAGAGTAGGTTTTGCGAGCATCATGTGCTGATCCAAGAATAGACCTCTTCGGAAACTCTTATTGTTCTAATTCCATGGTATAGACCCCTGCAATGAGCGTGAATCTCAGCCCAAATCTGTTACGCCTGTTTCTGTATGTATCAGAGATGATCTTGAAGCGTTTGAGTATCCCAATACCATTTTCATTTATTACCCGCTCACTGGAAAGCTCTCTATTTTTCCTTTTTTTTTCTTGCATTAGCGGATTTTTCTTACCCTTCTTTTTTGGAATGTCAGTTCTACTATGGAGTGTTTTCAAGCCTTGATATCCTGTCTCCGTAATACCCTTAATTTTAGGATGAATATGAGTTTTTGATTCCTTAAAACCCCTGAAATCATGACGCTTGCCCTTTGAAAAA
>NZ_PHHC01000082.1:14119-26052 GCF_002930195.1 Holospora curviuscula | reverse complement strand
CTGTAGATTTTATCTTTTTAGGTCCCATGGGAAGGTCTTTCGTATCTTCTCTTTTTCTCCACTTGATGATTGTTTTTGGGTTAACATTAAATCTTTTAGCCGCTTTTCCTATACTCTCTTTACTATCACGGATCTCTCTACGGATTGCCTCCGTTGTTCTGGCATTTGCGTGTAATACTTGTCCCATAAGCTTTTTCTTCATGCATTATTATCTTCATAATATATACCATAACTCTCTGGGATCAAAAAGCTAGGACGTGTCGACATTTAAGTTTACTTTATAATTATGAGTCATGCAGCAAAATGAAGGAAAGAAAGAAAAGCGTGTGTAAATTTGTCATATCTGGGTGAAACCCGCCTGAAATAGTTTAACAGCTTTATTGCTACCAGTATAATATGCCAGCATAATGGATAATCTCATCGGCATCGTAGCTTTTATTCGCCAATAGCGTTTTAAAGTCAAAATTCTCCATTAAATCAAGAACTTTGATATAGGCAGAGCACTACCTAGGCAATAGAATGAATCTGATGAGGTTGCCTAAAGCATCCCATAAAGCGTGGAGTTTTCGTCCTAAAACCGCTTACTGAGCGCTTCAGCGCTTGTTCTTGTCTACCATTGACTTTACTTTTTGTGACGCCCGCGGCGTGTTGATGGGCGCGAATCATTGTGGAATCAATCATGATCCATTCCATACCAGAATCTGCTGCAAAGGTATTGAAAATCATTTTCCACATACCAGCTTTGGACCATCTTATCAACTGTTGATGAACACTCGAGCATTTCCCCGTAAGATTCTGGCAAGGTACGCCACGCTGCACGCTTGCGGGCAATCCACATCACAGGATTGATAAATTTCTGGTTATCGCGTTACCAGAACGTTTTGAATCCCCTTCTTTCCCAGGCAAACTTTCTTTTATTCCTTCTCATTGGTCGTCTTGTATCCCTTACAATCTTATCTGCTCTTGTAACTAAACATCTTAAATCTTACAACCGTTAATTATAAATATCGACACACTTTATAATGGATTTAAACGATATCAGGGTGTCAGTAGTAAAAAACAGGCTTCAAACAATCATTTAGATTTTTTGCTTAAGTAGAACTTTGAGATCTCTTGAGTGTATAGCTGGATCATTCAGAACTGTGAGCCCCTATTTTCATTTTGATTTATAGCTTTGAGAAGTATACCATTTTGGAGAATGAAAGGAGTGGTTAAGATCATGAGGACAAAAGCATGAATCGCACTACTAAGAAAGAATTTTTTAAAAAAAGAGTATTGGGAAAACACTATATAAATATAAGCTATATCGATAGTTAGGTATAGAGTGTTTCCTTTTCAATCTCTATTATGTTTACAGTACCAAGGAAAATTCAAAGCGCTGAAGGGGAAGCGCAACGGAAAAAGTTTATTTAGATTTACACACCTTTCATCAAATAACATTTACTGCGTAAGTAATCTTTTTGTTTCGTAAATGATAAAAATACTTTCCCCCTAGCGCCTATTGTAGATTATGCAACTTTTACCCTTGATCGATGAATTTCATAGCTCAAAATTGTTGTATTGTGTTCTATCAAAAGAATAGGGTGAGAGAGAAAAACTCTATATCTCAAAAATTCAATCTATTTCTTTATGTTTTGAGACTTGAGAAATAAAGCAAGATCCATTATCACACTTTTTCTAGGGTGGAGCTCTTATATCAAAAACGCTTCAACCCAAATCTTAAATGATTTCTTATTACAATTTCTATTGCACCTTATTGGCTTATGATTAACATACCCAGCGATAAATCGTGTTTCGCTCGTAATACTTACCACTTTTTTATCCATAAATTTTTTGCTCTTTTTGCGAAATTCTTTGTCTTTGCAAATATTCATCTCAATAAAACTTTTATAATATATACAAAAGAGTAAGGCGATATACTTTTTATATTTTTTGGGTACGCATTACACTTTTCTTATATTGCTTCTCCGTACGGGTATAACTGTAATATAACGCTCCCCAGAACGCATACAAAAATGCTTTCCACTTTCAGATAAAAATACTCAACGCCAATCAATTTTCGGTTTTTACCTACCAATGATCTGGAAATTGTTAGTTAAGAATGTACTTAATTTATCATTGGTATTGTACACTATGTTCAAAAAATTGGAAAATTACATTTTTGAAGCCAGCAAATTTTTTATAATACTTATTGTACAAAATTATTTTACGCATCAATTTCCATAATCCTTAACATTGGGCGAGCAAGGTAGCGTAAAAAGTAATTTAATTTTTGAAGTTTTTAAATCCTCGTAAACCAATGCATTTTTCTAATATTTTTTATCGTCCAATGGAACAAAAATTCGTTTTACCTTTGGATAGTACTGTTCCAAAGCCTCAAATAGTTTTAATGTAGACTGTGTATTCATTGTATTGTCTGTACGAATCCCTACCTACAAGGTATTCGCATTTAATACACCGTTAGTATGTATTGATAAAAGTGGGCTTAGGATCAATATTTGCAAAGACAGAGGATGGGGCAAAAAGAGCGAGCACCTATTGCTAAAAATATGAAAAGTATAATCATCGTTGCTATTTATATACTTTTCTATTGAGGCTTCTTTTTTTATCGTCTACTTTCTTTCTGATTGATATCTTGTATACCAGTTTTTGAGTGTGTTTGATGCTATTTTAAACTTTATTGATACTTTTTTTGCAACTATTGCCTTTTTCTATATAGGGTACTATTTTTTTTGAGAGTTTTTGCCATGGGATCTAAAAATTTTTTTCTGAAAATACTATATAGCCCACTAACTATAAAACAATTATAATAGAAGAAAAGAAAAAATTTTTAAAGCTGTCGTATTCATGAGATTTTCATCGTCAGGGTTTAAGAATTAAGAAGAAAGAAGAGATAAGCTATGAGAAATCGGGTAGACGTTTTGGAATGGGTAAGCAGGCGATAGAGGGAGTACCCGTTTAGAACCGAAACTCGTGCGCTCTAAGCCAGCCAGCACAATAGACATGGACTGTTTAGAACACGATATTACAATGAATCCTAATGCCTATCAGCCAGAGCGCTTTGGAGTTAGCGCTGTTGGCATTTTGAAAGCCCTGAGATGTCTTGATGTTCGCGATAAAAAACCTTAAATCATCCACAGGCGGATCCAGAAAAAAGATCTGTATTGTACCAAAAGTGTGATGAATTAACCAGAAAAGTTGATGAATGTGGATTGTCTCATGATATGCCAAGAACTCACGGGTATTCTATAAAAGGGAAACGTTGTTACAAAAAATAGGATTAGAGTGAGAACGGAGAATCAATATGTAAAACAAATGCTACAAGCACTTTAATGGACTCTACTTTAGGGCTCATTGAATTATTTACGGGTTCTGTAGAAGTATTGACTTGTTGGGTAGAGGAAATGTTCCTAACCAATATCCCAGAAAACCGTGGTATTGCCAGGGATAATGCTGCGTTCCATCAAGGTAAAGCTATGTAGAAAATGAATTAAGGATACTGGTCATACTTTACTTTACCTCCCTCCGTATCCTCCTGACCTTAATCCCATTGAGACACAATGGTCTCACGCTACACATTGTTCAATTGACGCGCTATTTTTTATAACTATTCTATAGTTATTCGGTTATATCTATATGTAAATTTCAAGTTAATTTGTCTATATTATTTTTAGGATTGATATTCAAACAGACAGCTTAATTTTTTTTAATTTATCAAAATTTAAGAATCGAGTGCTTTACACGTCCACCTTGCTGCTCCATTTACACCTCTAACTTCGAGCTCAGGTTAATCATTGTGTTCTTCTAACGAAACGGTGATAAAAAATACGCCCATAGAGTTAACAGACCTCCTTGGATCCATGCCTGCAGTAAAAAGTATTGATGACACGAATGTGGTTGACTAAATCGTACTTGTTGTAAGCTATAGTAGGTAGTATTGGCGGAAATCAAAGTCAGAACGAATGCTTTAGTGGAATGAGTACTCAAAATTCCCATAAGGAGCCATCGTAATATGCATACTCCCAAAATTACCCTTCTAGTATGATGTCCTGCATATCTTGATACTGATTTTAACCCCAGCTCACGGTCTGCCCACTGATCTGGTGCGCTGTACACTGTATCATACTCTATAGTCCAGAGTATGGCTACACTGTACAATCCCCAGCACCCAAAGCATCGAGGAATGATAGAAAAAGCGGAACCAATCCAAACGCCCCAACCAAATAATAGTCCTAATGCGCCTTGAGGAACAATGTAGCGCTTTATCCAAGGATACGCTAAGGATAAGATCCATCCTGAACCTCCCCATAGAATAACGTTAAAAGGCAAAGTAAATAGTGCTAAGAATCCAAAAAGCCCGCACACACAGATCATTGGTATCTTCCACCCTTGGGCTCGAAAAATTAGAGGACGATGTTGTGTTCGCGGAACAAATTTGTCTAAAGGAGCATCGACCCAATCGTTGTACACACATCCTACGGAACGCATCCAGGCTGCGCCCCCTAAGAGCCATACCAATATCCAGATTTTTACGTTTTCGGTTGTGTTATATAAGTAGCCCCAAAAACATGGCCAAAACAACAGTAAGATTCCTTGTACTTGAATCAAACGCGCTGCTCGAAACCACAATTTCCACCCTTCCCATGGTGAATTTCGTAATGAATCTCTACCATAAAAGAATATTTGTGTCGAATCGTTCATATTCCTTAAGATTTAAGGGTTTTCGTCAAGACTATTGATGCTGGTCTAAAACAGGACTATGCATCTTCCTGTACCAATTACTATACTATATGATTATTTCATCTTGATTCTACGCCCCTAAAGACACTCCGTAGGAAAGAAAAAATGTTGTTTTATTTTACTATTCGTTTTCTCCGTCTTCCTCTTCATTTTCTGCGGCTTCTTCTTCAAAGCTATCCGGAAACTCGCCTCTCGCTTCATAATATGCTCTGCGAATCACTGCGTAGGGATCTGCAGAAAACTCCATAACATGATCAATACTGTCTTTAAAAATAATCCGTTGATTTAAGTTCTCTATGCCAAATAGCCCATAACTGACAAGGGCTAGAGGAGAAATCCAAGCATATACTCCACTCATGCACAATTTTCCAAAGGCGTCTCGGGAAACAGTAGGACCTAAAAACGGAAGAATCATGAAACATCCTGTAGGTACATTATACGCTTTTAACAAGCTACTTATGTCTTCTGATTCTGCCTCAAGATGAATATCATTGGCAATATCGATGATTCCTCCCAGTCCAAATAGGGTGTTGCATATAAATCGTGCAAACTGACTCAGCGCTCTTTCCCCTTCTCCCTGTAATCCTAAGCTGATAATATTGATGGGCATCTTAACATGTTGCAGTACATTGTGTACGGCAGTTTGACCATAGGAGGGGATTAAAGTTTTATATACGGTCAGAATAGGCTCCCAAATCACATGCTCAATAGCTTGATTAAATATAAAAACTCCCCGATTCCAAGGCTCTAGGGGATCCCATATCACATCTTTTTCTTTAATCTTCTTTTTTTTTTCCTTTGGGGGGACTGTAGGTTTTCTTTGTTGTGTCGTCATCAATACCTCTGATTGATTTTCAGAACACCCTCCAAGAAAAATGATGAACCCTACCAGTATACAATGTTTTATTTTAATCATAAAAACTTTTACCTTCCCTGTGGGGTTTTAAAGATGTATATCGTTGGGCAGCTCTCCAACTCAAAGGCCAAGATCCCACATACAGAAGACTTAAAACCAACAAAGTCTCCCAGGGCATTACCCATCCAAAAATCAATACTACCACACTGCTTAATACGATAATTCCTGAATAGCGAGGTATAATTCGAATGCCTTTTGTAACAAACGTTGGAAAACGACTCGCCATAAAAATTCCCGTAATAACCAAACATAACGCTTGAAATATTACAGATTTTTGTTTAAAAGTAAAACTATAAATGATAGGAGTGACTGCCAGCAATGAGCCCACAGTAACTGGCACTCCCACAGAAAAGTAGGAGGGAAGGGGACGCCCTCCCCCCGATAAACGCTGGGTATTAAACCTTGCAAGGCGTAGACCTGAACACATTGCAAAAAAAAGGCAAATGGCCCACCCAAAGCGTCCCCATTCATGCAGTACAAAAAAATAACACAGTAAAGCAGGCGCCGCCCCAAAATTGATAAAATCTGCTAAAGAGTCTAACTCCGCACCAAAATCACTACTACATTTTAAAAAACGTGCTACAGGTCCATCCAAACCGTCTAAAACGCCTGCAATTAACACACTGGATACTGCGTGTTTCCATGCTTTATCTACCCCAAAAGGAATGGCAGTCAGTCCCATACATAACGCCAGGAGGGTTATTGTATTGGGTAACACTTTACGTAAAGCTACCGGTTTAAAGCGATAGTGAAACGGTACAAAGGGTCTTTTCCGTCCCTTAAAAAATAGTTTTTTTTTTCGTTCAGGCAACATTATGTACTCCAAGACTTAAGGTTTTAAATTAAATTTAAATTAAATACTAATGGGCCAACGTGCGCGAATGGAAAAATTCATGGAAGGGGGAACACCCGCTTGGCATTTTTCGTAGGCATTCCAGGCGATCATCATCCCATTGTCCGTACAAAATTTAGGGGGGGGAGTTAAAAAGCGTACATTGTGTCGTAGAAAAGATGCTTCTAATACCTGTCTTAAATATTGGTTTGCTGCTACACCTCCACAAAATATAGCAGTGTGGGGATTAGATTCGGGAGGTAAGTTTTCGAAAAAATTTTCAATTTTTTTCTGAATTCCTTGACCGATAGCGTATTGTAAACTTGCACATAAATTTGCTTTTTTTTCAAAAGAAAGTGTTTTTTCGCCCTCTGAGTTAATCCAGCGTAATGCTGCACTTTTTAGTCCGGAAAAAGAGAAATTCAAAGACTTGTCTCGCATAGGAATAGGAAGTGCAACAGAAAATGGATCTCCCATTTTCGCTGCCACCTCAATGGCTGCGCCCGCAGGAAAAGAAAATCCTAAACGGCGCCCTACTTTGTCCAGACACTCCCCTGCGGCGTCATCTAATCCATAGCCTAATAAATAAAATTCCGTTGCACTATAGACAACCACGAACTCACAGTGTCCTCCAGAAAATAAGAGTGCCAAATATGGAAACTGAACATCATAGCACAAGCGTGCCACCAAAGCATGGGCTTGTAAATGATTAATGGCCCAAAGCGGTTTTTTAAGCGTGATTGCAACGCCCTTTGCAAACATTACGCCTACCAAAAGCCCTCCTGCCAGTCCAGGTCCCGCAGTGACCCCAATACCTTGAATTTCTTCTTTATCTATACAGGCAGACCTCAAAAGCGTGTTCAGTAAAGTAGGTAAATGTTTTGCATGCCCTTTTGATGCAAGATCGGGAACTACTCCTCCAAAAGCTTGATGCTCTATTTGTTGATGAATACAATGTTTCAATACAGATTTTTCTGTTGCATCGATCAAAGCTACAGCTGTATCATCACAACTGGTTTCAATACCAAGAAAAATTTTTCGCTTCGCAGGGGACATAATTACTTTACTGTACAAAATGCTTAATCTTTATTGTAAGGAATTTTTTTGAAAATAAAAAGCAGGGAACTTTTTTCTTATAGGAGAATAGATAGATTCTGAGATTATATCTAATAAAATTTTAATAAAATTTAGAATTGAAAACTTCTAGTAGCACTTATCAATGAGGGAAGGGGAAGAAACCTATCTTTTTTTTTACATCTTATAGGTTCCCCAGCAAGCATATTAGAGACACTCTACATGAAGTATTCGCTTAAAAAACCTACTCTCCCTAAGAGTGCTATGTAGAAAACATGAAGGTTGAAAAGACTTTAGGGGCTGAAAATAAAGCAATATCACATAGGTGACTTTTGTCTAGAAAAATCTTTTCCTAAAGTGATAAATTTTATTAAATTAGGTACCAACCAAAAAAAGCATCGATCGGCTTCAGTATAAATAAAATGACAATAAACATATAGCATTTAACGTGACAAAAGCAAAGAAAATTCCCTAACAAAATACGTATAGGAGCCAAATCATCCATAGCGTGAGAAGTCTTATATTCAATACCTAAAGTAATATAAGCCCGAAGATGATATTTAAAAGAATTGAAGTAAGACCTTAAAGAATGCAATTAATATTGGGGAAAACAGCATTGAATTAAAGCACTAAATGCTAGCCTGATTATGGATCATGTCTCATTTCATAACTCTTGTAAGACATAAAAATAATTGAATTGCCTGGCTGAAAGCTAATGTTCTTACTGCCATATTCGCCCGACCTGAACTTCATTGAGACATTCTGGTTGAATATGAAACGATGGATTAACCGTACCATTATTTAATATACTGGGGATATAACACTTTACTACAATTACTTTTAAACCCTATATTTAAGCTAAATTATGAATTTCTCTCCCCTGAACAATATCACGTACCCCCCATAATCTCTGAAAGAGTTAGTAAAATAAATTCTTAATAGGTAAAATATCTTTTCTGTATGCGTGCCATATTTTTAATTTTATCTACTTACTAGGTACATAAAATCATGCAGTACAAAAAGAAAATATTTTGAAAAATTATTTTTTTCGGTATAGACTTAGAGAGAATAGGTGGTATAAAATAAAAAAAGGTTTTGGAATAATCATTGGATCTATATGTTTTCCTTTCAAAAAAAGAAATCTCGCGAAAACTCTGTTTTATCTTGGATCAATGCGATTCTTTTGGTGATCATTATACGATCTGTAGTATTTTCCCCCTATCGTATCCCTACGGGTTCTATGATTCCTACTCTTTTAGTGGGGGATCATATCGTAGTAACTAAGTTTAATTATGGACTGTGTAGATTTAGTTTCTTGTTTAGTCAATGGATTGATTATTTTTCTGGACGTGTTGCAGTGTTAGATCGTCCCAAAAGAGGTGATATTGTAGTCTTTACCTGTCCTAAAAATTTTTCTATGGATTACGTCAAACGATTAGTGGGCCTTCCTGGGGATAAAGTACAGATGAAGGAAGGAATGCTGTACATTAATGGTGTAGTTTGCCCTGTGAAAAAACTATCCGAAGGATATAAGGCCTATGATGGAGAATCTTTTGTGGAGGGAGACGTATACACCAGAGAGTTTCCTGTAGCACGCTTAGATAAACAGGGGAAAGTTCATGAAAGTGGAAAGAAAATTTTTCATAAAATGCTTAAGCTCAAGCCTTTTGGTGCGGCACGCTATGATAATACAAAAGAGTTTCTCGTTCCAGAAAATCATTATTTTTTTCAGGGGGATAACCAGGATGGTTCTGGAGACAGTAGGGGGGAGGATTTGGGGTACGTATATGCGGATTATTTACTAGGTCCTGCAGAAATTGTATTCTTTTCCTTGGGAGATAAATTTACTCTGGTAAAACCTTGGACTTGGTGGAGTCTACGGTTAGAACGCATTGGCACCTGGGTTAGATAAAAAATGAGATACTTTGAAAGCAGGTATGTAGAAAGAAAGTTTCTCACACTCTTTTCCGAACTAAATTCTATTTGAGTTTCCTATGTATGAGAACGGATTAAACGCTTTGACTAAGGCTCTAGCAAATATTCCTGATTTACCTGGAGTATATGAAATGCTAGATGCGAAGGGCGCGATTTTATATGTGGGAAAAGCAAAGAGATTAAACCGCCGTGTTTTTTCCTATACCCGCGTTTCAGCGCTTTGTTTGCGTTTACAACGCATGGTTTCTAAGATTCACTCTGTGCAGTATACTGTTACCCACAATGAATTAGAAGCTTTGCTTTTAGAACTTCACAAAATTCAGAAAAAAAAACCACCGTTTAATATTTTATTAAAGGAAGGACGTGCTTTAGCTTACTTAACACTTTCGGCTCATCCCTTTCCTGCCTTAACCGCAAAGCGTACTAATTTTATAGAGGGAGAAAAAATCTTTGGGCCTTTTTTAAATCGAGATCTGTTAGAGACAACGAAAACTTATATCTACAAAGCATTTCAATTACGCTCTTGTAGTGATCGTGTTTTTTCAGCGCGAAAGCGTCCTTGCCTTCAGTACTATATTAAATCCTGTAGTGCACCCTGCGTTCAAAAAATAACTGTTTCTGAGTATAAAAAAGCTGTAGATGGTGCCCTTCAAATTTTGAAAGGAAAATCGGATGCATTAGAAAATTCACTGTTGCAGGATATGAAATCAGCCAGTGCTCAGCATCTTTACGAAAAAGCTGCACTTTTAAGAGATCGGTTAAGGTGGATCCATCAAGCAAAGACAACGCAATCAGTAACGCATATTCCAAAAGAAGACGTGGATGTAGTGGCAGGAGTATTTGCACACGGTGTCACCTGTCTTCAGCTTTGTTGTTTTCGCCAAGGAATGAACTATGGTGGCCAACACTTTTTTTTCCCGGGAACTACTGAACCAGAAGTAAGCGAGGTCCTTTCGGAATTTATTCGTCAGTTTTATTTTCATATGAAACCTCCTAAAGAATTTGTAGTATCTCATGTATGTTCCCCAGATGTAGTAGAAACGCTCCAACACCTTCATCAGGTTACAGTAAAAATAACGCATCTCCCTCAAGAAGAAGCTCAGCTTAACATTTTGGCCCACGCTAATTTGAATGCACGTCACGCGCTTCAGCAGTATGTTCAAGCAAAGGAGGAAGTAGATGTTTTGGTGCAGCGAATGAAAACTACTTTTGAGCTTAATACTGTTCCCAGGTGCATTGAAGTGTATGATAATAGTCACGTTCAGGGACATCACAGTTGCGCCGGTATGGTATCTTTTGAAGATGGCTTGTGGCAGCCTAAAAATTCAAAAATTCTTTTTATGGGAAAAACTGTGGGCAATGACCATGCGTTACTGAAGGAAATGCTCATACGGAGATTTTCTCGGGCACTTCCTCATCCTGACCTGCTTTTAGTGGATGGGGGTATAGGGCATGTCTCTAGCGCCTACGCAACTTTATGTGACTTGAATCTTCAGCACATAGATGTGTTGGGAATCGCGAAAGGACCTCAGCATAGAGATGGACAAGAAACTTTTTATCGAAAAAATCAGCCTCCTGTACAATTTTCAGACACTGACCCACTACTCCATTTTCTTCAAAGGCTCCGTAACAAGGCGCATCAATATGTTATTCAGGCCTATAGACGAACCCACAGGCGCTCGATGGTTCGAAGTATTTTTGAGCAACTTCCTGGTATTGGTCCAGTACGTCAACAAAAGCTAAGGTGTATATTCCAGGACACCGAGGCACTGAAAAACGCATCTTTAGAGGATTTAAAAGCTATACCAGGGTTCTCCAAAAAGCTTGCAGAAAAAGTTTATAATTTTTTAAACACGTTAGATAGTTAAGAAAAGATCTTTTGATAGCGTCTTTTACAATCTTTTTTATGTCGAGTGATTTAGAACATGTCGACATTTAAGTTTACTTTAGAATTATGAGTGATGCAGCAAAATGAAGGAAGGAAGGAAGGGCGTGTGAAAGTGTGTCATGGTTTGGTGCAACGCGCCTGAAATGGGTTAACGTGTTGAACATTCGCTCGACTAGAGTGCGTTCTTTGTAAAAACCTGCCTCAAATTCTCTGGGGTTTTTTGCATGGATCGTGGGGAGATGACGGCTTTATTGCTGCCAATATAATGTGTCAACATAATAGACAACGTTATCAGCATCGTAACCTTTAAAGTCAAAGTTCTCCATTAAATCAAGAGCTTTGGTATAGTTAGAGCACTGAGCAGGCGATAGAATGAATTTTGATGAGGGTGTCTAAAACATCTCATGGCAGCCTGGATCTACGTGCTAAAACCGCCTGCTAAGCGCCCCAGTTCTTGTGTACCATTACTGTATTTTTTTTGGCGCCCGAAGGGTGGTGATGGGTGCCAATCATTGTGGAATCAATCATGATCTATTGCGTATCAGCAT
>NZ_PHHC01000082.1:8284-13020 GCF_002930195.1 Holospora curviuscula | reverse complement strand
CTCCACTTGAGGATTGTTTTTGGGTTAACATTAAATCTTTTAGCCGCTTTTCCTATGCTCTCTTTACTATCACGGATCTCTCTACGGATTGCCTCCGTTGTTCTGGCATTTGCGTGTAATACTTGTCCCATAAGCTTTTTCTCCATGCATTATTATCTTCATAATATATACCATAACTCTCTGGGATCAAACACCTAGTTTCCGTAATCGATATAAGAAAGAGGGAAATTACCATGCTAGAGAACAGTTAGACTAGACTGTCCAAAGAATAGAATAATTTATAAAAGATAAATCACTACTAAATTAAAAAATATTAGGGCTGAGTTTTCAAAAAATACCGTTTCCTCTGGGGAAGCAGAGGAAAAAAAGCGAGATAGATATCTAGAAGTTATCACAGAGATACCGAATCAAAATTTTGTATATAGCAATGAAAGTGGTATTGATATGGCGATTTTCAAAAATAGGGGATGGAGTAAAGAAAGTGAAAAGCGTATAGGAAAAAAGCGTGATAAGTTATTACAAAAGAATCATGATAGCTGGCTTAGTGAATAATCAATCTATAGTATCTATGGGGGTTAACGGGGCTTGCAATACAAATCTTTTTAATCATTGGGTAGAACAGTGTTGAATCAAAGCGCTGAAGTGTGGGCTCATTATGGATCACACTTCATTCCATACATCACAAAAGACAAGAGTGCTCATTTAATCTGTGGGCTTCAAAATAATCTTTCTACCCCCTTATTCACCAGATCTGAATCTTGTAGAGAAATTCTAGATTCCTATGAACTAATGGGCAAAAAGATAGAATTACATAATTTCCCAATGATATGAGAGGGATAATTCGCTGCTTTTCGCCACCTAATACGATATGATTGACTATAGCTTAAATACGTTACTCCCAAACTTTTTGTAACAGCCCAGAATCTGTTTCCCCAAAAAAGATAGAATTCCTAGCTTATTTATTGTGTCTGTTTCGGTGTCACACCCAATAATCTCAAAAAAGCTCTTGAATGTTTTGCAATATTTGTGTATCTTATCCCTATAGCAGTTGACCTTGAGAGTGTTGCTACACTTTTCTCACTTTTTTATTTTACTTTAAACAGTCCTATAAATCGCCCCTTTTAGTTTTTAACTGATATACGTCATTGTTCTATATCAAATAACAGCTTTATGAATAGATATGATGTAGCCGACTTATTTGAAGAATAGTTCAGTCTTGCGAGCGGAACCCATTAACTTTGATGAACCTTTTTGAGAATTTTCTATACCTGATATTGCAATTCCACTGCTTCTTTTTCTGCTCGAGGAATCCGTTTCATAAACGATAGAAATGATCCCTTGTTTCGTTCCATGCAAGTGTTGACAAATCATAAATACTACTCCAGACAACCGTTGCTATTGACACTTGTAGAGCAGCGCTGTTCAAGCTATGAATTCTTTTTGCAATTTTAAGAAAGTAGGAACTGAGAAAAAAATGTTTGGACCCAGTAGATCAGAAACTTTAGGCGCAGTAGATCTGGCAAAATTTTTTATTTTTTGTCACACTCTATCTCACGTTTAAAAATTACTCTTTCAGTATATTTAACCCTTGACTTGCCCCACTCAAGGAGTTGTTTTATGGAGAATTTTCTGGGATAATGAGGGCATATTTTTATAATAATAAGGGAGCAAACTCCAGCTGTGGAAGAAGTTATCGTGCAGATATCTCAAGGAATTTCACTTTGGGGATTATTTTGGCAAGCAGATTGGATCGTTAAGGGTGTGATGATCGCTCTTCTTAGTGCCTCTATTGTTTCTTGGAGCATTATGGCAGGAAAATATTTTCAAATGCGTCGATTATATAAAGAGGCGGAAAATACACAAGAGGCCTTTGAAAAAGAGCCTGCTAACTATTGGGAACATGTACGTCCCTGTGCCTGGACTATGCCTTTTTCTTACGTAGTAAGCTTGTTTGCAAAAGAATCTCGTCGGGGGACAGCGGCATTATGGCGTCAAAAAGTAGAAAATATTTTGGAAGCTTACTTAGAAAATCAGAGAGATTATTTAATGAAAACCATGGGAACTCTTGATACTATTGGTTCTATTTCTCCTTTTGTGGGATTGTTTGGAACGGTTTGGGGAATTATTAACAGCTTTAAAAGCATTGCCAGTACAGGGTCCA
The DNA here is from genome assembly GCF_002930195.1 of Holospora curviuscula. Classification (GTDB taxonomy): domain Bacteria; phylum Pseudomonadota; class Alphaproteobacteria; order Holosporales; family Holosporaceae; genus Holospora; species Holospora curviuscula. The sequence goes on along the minus strand of NZ_PHHC01000082.1, from coordinate 10,859 downwards.
CTAATATTGCGGCAGTAGCTCCTGGTATGGCGGAAGCGTTATTTGCTACGGCTATTGGTTTAGTCGCTGCTATTCCTGCGGTTATTGCCTATAATCGGTTAACTATCAGTATTCAGAGCTATATGACTAAATTAGAAGGGTTTTGTCGTATTGTTCACGTTTCCCATCTTGAGTAAATAAGGAAAGATCAATGAAACTGAGACGATATCGAAACCATATCAAGTCCCACTCGGAACTTAATGTAACTCCACTTGTGGATGTTATGTTGGTGCTGTTAGTAATTTTCATTGTAACGACCCCTATGATGCACAGTAACGTATGTGTTAATCTTCCTAAAGTAGGGGCGGGCGTGTCGCAAAACTCCAACGTTTTACCTCTCACAGTTTCAATTCAGGGCGACGGAACTCTGTGGTTTCAAGATCAAAAAATTGAGCCTAATGTATTGGTAGAGCGGCTTAATGTGTTGTCTCCAGATCATCAAGAGACGATCTATATTGAAGCGGATAAAACGTTGGTATACGAGCATTTAGTTCAGTTGATGGTATGTCTTTCTCAAGAAGGTTTCACAAAACTAATGTTAGTGACTGAAGCAGACAGCAAAAGTAATTCAGGAAAACGACGCAAAATTCGAGGAAAATAAAAAAATGAAGGCGTTAAATTGGATTATATCGCTAAGTCTTCACGGAATGATTGGTGTAGGTATTTTTTTGACTAATCGATTTTCTAGTGTTGAGCTTCCAGAACAAACTGCGCCTTGTACCATTCCTTTAGATATTCAAAATTTTGCTTCCATTTCCAGAGCACCTAAATCTAAGCCAAAATCAGAACAAGTTCAAGAGCAAAAAAAAAGAAAATCTACAAAAAAGTCTAATCAAGATACTTCTAGGGACGTGAAAGAGGAGCCAATTTCTTTTGATGAAATGTTAGACCGCTTAGAAAAAAAAAATAATGAACCTAAAAAGTCTAAAGCATCTTCCCTTAGAAGAAAAAAAAAAGCTTCTTCTGAAAAAGTGCCTCCTTCTCAAGATTCTGAAGAAGACGTTCACCACATTCTAAAAGATATTACTGAACGCCCCAAAGGACCTTCAGCCCAAACCCCAGACACAGATTCTGAGTCAGATTCTGTCTATGGTGCCGCGCAAACCGGTCAAGATATTGCGGTCAGTATTTTGGATCGTGTTCAAACGTTATTGCAAAATGCTTGGCGTCTTCCGGCATTATCAGACAATGGAGAAAAGTTGGTGGTGTTGGTAGAGTTAGAGCTTAATCCTGATGCTACTGTTGCCAGAGCAACTATTTTAGGGGGGAGTACAGAGCACCCTGCGTACGCCATTGCTGCAGAAAGCGCAGTGGCTGCAGCTTTTGATCCAAGCTGTAATCCACTTCCTTTACCTCTTGATCAGTATAGTAAATGGAAAAAATTACGTATTCATTTTTCTCCGCGATGAGAAAAACTTAGAACCTGTCTCAAGGGGTTGTAGTTCTTCCGAGTGTATCGCTTTTTTAGGCTTAATTCCGTTTTTAATTTTTTTCAACCTTTGGTAGTGTAGATTTTTGTCCATTTTTCCTTTTATTTTTTGAAAACTTTTCTCGTTAGGACTTTGCTTTTGATAGAGTAACGCGTTTGTTTTCTGTTCATTAATGTTTTCTGGATCCTTAGGACGACTACTCGTCACTTTAGCTTCCTGTTTAAGCTCTTCTATTTTCGGTTTAAGGGCTGTCTTTTTTTCTAGATTCTCTTTTTGTACTGAAGGTTTTGCTGTCTTTTCATCCTAAACATCTTGAGGGGTTTGTCACTTTTCTATTCTTAAAAAGGGTTTCTTTATCGAAGGATTTTTAAATCTGTTTAGAATCTATTTTCGTCTTTTTTTCTTCGTTATCTTGTTGAGTTTCTCTTTTGTTTGAGAAAAATAATCTAAATTTTTCGTTTTTGTCTCATTGAGATCTTGTTTTTCCGCTTTACTATCTTCGGGTTGCACCGCTTTCACCGGGTTTTTTTCTAGATCGTTTACTTTGTCTAATACTTCTTTCTCTTTTTTTTCCAAAAACTTTTTTTCATCGATTTCAATACTTTATGCAGCGCCGTTTCCAAGCTAAGGAACCCGTGTTTAAAAGCGCTTAGCGTTCCGTAACTCTTAGACAATACCGCTTCATATTATAAATAGTACAAAAAAACCTCTAGGCTACTTAATTCTCGGGCGTACTACTGATAGCAGTAACTGCTTTGTTTTAAGCATGGACAGTTTAAGGGTTAAAAAAATTTCTTCACACTCATCCATGAAAATATTGAATCATTGAGAATACGCTGGTGTTTGATCCCAGAGAGTTATGGTATATATTATGAAGATAATAATGCATGGAGAAAAAGCTTATGGGACAAGTATTACACGCAAATGCCAGAACAACGGAGGCAATCCGTAGAGGGATCCGTGATAGTAAAGAGAGCATAGGAAAAGCGGCTAAAAGATTTAATATTAACCCAAAAACAATCCTCAAGTGGAGAAAAAGAGAAGATACGAAAGACCTTCCCATGGGACCTAAAAAGATAAAATCTACAGTTCTATCAGAGACAGAA
>NZ_PHHC01000082.1:4594-8190 GCF_002930195.1 Holospora curviuscula | reverse complement strand
TGTGCCCATTAAAGGGATTAAAGTACGGTGTTCATTGGGTCATGATCCTGGACCTTCACGGTTTGCACCGTAAGTGCTGCCTGTTTCTTTCATAATTCACAATTTATCTCAATTTTTTCCTTATGTCCCTTGGTTTATTTTTATGTGTAGGCTCTACGATGATTACTATATAATTTTGTGATTTTATTGAAAAACAAGAGTATTCACTGAAAAAGTCTTTATTAATGAAACATTATAGAGAATTTTGAGCCCGCAAGTAATGGCTTACTCACAAAAACAGTTTAGTAGGCATTCTAACGGGAAGCACTTTTGCACCATTCACCATCAGAATATGGGTCTTAGAAACGTACTTATTAAGGAGCTACAATAGTTGGTGTAAAATAAAAAATTTTTATAGCATACTGACGATCTTAAAAAAATATGGCTATCATGAATAACCTAGAATAGAGGACTAGTACTAGAGCACGCCAGTATAATTGCAATAAGCAGATAAAAAATGCACGTCTTTGATGAGCAGGAAGAAAAATACGAATTGCAATAATTCAGCCTTTTTGGCCAAAAAGGCTAGGATGATAGTGCACTAAAAGATTTGTTATCAAAAGATGAAATTTCTGCTATTATTTTTAGGAAAAATAAGCGATTGAATATTGATAATCCACGATAAACCTTTTTTACAAAGAACAAAATTGTACTGAAGATTTTTTTAATACCATCCAGACCAATACCAACGCGCTCCTTCATTTAATAAGGAAAAGTTTAATAGCCAGAATGTATTATTGGTTTAAAAAGAATAACATGGGTTAGGAACACCCTTTAATCTATTTACTATCGCTTGATTTTTTTAACTTGAAAAAGTACTATGATCTTTTTCAAGTTTTTTACGAAATCAGTATCGCGTATCTTCACTCTAGCACATAGTGTTAATAAGCTATAGTCTTAGCTCTTTTTTATTACCTCGGCCATATTTGTCACTTCTCTCATTTTACTTACTAAATCACCCGTTTCATATCCTCTTTCTTTCATTTTTTGTATCATACTGTTTGCATATTCTATGAGATAGTCAAACCTAATATTCCGTTTGTTCGCAGCACTAGGTAGACGACTTGTGGGATCTGTATAATAAGTTTCTATCTCAGACAGAACTTTTTTAGCGTTGTTTATAATCCCGTCTTTTATTAAGTTATGGGGATCAATAGAACTAGAAAATCTCTCTTCTAAAACTTTTATAGGGTTAAGAGGCGGATAACTCCACTTATAAGGTTCTAAAAAATCTATTTTTGAGATCGCCTTTGCTACTTCACTCTGCTCTTGTAAGTAGTTCTTAATTATTTTCTGTAGTTGCGTCCCAGTAACTCCAGGAAAAGCTTTCTCCATAGACTCAAAAAACTTCACTCCGTCCTTTGTCTGGTGCAAATATTTCGAGGTATAATTTCTGACACCTTTTATTATTTCTGCTGATGTCATGTTCTGTGTATTCATGATTGGAAGCTTCAGATTATTACCCTTTTCTTCTATAGCTTTTTTTCCATTTTTTATTTCCTGGCTACTCTTTTCTACTGTTTTTGATCGGTCTTTTTCTTTTTTCTGTTCATCCTGGATTTTATTTTTAGATTCTTCGGCTTTCTGCTTAACCTGTTCTATGTTCTGTTTAAGCACTTCCTTTGTTTTGTCTAGATTTTCTTGTTTTGCTTGAGTTTCTTGACTCTTTTTATCCTGAACTTTTTGCTTTGGGTTCATTGTTTCATTCTCAGAAGAAGGATTTTTCTCCAAGGATTCTTGAGCCTCTTGAAGCGTCTCTTTCGTAGTGTTTTTCTCCTTTTCAGCGTTGCTCTCTTTTTCAGACGATTTTTCTGCTTTTGTAGTTTGTGTCTCCTTGAGATCATTTTTCGCGTCATTGATATCTTCGGGTTTCACCGCTTCCACCGAGGTTTTATCTACCGCTTTTACATCGTCTAATACTTCTTGCTCTTTTTTTCCCCAAAAACTTTCTTTCATGGATTCCACCGCGTTATGCAGCGCCGTTTCCAACTCAAGGAACCCGTCTTTAAAAGCCCCTAGTGTTCCGCGACTTCCAGACAAGACTGCTTCATACAATGCGGCGGGTTTATTTGTGGAAGCCATAATGGTGGATATAGGGGCGGTGATGGTGTTATAGAATTGTCCTAATATCGTGACCAGTTCATTAAAACTTGACGGAAAAGCTCCCGAGGCCGGTCCCCCGTAGGTTGCGGCCAAATGGTAGGTCAAACACAGCAACACTACACTACGCACCGCTCTCTTAAAGTATTGATCAAAGGTGTATCCTTTGATAATTTCTTGATATTTTTGAGGATCCTCAAACAAATTCAAAAATACTTTATCCTTAGAAAATATTTTGAGCAACGATCTTCCTGTATCAGAAATCAAATTTGTGGCAGCGTGTTCCGACAGTTCGTAAGTATACTTCAAGACCTTAAGAAAGGGAATAATCGCTGTGGTAGTCTGTTTCAGAACATCAAAAGCAGTTTTCATGGTGAGCACTTGAAACACCATAGAGTCCTGAGCCAATCGTTCATAGGTCGATGCTTTGGCAAAGACACCCGTCAAAATTTCAATGGTGGAGTTGAACAACTGTTCTGCATCTTTCTTCACCGCTCCATCTGCGTGAAAGTAGCGCGACTGCACATTGGTGGAAAAATTTTTTACTGCTTGAGGAACGTAGGGTTCTGCATACCGCGCCGCTTTTTCTACTGCTTTTTTTGCTATGCCAAGACCTACTTTTCCAAAGGCTAGTGGAAGTGCCGCAACGGGTGAAAAAAACGTGTTCTCTACAGCATTGACTAAACCATAGGCTTTGCCCGCTAGGCTTTGGCTCTTAACTGTATCCTTTTCTTCTGAGATTTTCTGTGAAAGAGTGGGAGATTGAGCGCTCTTTTTTTCCGGTTCAGTTTTAGAATCGGAAGCAGATCCATGATAAGAGACGTTATCCTGTGATCTTGGTTTTGTTCTTAATGAGGACTTCACGCTCACTGAATCCTTTCTTTCTTCTCCAGATCCATCAGAAAAATTTTTCCCCTTAGAGGTCAAGGAAATATTGGATTGTTTATTTTTCTGTATCCCCTCCTCTGAATTATTAGGGTAATGACTATAATAGGCGTTAGAAGAAGTGCGATCTTTTCTCTGTATGGAAGAATTTTGAGTACGATATTTTTCATTTTTAGCACTTGAGTTCGTCCTAGAGCGAGTTTTTATACTGGTCTCTGCTTCAGTAAATAGTTCAGAAGGATTGTTATTTTTTGAAGTTCTTAACTTTGATTGAGAGGACTTATTTTTTCTCTTATACTCAGAAAGTAGTTCTTTTTCATCCTCTGAGTCTGTCGAATCTTCTCGAAAGTGTTTAGGGGTGTAACGTGAGTTACTAGAATAAAAATTTTTAAACTGTTTAGGAGCGTAACGTGAGTTACTAAGATAAGAATTTTTAAACCTAGAATCAGAGCTAAAATTAAAGCTGGTATCAGAATCAGAGCTTGAGTCAGGCTTAGAGAAGGAGCTAGAATTAAGGCTGGTATCAGAATCAGAGCTTGAGTCAGGCTTAGAGAGGGAGCTAAAATTAAAGC
>NZ_PHHC01000082.1:0-4448 GCF_002930195.1 Holospora curviuscula | reverse complement strand
GCTGCTGTGCCAAAGCTCGAAAATTTGGATAAAACATAGTTTACATTGAGTTAGGAACAAGGCATCCCATAAGCGCTGATTAGGCTCATGACTGGGGTGAAGTTATGAGTGAAATCAAAATATTGGCACTTTGATGTAATCAGCATGGATCATAAGCCACTCAAAATTCGGCTCCACAATGACTTTTTTGAGTAATTTTTCCCAAATTTTTCTTTAGTCTCCAACAAATAAAATAGACGATATGTGTTGCTCCATCCGTCGTAATCCAGAGGTGGATTTCGCCACGGAGCGCCCGCTCTCAAAATCCAGAAAACTGCATTAGTAATTTTTCGGTTATTCTTCGCTAGACTTTCCCCCAAAGCTTTTTCGGCCTGGAAGATGAGGGGCCACAAAGCTCTAAATATGATCTTGAAGTATCATGGAGATGGTGGGATTTTCTGGGGACTTTTTCATAAAAGCACATATTCTTAACATGAATTATCCCCATGTTTTGGCATAATTTATCTCGTGACTACAATCTTTAGAAGTACTTTTTTTAAAAAATTTACACACTCCTAAAGAGTTATAATACAGCCTTGGCTCGGAGTGCACGTATCACCAGTTCTCGAGATTCTTGTGATAGCTTGGATGCACCTTTTGGCTCATTGGCCCAGGCCCAGGGCGCATATTGTAATGAAAACTTATCTAGAAAGGAATACACAACCTCTGGTTGTGTATCTGGAAAGAGGCAAGCAAAGCGCGATTCTGCTGTTTCTCTTGGGGAAAGATCTACAAGAGAGGCAGGAGGCTGATAGCCATTTGTTTGTAATAAAGTTCTCGCTTCCTCTACAGTATGCGTAATTTCCAAGGGTAATAAGAAAACAGGTTGGGGAAGGCACCACCCTATCCCTTTATCAGCTAAAGCTTGAAAAATAGTAGGACCAGGATCTTTTTTACGTAATGGTGCAATAACAGCGTGAGAGACAACAGAGTTTTTAGGATCTAAGTTATGATGAGCACACAAGAATTTTACTAAATCTGCAACAACATTGATTTGATCTTCGCTGAATTGATCAAAATTTTCAATACTTTCGTCTCCCTTAAACGTTCCGTTTCCCTGCATTTCTATACCAATAGAACTAAAATTGAGGGTGTAGCGTCCTTTATCAAAGACACCAAATTCTCTAAAATGACTCATTCCAGCGTGATAGGCAGCACGCGTATCAGGTACACAACATATGATAGCATTTTTTTTGGGATCCTGTATGGAATGTCCAAATTTTTTAGTGGCTTCTAACTCTTTTAAGTTAGGAAAGCGTGCTTCAAATCCCTTTAATAGGTCTTCTGCTGACTCAAAAGAAACAATATAATGTGCACCTACTTTTGCATCAAGCCAATACTGGATCACCTTAGCGCATTGCCCATTTGTACTTACATCTTTATTTTGATCCCACTCAAAAGAATGAAGGACGATGGAATCAATGGGAACGGGTTCTTTCTTTTCTTGATCTTCCTTTAATACGCCAATGGGAACGGGTTCTTTCTTTTCTTGATCTTCCTTTAATACGCCAATTGGAAGCGCCTGAGAAGAGGGAGTATTTACACTCACACACCGTTCGGTATGCCAATTCCCTTCAAAATAAAAAATATTGTGTTGGGGACCGAACATTGTAAAAAATGGCATGAGCCACTCTAACATAATTAACCTCACTAATCGTTATTACAAATTAATTCTAGGTCAAATTTTAAAAAATTACAAGCTTTTAATTTAGTAAGAAAATCAGTGAATGTTTTGATCTTAGAAACAGTCACGTAAACCATTTTTCTAACCTGTTGAGCATTATTTTAGGGAGGCGAGTTGAATAAAAGCCTTGGCTGATGCAGTAGACCTCTCATACTCTTTGGATATCTTTCTAAAATGACTTACCACTTTAAAACCCTTAGTTTGTTCTGCATGTTTTACAATGCTAAGGAAAGTACTCTTATGTATAAAGATAAAACCACTGTTGTAGATCACTTTGATATCCTTAATCCGGTAAAATTCCCACCAGCCTTGGAAATTTTTCCTTCACGCCAAGTAAGACTCTTTTGGTACACATACTATAACGAAGATTAGCGCTGTACACATCACCATTTAGCGAATAGCCTAAGGTGTCTTTTTCTATCCGCCCCTTTCTTGCCTCCATCTCTTCATTGTTTAAAAGCGCGTGGGTTCACGCTCTGGATATCGATGATTCCTATGCTAGGACTTTGCTCTTTGTGCTAATACTAGCTCTGGATTTATCCATCAATGCTTGAATGCCCCCTCTATGCTTTAGCCTGTTAAAGTTGTTCAATACTTGCTTCCATAGCTCAAACTCTTTAGGAAGACCCCTCCAAAACAGTCGTTTTTTTTGATATAAACTATGCCGCTCCATACCCGCCTAGCATTCTTAGGCTGCGGGCCTTACTTGCTTCTCTTTTCTCTCGTTAATTTTTTCTTTTATAACTTTCCACGCTTCGTCTTTTAGATTACTTGTATAGCTTTTTGATCTCTCTCATCTCTATTTGATGTCAATCCTATACTTTATTCCTGCTATTTAAGCTTTTTACGTGACGAGTTCTCAGTCAGTGCGTCTGGCAATACAAAACAATTAAACGAACCCGATTGTTCTTACTATGCCATTGACTCAAAAACAGTTGTCAAGGAGAGCAAGAAAAAAATCAGTGGAAAGATGGGCCTATGGGTTGCCTAGCCTTTCGTAACCATACGGCTTTTCTGATATCAGCTGTGTTTTGCCAGAGATCCAAACAGAACAACACTCTAAAAATAAATTCAAGGTCTATTCTATTGATTATTTCATATTGATATTACTGACATCCGTAGAAAAGAAGGAACGGTGTACCTTGTTGTGGCTATTAATGAGACCTCGAGCTTCTTAAACTATACGGAAAGACCGAAGTTGCACAATTTTAAGGAATCGTATCCAAGTCCAGGCAGTTTCTTGATAGAATTCAAATGATCCGCACTGACAACGGCATTCAATTTAGAAACAGAACAGTGAATAACCATGCATTTGTACACATTTTGATTGGATCTGTCACTCAGGGCTTCCCTCATTTGCAGGGTAAAAAGAGTTATAATGTATTGATAACTTTATAAAAAATATTAGTGTGCTTATGTTTAAAGGACGATAGTCTTGAAAATGAAAAAAGAGTCAACAGATACATGAGTTAAAATTAAATCTGTCATCGAAAAAATTTATGGTGATGGGATACATCAGAAACGACAATAATTCTGTGCTTATAGGGCGATAGGTTTTGTAGTCAGCGAATCACAGTTTCTTCATGGGAGAGCAAAAAACTAATCCATACAAGGTATAATAATAAAATTCATGCCACGCAACAAAATGACCGGATTTTGAGTCATCAAAAGATATCAGTCTGAGATTGAGCGGAAGCCTGAGTGTAGTATGTAGAAAACAAATCTATTATAGTGGCACTAGATTAGCGTTGATTGTTTGATGATGCGCAATGAATGCTAAGCCTGAATAGTGTAACCAAGAAAAAATCAATCTGTTAATCAAAAATCACGGAAACACAATCAAGCCCGTTACGAAAATCAGCGAATACCCCGCTTCAAAGCAGTTTTACCTGCTGAAATAAAAGTCGCGCTGGTAGCGGATACAGAATTTTCGGATCAAAAATTTTTTTATCTTTGAGAAGAAGTATTGTGTTTTGAATCTATTATTTCCATTTAATCCAGTACTAGGGTTATTAAAGCAAAGCGTAAGATTGGTTAAAAGCGATGAAAAGGTGATTCATGTAAAAAAAGCTTTTTTTGACCCTACAGCAGTGCCCCATGCAGTACTTTATTGTGCTCAACGATAATACGAACCATAAAGGGAGCGTAATCATCAATTATTACGCTAAGAGCTGGAAAATGGAACCCTATTTCAAAGATCTCCAAGATTTAAGATATGCTTAGGGGTTGAAACATCCCCCCTATTAAGTCTTTTACCCAAAGGCTTTTAGGCGAAGCAAGAAGAACATTAGGATTGCATAAAAAATTAAAAGTGCATGCGCTGAAAATGAGAAGACATTCTCTCTTTCGGCAAAGACCGTTTTATTAAAAATTCTTTTTTCACACTTCTTATTCTTAACATGCACAACAAATGTTGATGAATAAATTTGAGGCAGTCTTTTGGAAACATAGCTTTTGGAAAATTTATATTCGAAAAAAATGAGATGATTCATGAGATCAATACTATAAAGAATCGCTAATAAAATGGTGACTAATAATAGTAAAGGCTTACAGCGAATTCTTTGAAGAATATTGAGCGTACAGCGTACTAAATTAGTGTTCTATAACTTGTTTCGTTTCCTTAGCATACACTCTCTTTAGAGTTCTGTTTAGAGTTCTGTTTAGAGTTCTGTTTAGAGTTCTGTTTAGAGTTCTGTTTAGAGTTCTGTTTAGAGTTCTGTTTAGA
>NZ_PHHC01000081.1 GCF_002930195.1 Holospora curviuscula | reverse complement strand
GCCTGCGTTATCTCTGCTTATGTTTTATCTTTGTTATTTTTAACATACAGTATTAGCTGATTTAAATCGATGGTTCCTTTGCTGTCTAATCGTGCTGTAGGCTTGATGACTGCTTCTTTTTTGCACGGTATCCCACCCCCTCTACTTAGGCTACTTTGACCCACCATAACTATTTTTGCGCTCGTATTTTGATCATTACCTGATTTTGTGTAGTCTATTCCTCTTTACTTGAAGTCTAAGCTATATTATTTTTTTATTATTTTCTAAAAAGTATATTGTAAATATAGAGAACTAAAATCATGTTTTGGCACTAAAAGAGAATTTTTTTAAGAATTATTCACTATTCTTGACATACCCGTATTGAATTTCTGGGATACTTTACTAGACGTTATGCTACCAAACTCTACCCCTATAAAGCGCAGGAAATCAAAATCAGTATTACTGATCTTTGCTAAAAAAAGGTTGTAAGCTTCCCTTTTTTATGGCAAACTCTTTCAGGAAGAGAACCATGATCAGCTTTAGTATTTTTTTAAAGCTTCAAAACAAGTAACCAAACATGTACAAACAACTAGATGTCTTATTCTTTTTATGACAAAGCGCTTCAGTTGGGAAAGTGCTTTGTCCATCATAAACAAGTGCCTTTTGATGTAGGGTATCGTTGGGGTAGAACATTTTTACAGGAAGCGTTCGGACTATCTTCTCATCAATGGACCCTTACTATGTTTGAGAGGTATTGGCATCATGAGGATTTAGAGTGTTGGGTAGAGGCCTTCATTGTGGAGCATAAGCCCCTATCTCGCAGTACTCAGCGTCGTTTTTTTTGGAATCAGTATTTCACATTAAATGAAGCAACCCTAGATCCGAGGCCTGAAACTGAAGGATTAGTACAACTGGTCCTGAACGAAGCTTCTGGGATTCATAATATTCTTGATCTAGGTACCGGAAGCGGATGTATAGTTTTGAGCCTTTTGGAAGCATTACCTTGGGTCCAGGGTGTGGGAGTAGACATACAAGAAAAAGCTTTGGAAGCGGCTCAAAAAAACGCCCTTATTTTAGCATTAGATCAGCGTGTTCAGTGGATATCTGGAAATTGGTATGAAAATTTGGAACAACATGGATTCAAGAAGAACAGCTTTGACGTTATTATTAGTAACCCTCCTTATATCGCTTCTTCCCAGTGGTCTAAGTTACCTTTAGAAGTCCAACGATGGGATCCAAAAATTGCGTTAGATGGAGGGGAAGAGGGAATCACGCCTTACAAGGTAATTATTCCGGGCGCAAAAGAATGGCTAAGTGCAAAAGGCTTGTTAGTGTTAGAAATTCCAGCATATTCTTGCACAGAACTCTTAATTTTTCTTGGAAAAAAACATTTTTCTAAGGTATCTCTTGTGTTAGATCATTTTGATAGAAAACGCTATTTAAGGATGCGAAGTTAAGTTCTTTAAGGATAACGGATGCAAAATAAAAAAATACCATTATAATGTTTTTATTATGTTACAATGTTTTTAGGAGCTTTTTATGTTTTCCGTGTCGGAAGTGAGTGGTTTAGTGGCACAAATAATCCATGATCTTATTTCTCCTTTTAGTGCAATCTCTGCAGGAATTGAAATGACTCCTTCTCCGGGTGATGAGGTATGGCCACTTATCTTACGCTCGAAACAGCAATTAGCAGAACTGTTAGAGATATTTAGGGACTTTTTTGGTAGCGAAGCACTAAGCGTTCACCAGACAAAAATGCTGTTAAAACGTATGTTTAGAGATCGTTTCACCTGCGTTATGCCCAGTGATGCATTAATAGAGGTATACCCCAGAATAGGGTTAGGAATTTGTTTTTGGCTTGTGCGGCAGGCAATTTCAAAGAAAGGCTCTATTGAAATACATAATACCCCAAAGCACATTATATTTTCTTTAACTAATACTACCGTGCTTCCCACCTGTCATCAAGATTTGGTATTAATGCAAGGACATCACCCCAATAGTGGAACAGAATACTACGCTTATTTTGTCTATACACTATTACAAGAAGCTTATTTACAGATTCATATTGCTCGCTCCACTCAAGGGCTTGTGTTACACCTCAAGTCCCGCGATGAAAACTAAGATGTAACGCAAAGTATTTACGCTTTTTTATCAAAAGTTTGGTGTAATAAATCATTCACTTCTTTTGTCAATTCTCCAGGAGGAATTTCTGTATTAATATGAGAAGCAAGACTTTCCCAAGATTTTGCAAAGCATAAAGACGTAGAAAGCAAGCCGAGATATAAAAAGATACAGAATGTTTTGATGGTCATAGGCTTAAAGCGTTTAAAGGTACAAAAATAGTATAAGGTAAATGGGTTACTAAAAGATTATTTAAAAAAAGCTATACTGATTCGCATATACTCTTTGATTAAAAAAGTTTTAAGAGAGGCTATCATTCTATTTTTTTCAGAACACCTTAGGCTAGTCTTTATCCTTTCATAGGCTGCACTCAAGAATTTTTTCTGGGGGAATATATTCTACGCTTCCCTGCATATTAGAAAATTTTTTTAAAAATAACGCCAGTTGAGGTGCCCATGTAACGTTTGTAAAGACGCGGACGCGGTCTCTACAAGAATATTCTAAGGCTGAAGAAGAAAATACTTGTGCGTGTTCTTTGAATATATTAGCCAATGCAATGCCCGGATCTAATCGTAGACATGAAAACGGGAGATATTCTTGAAGCAAGGAGTCCATTTCGGAAAAATGAGTGCAGCCGTAAACAATAGCAGGTGTGGTATTGATATGGTGCAAAATTTCTATCACTGCCTTACGCTTTTGTACTTCATCTTGAGACTCAATGGCGGGAACCCAATGGGGACAAGGCACTGTACGAAGCGTTAATTGAGGCATTGTTCGCGTAAAGTACTCTTGATATACACCGCTATTAAGCGTACCTTGAGTAGCTAAAATCGTAATTTCTTTAATATTATCTTGAAAAACTGCATTCTGAACCACAGCATATACACTATCCGCCATACTGAGAAAACATTTTGAAGGCGTAAAATGAGCTGCTTTTAACCATGTAGTACTAGTATGGCATGCTGCAATAACTAAAGTACAGCCTTGCTCTTCTAAGAAATGAGAGTTTTTCTTAGACAATTCAACAATTTCGTCAGCGGATCTATTTCCATAAGGCATATGATGCAAATCTGCAAAATACAGAAAATTTTTGTGAGGCATGACTTGATATAAATTCCAAAGGACCTGAAGACCACCTAATCCACTGTCATAAATTCCTATAGGAGTGGGAAGTTGAAGTATCTCCTTTAGTTCCTCTTGTATAGAGGTAAAAATTTTATTAGAAAAAAAAGCTGGTGTCAGTGATGGAATAGTACGCTTAGTATCCTGAACGAACATGAGTGCATCCTTAAAGAATTATCTTAGACGTTTTGTAGCTTAACAGCTTTACTTTACCACAAATTCTGCTGTCTTTTATAGAGTTGGTTTATTCATTTTTAGGTTCACACAGCCTAAGATTACCCTAACCCTAAAAACGCAAAAGGATTAAGTTTTAGATAGTGCGCATCACAGTTGCTGTATTTAAGCATGATGTGAGAAATAGATACGTATTCTCCAGTCCATCTTTAAGACAACCTCTATACCCTGAACATTTTCAAACTTAGCCGTATACTCAGACCCTTCATCCTCTTAAGTAAACTTGAAGCAAAAGGTTTACTATAGTAATTTAACTGAAAGATGGGATTTAAAAGAGTTAAATTAAGACTTCATAGCACTCCGTATATTGAGTCATGTTACGATTAATCCATTTTTTCATAGTAGCCCAAAATTTTTTAATGGGGTTCAGATCAGGCAAATATGGAAGCGAGAAAACTAGCCGATAGCCAAACGATTCAATTACTTCTTTTGTTTTATATAGCTAAACAACTATAAAACGGTTATATTAAAAGAAAAGAGAAGAATATTTAAAAGTGTCGTATTTCTTATCATAAGGGTTTAGGAATTAAGAAGAAAGAAGGATTCAGTGATGAGGACTCTGGTAAACGTTTTAGAATGGGTGATTATAGAGGGAATACACGTTTAGAATCCCACTTAGTGCCCTCTAAGCTAGCCAGAACAATAGATATGGACTGTTTAGAACACGGTATCACGATATATCCTGATGCGCCGATCAGCCAGAGTACGCGGAGCGCTTTGGGGTAAGGGCTATTAGTCTCTTGAAAG
>NZ_PHHC01000080.1:126642-148092 GCF_002930195.1 Holospora curviuscula | reverse complement strand
AGGGTATTACGGATACAAAATATCAAGGCTTGAAAACACTCCATAGTAGAACTGACATTCCAAAAAAGAAGGGTAAGAAAAATCCGCTAACGCAAGAAGAAAAAAGGAAAAATAGAGAACTTTCCAGTGCGCGGGTAATGAATGAAAATGGTATTGGGATGCTCAAACGCTTCAAGATCCTCTCTGATACATACAGAAACAGGCGTAACAGATTTGGGCTGAGATTCACTCTCATTGCAGGGGTCTATACCATGGAATTAAAAAAATGAGAGTTTTCGAAGAGGTCTAATGATTGACTTTTCTCTTTTTGTGCGTCAAAATTGTTTATCATGGAGAGGTGGCCGAGTGGTTGAAGGCGCACGATTGGAAATCGTGTATACAATAATCTTGTATCGAGGGTTCAAATCCCTCTCTCTCCGCCAATATATACCCAACAATCTTTAGGAGTTACTAAGTTTTTAAGGCGCTTCAGTGGTCATTAATTCTGAAATCCAGTGTGTTTTTATTAGATTCAGTATGCTTGCAAAAATATATACATAGCTTGTCTCAAGTCTTAGGCTACCCTGAAAAAATCTATAGCTCGATAATTTTATACTCAATGCAGTAGGACGCTTTTCAATTAACGGAGCGCCATGACAGAGTATGGTATCTAAAACGAAACAAATTTCCTCCTATCGCATAAAAATTGTATTCTTTTTTTTATCTAAATTAATTGAGCTGTGAGATAAAAAGTTAAGAAATAAGGCATTTTTTGGTGTACTGTTCTTCAAAATGGATGTCACATGGCATAATTGATCGATTTTTGTTAAAAAAAAGCGTAATACATTGGATAGCGTAAAAGAGAAAAGTATCGATAAGTAAAGAAAAGGATATCGAGCAATCAAGCGTTTAGGAAGCTCAAAAGACAAAAAAGTGATTAAAAGCTTTATATCGAAAAGCCAAACGTAAAATAAAGTATTATGAAGGTGTAAGAGGGGTATTTATAAGAAATAAATGATAATATAATCGCAAGCTTCATCAGTAAAGTTTATAATTACCCAATCAGAACTATAGTTCACGAGTCAATAATGGACAAAACATACGATGGGATAGACGATGAGGAACTTGGAGAAGATTTTTTGCCACCTCGTAATTGCCAGAATTGCTTACTCTGTAGGCACTCAAGACAGTAAAATATTTACAGCGTTATCAAGAAGGCATTATAAAAGTCAATAAAATATATTAATTTTCAAATAACCTGAATGCTAAGTTACAAGATAAGGTTGAGCAAATAACATTTAACATTTTTATAAAAATGAGTGGTTAATGTAGAGTGATTTGAATTTAAAATTAGAGCTGTGACATTTTAAGTGACACAACTCATCAGAAGGTTCGTCATGCTATATAGAACAGGTGTACACCGCGGACTTAGGTATTGGTCAGCGTGGAATATCGCTGCTCTACAGTTTCAGTAAAATAAGAAAAGATTTGATATATAGCTAACTAACGATAAAATAGTTATAATAGAAGAAAATATATCTAAAGATATCGTATGCATTAGATTTTCCTTATAACGGTTTAGGAATTAAGAAGAAAAAGGGGTGAGCTATAAAGACTCTGGTAAATGTTTTAGAATGGGTCAGCAGACTATAGAGGGAGTACGCATTTAGAACCAAAATTAGTTTGCTACAAGCCAGCCAGCACAATTGACACGGAATGTTTAGAACACGCTATCAACAATATATCTTGAGCCTATCAGCCAGAGCAAGTGGAGCGTTTTGGGGTTAGTTCTGTTAGAATTTTGTAAGCCCTAAAACATCTTTGGGTTCGCTATAAAAAATCCAAAAGAGGATCCAAAAAAAGATTTATATTGTGCCAAAAGCGTGATGAATTAAAGAGCAAAGTTGATGAACTTGGAGTTGCGCATGATATACCAAGAACTCACAAATATTCTGTAAAAGAGCAGCCTTGTTACAAAAAACAGGATTGGGGTGTGTGTCAAAAATAGAACCAATGTCTACAAGCGCTTTAATGGGCTCTACTTTAGAGGAAATTAGATTCCTTACGGGTTTTGTAGAGGTATTGACTTATTGGGTAGAAGCAATGTTCCTAACCAACATCCCAGAAAACCGTAATGTTGTCCTGAATAATGCTCCTTTTCCATCAAGGTAAACCTATGCAGAAAATGATTAAGGATTCTGGTCATACTTTACCTAGCACCTTATTCTTCTGACTGTAATCCCATGGAAAAACAATCGAATTACGCCAAACAGATACGACGTTCTAGAAATGGTGCAATTGACACGCTATTCTACAGTTAGTTGTCAATATCTAAAATTATTTTATTCAAGATACGATGAATCTTTCTACATGTTTACTGTTTTTTAAAGCATTTTTTGTAAAGTATACAAAAATATTCAAAAGTGGTTCTATTTTGTGCAAAAAATTTTTAAAATTTTTTTGTGGGCCATTTCTCTTCAAGCCTATAGTGCAGGGGCAGATCTTATTTTCTGGATTCGTTCAACGGAAAAGCGTTTATGTGGAGATCCAGTACAGTGTCAACGGTATCTTGCATTAAGCCCAAAGGGTAAAGCTGTGGTGTTACAAGCATTGCTTCGTCGTAGTGAATATGTGGGAAGGATTTCAGAGATTCAGGTGATAAACTGGATTTTAAAGGAATACCAGTGTTCTTGACAGATTGGTCTATGAAGTTTAACGAAAAAATGAATAAAACAGATTCGTTTTCTTGGGTCATTCTGTTGTAAGTTCGTACAATGCGTGAAGTAATCCATTCATTGAAAAAGGCTTCGTCAGGAATAGTCCTTTTACACCGACTCTTTTTCCGCCCGAAGGTGCGAAATAAAGAATATTTTTATTTAAAATTTGTAAATTTTTTGAGTCCGAGGAAATAAGAATAAACCGTGTATTGGGCCAGGTTTCCGCAACAAACTGTAAGAGGTTGATACCGCTTTCCCCAGGCATATGACGATCTGTAATCATAAGATGTGCTCCATGGTGGCAATGTAAAACTTTTCGAGCCTGCAATCCATTGTTTGCCGTATAAATTTTCCAACTTACGGGCAGATGTTGGGTAAGATATTGGCTCATTACTGTAAGTAACCCCGGATCGTCATCTACGACGAGACACTTCATTATTTTAATAAATAATATTTTTTTATAATATAGCAAAAAAGTAAAAAATAAAAATTAAATACAATATTATTTTTTTTATATTTTTTTTTGAAATTAAAAATTGAGTAATAATAAATGTTTGGTCATGCTTTTTTTTTCAACGGAATCCAGGTAACATAAGAAGTATAAATTTAGTATCACATTGTCTATTAGGAGATTTTTTAATATTATGTCTGAAACTCACCCCTTAAGACTTTACCGTAACATTGGAATTATAGCGCATATTGATGCGGGAAAAACCACTACAACAGAGCGTATTTTATACTATACCGGACGCAGCCACAAAATTGGAGAAGTGCATGAAGGACTTGCCACCATGGATTGGATGGCACAAGAACAAGAGCGTGGTATTACCATTACTTCTGCCGCAACCACATGTTTTTGGCAAGGGTACCGAATTAATCTGATTGATACCCCCGGTCACGTAGATTTTACGATTGAAGTAGAACGTTCTTTACGAGTTTTAGACGGAGCAGTTGCGGTCTTTGATAGTGTTGCGGGAATTGAGCCTCAGTCAGAAACTGTGTGGCGTCAAGCGAACAAATACACCGTTCCTAGAATTTGTTTTGTAAATAAAATGGATCGTTTGGGGGCAGATTTTTTTCGCTGCGTCCATATGATTGAGGATCGCCTAGGCAGTAAACCCGTTGTCATCCAATTGCCTATAGGACGAGAAGGTGCTTTTATAGGGATCGTAGATTTGGTGGCGTTAAAAGCGATTTATTGGCACGTTGAAAGTCTTGGAGCAACTTTCACTATTTGTGATATTTCTCACTGGCTTTTTGACGATGCTCAGAAGCATATTGAGCAGTTTGTACAGGAGGTGAAAGCTCAGGTTTCTGCGGAAGGAGGAGCTTCCGACACACTTAATTTGCATATTAAAAATACATTGACTCCGGAGCTTGTTGAGGCTGTACATAAATATCGAGCTGCATTATTAGAGACGATTGCGGAGCAAGATGATGAAGTATTAGAGAAATTTTTAGAAGGAAAGTCCCTAACAGAAAAAGATATTAAAACGTGTTTAAGAAGAGGAACTCTTGCTTTTTCCTTTGTACCCGTGTTGTGTGGCTCTGCTTTTAAAAATAAAGGGGTTCAGACTTTATTGGATGCAATTATTGACTACCTACCTTCTCCTCTTGATGTTCCGGACGTAGAGGGAATTATTCCAGAAACGGAAACTATTGTCCATCGTAAAGCAGACCCAAGTGCTGCTGTCTCTGGGCTAGCGTTTAAAATTGCTACAGATCCATTTGTGGGATCGTTAACTTATTTTCGAATTTACTCAGGACGTCTTGAAACGGGTATGACCTTACTAAATACTATCAAGGATAAGAAGGAGCGTATTGGCCGTATGTTATTGATGCATGCCAATACTCGAGAAGATGTAAAAGAAGCTACCGCGGGAGATATTGTCGCTTTGGCAGGGTTACGCGAAACCACTACGGGAGATACTTTGTGTTCTATCCATCATCCTATTATTTTGGAGCGTATGGAATTTCCAGATCCCGTTATTTCTGTAGCAGTGGAGCCTAAGACTAAAAGTGATCAAGAAAAAATGGGATTAGCACTGGCTAAGCTTGCCTCGGAAGATCCCTCTTTACGCTTTTCTTCTGATCAAGAGACAGGACAAACATTAATTGCGGGAATGGGAGAGTTGCATTTAGAAATTATCATTGATCGAATGAGACGAGAATTCAAAGTAGAAGCTACGGTGGGGGCTCCTCAGGTTGCCTATCGAGAAACCATCTCTAGAACCTACGAAATTGATTATACCCATAAAAAACAAACTGGAGGCGCAGGACAATTTGCTCGAGTTAAAATTATTTTTTCTCCTTTGGAGCCAGGATCTGGCTTTGTCTTTGAAAACAAAATTGTTGGCGGGGCAGTGCCTAAAGAGTATATTCCTGCTGTAGAAAAAGGAATTAATAACGCACGTCAAACTGGTGTTTCGTTTGGTTTTCCCACAGTGGATTTTCAAGCAACCTTAATTGATGGTGCATATCACGACGTGGACTCTAATACATTAACCTTCGAAATTGCAGGACGCGCTGCCTTTAGGGAGGCGGCTGCTAAAGCAGGACCAAAAGTACTGGAGCCGGTAATGAAAGTAGATGTGGTGACGCCAGAGCTTTATATGGGAGATGTTATGGGAGACCTCAACTCTCGTCGAGGACAGCTTCAGGGAATGGAAGATCAGGGAAACGCTAAGATGATTAACGCACAAGTCCCTCTTTCAGAACTGTTTGGTTATGTCAATACGTTACGCTCTATGAGTCAAGGACGTGCAACTTACTCTATGGAATTTTCTCACTATGCTCTCGTGCCTGAAGCAATGTGCACAAAAATTCAGAAAAAAGAGTGGCGAGGGGGGTAGCTTTTAAATAAAAAAAAGCCAAGAAAACAGTACAATATCAATGAGTAAGATTTATAATTAGTAAAATTTCAAAAAAATCTATTGAAATCACAATTTGTAATCTTCTGTAGCGTAATGAATTAGTCAATAATCATCTTAATGACTCTTTAAAATTTTGCCAAAAAAGTTCAACAAGATTAAGCGCTAGGCTGTAGGGATGCAAGAAAATGACTCTGCACCCTACGTCTCCAATAAGCTTTCGTATCTTTTCTCACTGATGAAATGTCTCGTTATCAAAGATTATAAACTGACCTGAGTAACAAGAAGTTTTTAATCCATAAATTAAAAGACTCCGTATTACAGACGCTTTGGTAACTAAGAGGTCTTATAACCCCATCACATAAACCAGCAATCAAATGTTCATGTGCAAAGTATTTTCCAGACAATGCGCCCTTCCCCAGCTTCAGCCATACTAGTTATGAAAAAAATCTATGCCTCTTTCATAACCATAGATTAAATCTTTGGGGCTCATACCAATTCACTAGAATAAGAAAATAAGGAAAAGATGGCAGAAGAAGTCAGTGCGCTTGTAGGAAACAATCCATACACGGCTTTCCCCTTAAAAAGCGTGTATAAAAATTAGAACCTATCTTCACAATTCAAGATAAATGGATTAAAGATATGGAGAAGGAGAAAGAATAGCCTATCCAAGTGATTTAACACATCAATAAAAGTCTTTAACTGAAGGTTATTTTAAACGGGAAATGATAGAAAAAGCCGCAAGCACAGCCTAAGACTTTTGATAAATTCCATATTTATGAAATGAAAATGGAATGTTAACGGTGCTTCTTGCCTAAAGATTAGCTTTCCTAGACAACAGTCCATAGTTTTTATAAGAGCGCCAAAGGATAAAACAATCTAGGAAAAAAGGATGAGAGATCGTGAGAACTCCAGTCTCATGAAACTTGGGCGCAGTGCCGACTCCAGTGATAGTATACTCGATGCCCAAAGTGTACACACAACGGACAATACTGAAGAATGGGGTATTGATGGGAAAAAAGTCGTAACCGTCATAGTGTAACAGACACATAAGTTCATCTTTTGCACGCTAAAGTCCAGGAAACCAATATTCATGATACGGCTAGAGGCTGTGCTGTGTTTCAAAAAGTACTAAGAAAAAATCCAACGCTTAAGGGGGGTTACAAGAATACCCGTTATCGGAAAAGCAATGGACGGATACGTAAAAATCTTCTGAAAAATACACGTGATATATCAGCTCCCCGGACTCAACGGGGGGCTATTTTGGTCAAAAGATGAGGCGAGGAGCGCACATTATCTTGACTTAATCATTTCCAAGATGCGTCAAAGAGTATGAACTTTCTATATTGGTGGAGCAAAATAATATTATGATATGATTATATACTTTATGCTATTGAGTAGAAAACGTGTACCATTGTAAAGAGAAGCTCTAAGCAAACAATAGATAATTTATTATTTCTCTTTGAAACCAATCGAGTACTATAAAAAAAGTTCCTGAGATATAGAACACAATTTATCTCTCTGTTTCATCGTAGGGTTAAAGTGACTATTCTCAGATCTTTTTCCATTCCTCCATAAAGCGATAGAGATCTTCTTTGGTGTGGGATGCGCGTAGCCCGATACGCAATCGCGCGCTACCTGGAGGTACTGTAGGGGGGCGAATTCCAGAGACATAAATATTTTTAGCACGTAATTTTTTTTGTGTCTCCATAACCTGAGCTTCATTTTCTAAAATGATGGGAATAATGTGTGTTGTGCTGGTACCAATATCTACCTTTTGAGTACTTAACATGTTTCGAAATTCATCGCTAAGATCGTGTAAGTGGGCCCGTTGAGGCGCCATAAACTCTACCATCTTCCAGGCTTTGAGT
Source organism: Holospora curviuscula (assembly GCF_002930195.1). Lineage (GTDB taxonomy): Bacteria > Pseudomonadota > Alphaproteobacteria > Holosporales > Holosporaceae > Holospora > Holospora curviuscula. Next base: position 140,655 of record NZ_PHHC01000080.1, on the reverse strand, counting down.
GCTGCTGCAACACTGCAGGGTGAAGGCGCAGTAGAATAGATAAACCCCGAAGCTTTGTTCACTAGGTAATCTTTTAATACTTGATTGCATGCGATATATGCACCGCTTCCTCCCAGGGCTTTACTAAAAGTTCCCATAATAAGGTGGGGAACTTGATCCCACACTTGTGTGGTGGAATGTCCGTATCCTTGAGGTCCAAATAGACCTGTGGCGTGGGCTTCGTCCAAGTAAACAAACGTTTTATAAGCGAGCGCTAATGCATAAATTTTTTCTAACGGTGAGAGATCTCCATCCATTCCAAACAGGGTTTCTGTAACAATAAATTTTGGTCTGGAATCCTGAGCGTAGCGTTCTAATAAAGACTGAAGATGCTCCATGTCTAAATGGCGATACCGTACCCATTCACATTGGCTTGATATTAATGCTTGATAAATACTGGCATGATTTAGACGATCGCAAAATACAAGGGGTTGTGATTTCAAAACGCGTCGATCTAAAAGTGCGGATAAAACACTTACATTAGCTTGAAATCCAGAGGAAAAAAATAATGCTGCTTCTGTTTTTTTGTCTTGAGCAATGCGTGTTTCTAAACAATGATAAAGTGGATGATATTCTGCCAAGAGCCTTGACGCTTTTGCCCCTACGCCATAACGACGGGCCGCACACACTGCAGCGTCTACCACGTGGGGATGTTGGCTTAATGCTAAATAATCATTATTAGAAAAATCTAGCACATTCAAAAATTTTTCTTGACGAAAAATTGGTAATTTGCGATACTTACCTGTGTTATTTAGTGTTTCGATGTAAGTTTGATATGGAGTGTACACGTTTTATCCAAAAAGCTATTTGTAAAAATTCTCCCGTAGCTTGTCCTACACTAGAATACGCGCAAGCGTTATTTTCAAAACCATTTTTGCAGCTTGTGTACGACGCCCAATCGATTCACAGAGAAAATTTTCCTTCCGGTACTATGCAAATTAGCACACTTTTAAGCATCAAAACAGGGGGATGTCCAGAAAACTGCGCTTACTGCCCTCAATCCGCTCGATACAAAACCGGTATCAAGTCTTCTCCGTTGATGGCGCTAGATGAGGTGGTAACGGCAGCAAAACAGGCTAAAGCCTCAGGCGCAACACGATTCTGTATGGGAGCTGCTTGGCGTGGTCCAAAACCACAAGACTTGGATAAGGTCTGCGATATGATTCGGGCTGTTAAAGGGCTAGGCATGGAAACCTGTGTGACACTAGGGTTGTTACAGGAACATCAAGCAGTACAGCTAAAAGAAGCAGGCTTAGATTTTTATAATCATAATGTCGATACCTCGTTAGAGTTTTATGATAAAATTATTACAACGCGAACTTTTCAGAATCGTCTGGATACATTAGAAGTAGTACGAAATTCTGGAATCAAAGTATGTTGTGGAGGAATTCTTGGAATGGGAGAAACCAACGAGGATCGATTGCGCATGTTAGTTTTGTTAGCAAATTTAGATCCCCCCCCAGAATCTGTGCCCATTAATCGACTTATTCCCATTCCTGGCACTCCTTTAGCTGAATGTCAAGCAGTAGAGGGGTTAGATTTTGTACGTATTGTAGCAGTAGCACGATGTTTGATGCCTTCTTCTTACATTCGTCTTTCAGCAGGACGAGAAGACATGTCTGATGAGCTTCAAACACTATGCTTCATATCTGGTGTTAATTCTATATTTTATGGAGAAACTTTGTTAACAGCGTCCAATGCACACCCTGAAAAAGACTTGAATTTATTAAGACGCCTTGGAATCTCAGCAGAGTCTTTATCTAAATAGCGCGTTGGAAAATATTTAATCAAAAAAACATTTTGTGTTGTCAAACTTTAAATTATTTGACTCCACAGTTTGATACAAAAAATATAGAAGGCCGGAAGAAAAAACTGTTATCCCTTAATACTCCCCTGAGCATATTGTTTCAGAGCTGCTTTTAATAGATTTAGGAGGTAAGAAAAGATTTGCTATAAATTTTCTAAAAGAGAGAATTAATAAAATATTTCAGTAATTTAAACGATAAAAATTGGGAGCGTATTGAATAGTATGGGTATCACCGCTTAGATGGTGAACGAAGTCTTGTGGACGTTATTGTGTATGGGGTAAAACGGAGTATCAGTACGTGGATGTTCCCTAAAACTCTATCCCTGGAAGAGCGTTTAGGGTTAATTAAAGCGCCTCTTGAAGTGTAGCATTTTGGCAAAGTACTGAACGAGTGTGTGCAGAAAAAAACATCTGAAAAGGATCAAAATGCGCATTTTTCTTTCCCCATCATATCGATACGCAAAGCATGAAAAAGGCTACGAAAGAGGAAGTAGCCAGGTTTATGAGGAAAAAAGTACTCAGTTTTTGTACATCCAGTGCGTTTTTACGATAAAAAAAGCGTTACTGCGTTAGAAAACCTCAGGTGAAGGAGCAGTACTTCAGCTCAGAAATAGGATTATATTTGTTATAATTGTCAGAAAATGACAAATAGACCTACACATGGAAATAATCCAATAAAGACCAAAACGAAAGGAAAGTGTAATAGAATACATAGAATTAGGTCATAATGAAAAGACAAGGGCAACAATAGGTATTGCGAGTAAAAGTATCGCAAGTAGAGGGTGGATACAGTACGAAAAAGAAAAAGTGATCAAGCCTAAAGTACGATTAGGGAGCTAAAAAAAATAAATCTAAATCAGCTAAACATTTATACTAAAAAATAACGAAGATAACCCACGAGCCGAAATCGCTGTGCCATTTAACGCAAGCATTGCTTCTGTCTATAGAAAGCTTAAAGCTTAAAACTTAAGCTTTAGCAATGAAAAACTTTTATCTCTGGGAAGGCTTATGAAGACATCAATATTAAGAAACAGTCAACGATATGACGCCTGAACATCTTGTATAGAGTGACGAGAATGGAGCGGTTTGCAAAGATAGAGCATGAGAAAAAAAGCGGAAAGCGCTTAGGTAAGAAGCGTGATCACTATTTCAAAAGAACCCATAATATCACTGCAATATTTAATCGATCGCTCCCATGGGGTTTAATAGTTCTTGCAATACGGTATGAAGAACAGTGTTGAATCAAAACTCTAAAATCTGCACAATCGAGTAATTTTGGATCATGCCTTATTCCATAACACTCAGCAGAGGAAAGAATTAGTAGAATCGGTTGTCTGTGGGCTAGTCTTCTTTTCACCATATTCGCCCAATCTAACCCCCATTAAGACATTTTAGGATACTATAAAAGGATGAATTAAGCGTACCATTACTCAATGTACAGAATAATATAAAGTGGTACTTTAATTTTTTCAAATCCTATCTTCAAACTAAATTACTATAGCAGAAAAACTGTGCAAAATTTTTTGAGAAGGCTCTTTAGTCTATGCATAAATATCTTATCAAATTTTGAAACAAAATTACAGCTCACATCGGGCTTTAATCCCAACGGTATTGGGGAGAGTACGCATTGGATTGGCGGAATTGGGCCAAGGATCTTTCAAAAAATTCTGAACAAAACCGTCTCTATTTTGAATACTTTCTCTGTATCAGCGCTAGCTCTGTGTCCTTATGGTAAATTTGTTGAGACTATTAGGTACGCTACAGCAGCTGTGTAAGTAATATTCTATGTACCATACAAATCCAGAGCGCTACTATTTTTAGTGCACAATAATAGGTTCAAAAAAAATACATCCCCAAAATTTTTGCACAATGGTACATACTATAGATTTCAAAATTTTTTGGTATGAACTTTTTGATCCTTATTCTCTCCTCTCTCTGGTAATTTTTGAGACTTGAGCAAAACTTCCAGAGCAGTTCATCCAAGTTTGCACCTTGACGAACAGGAAAAATACTTTATAATTAGGGAAATTTTTCAAAATACATGGAAGTTATATATTGGACATGCTTCTTTATGACACGTTGTCGTTTCCTATGACAGAGCAACCTCGATCATGGATTTTTTCTTGTTACCAGTCTTATATGAGTCAAAGCTTTTGCTCTGAACGTGTTGGGGAAGAATTTCATGTACACCATAAAATATTAGAACCATTGTTAGACTATTTTATTCAACGCTTTGATATAAAGACTTCCTCCCCCGTTTCCTATTCCTTGAGTACAGAAGCACCCTACATTGTACGCGTTCTCAAAGCATTAATTGATGCTACAGTACGTACAAATCTTTATGTTCCTGATGCTGTCGCATTAACCATTGACATTCATCATGATTTACACGAAATTTCAGAAATTCAACGAATACCGGGAATGCGAGAACTTTACGTATTTCATCCCGAGGTGGAGGGAGTCCACTTAAGAGCTTCCCCCATTTCCCGTGGAGGAATTCGTTTGTCTGAGCGAGAAGATTATAGGAAAGAAGCCTTTGATTTATTACAGACCCAGCGCTTAAAAAATGCGGTGGTAGTACCAGATGGTGCCAAGGCGGTGCTGCGTGTTCGGCATGGAGTACGCCCAGAACAAGGATATCGTCGATTTGTTCAAGGATTATTAACCGTTATGGACAATCTAGATGATTACCATAAACCCATTGCAGCACCCGGAGTGCGGGCTTTAGATGAACCCGATTATTATTTAGTTGCAGCACCGGATAAAGGAACTTCTTCCTATGCAGATATTGCAAACAATATTGCTCTTACATCAGGGTTTTGGTTAAAAGATGCCTTTGCGTCCGGAGGCTCTACAGGCTATGATCATAAAAAATTAGGAATTACCTCAAAAGGAGTTTGGGTATCGGTGGAATGTCATTTACGTCAGTTAGGTCGAACTGTGACGCCGGATCATCCCATATCCGTGGTGGGCGTGGGAGACATGAGTGGAGATGTTTTTGGAAACGGCCTTTTGTACTCAAAAAATGTGAAACTCTTGGCAGCTTTTGATCATCGGCATATTTTCTTAGATCCCGATCCAGATCCAGAGCAGAGTTACCAAGAACGGTGCCGTCTTTTTCATCTTTCTAGCTCTTCTTGGATGGACTACGATCTTAAGGTTTTGTCTTTAGGAGGACAAATTATTTCAAGAAATTTATCTCAAGTACCTCTATCCCCCCTGTTGAGAACAATGCTTCAGTTACCTCATACTGTCACCACTCCTGAAGCATTGATTTCTGCACTCTTTAAGATAAAATGTGACGTTTTATGGCTTGCCGGTATCGGCACCTATATTGTAGACGTGGATGAGGAAGAAAGTATTGGAGATAAGTCTAATGCATCTTTACGGGTTTTTGGACAAGAAGTGGGTGCAACTATCATTGCAGAGGGAGCAAATCTAGGCTGTACTCAAAAAGGACGTCGTGCTTTTGCCAAAGCAGGAGGTATTATTAATACAGATGCAATAGATAACTGTGCAGGTGTGATGTGTTCGGATCAAGAAGTAAATTTTAAAATTTTATTTCAATCTATCTCTGTGGACGAGGTTACCCGTAATAGCATGATGCAAGAAATGACAGAAGAAATGATTCGTAAAGTATTAAATCAAAACTATTGGCAGAATATTAGTTTATACGCACTGCAGCGTTCAGAAAAGTATTCAGACCTTACGCGACCAGAATTAGCCGTTTACTTCCTAGAAGCGAAAAAGAATCTCAAAATTTTACTCAATCACGTGGACTTTAAATCCTCTTGTTGGAACCCATATCTCATGGAATATTTCCCCCGCTTGATACAGGAAAAATTTTCATCTTATGCGTTAAATCATGTATTACGACAAGATTTATTGTGTACTATTCTTACCAATCAGCTCGTTGACGTCTTTCCGAATCTATGGATAGAAAGAAAGATCAATGCTTTTTCGGCTTTAAATATATACCACGCTTTTGAACTGTTTCGCGTTCGTCAACAAATAGAAAATTGCAAGGACAATGTGGTACAAACACACCATTTTTTTACCTTAGTGGAAGAAGTGTTTCGTGCAATTTATACGCAATACCCTCAGGGAGACTTGAAAGATTACCTTCGCTTTAGAGTTCAATTAGAAGAAAGCTCTTCCCCCTTGTCAGTGATCTGGAATAATTTTATACAACATTGTCAGTTAGTCTTTAAAAATAATTTTGAAGCAGTAGAGATTCATGTATAAAAAAGATTTTAGTATAAATTTTAAAAAAAAGGATTTAATTAAACGTAAAATTTTTCTGAAAAAGTTCTTAAGAGGCGTATTTTAGTATTGGTTTTTCGCTCTTGCGCTCAATATATTTTTTCAAATCTGAATATTGCATACGACAATAAATATCTGCATCTTTTGCAATACAGTGAACAGCTTTTAAAGTACGGCTATGTCCAGGAGCATGACTATGAATGGAGGCAATACAAGGAACACCGAGAATCATAAGGTCTCCAAGAATATCTAAAATTTTGTGTCGTGCACACTCCTGAGGTAAACGAAATCCCTCGGGATTAATTGCGGTTCCGTCTTCATTTAATACCACTGCACACTCTAAGCCTCCCCCCTGAATAAGCCCTTTACTGCGCAAGTACTCTAAATCTGAAAAGCGAGAAAAAGTTCTAGCTGGTGCAATATTATAATAAAAATCATCATTAAGAAATGAAAAATTTGCCTCCTCTCGATACTGATCTGTCAGAGGAACAGACACTTGGATATAAGGAATATCAGGAGTAAGTGTAATGTAACTGTCCCCTTCGGACACATGTACAGGGGCTTTTAATACGATATATTCACTTTCTTCGTGAAACTCTCTCAGCCCTGCACGCTGCAGCATATGGACAAAATGTAAAGCACTGCCATCAAAAAAAGGAAACTCCTCTTCTGAAGCTTCAATAATAATATCGGTCACCCCCAGACCACAACAGGCCGCCAAGACATGCTCTACAGTCTTTACACAAAATGTACTAGAAAATCGTAATACCGTATGAAAATTTTCTATCTCAATATAGCGAGGATGTATGGAATACAAAACTCCATCAGAAGATTGACGAAAACAAATCCCCATCCCACTTGAAGCTGGAAATAATTTAAGAGTACTGGAAAAACCTGAATGGATGGCAATTCCCTGATCTGAAATAGCATGACGAATTGTTTTTTTATACTGATACATTGCGCTAGTTAGTACAAAAGCTTCACTCAGATAGTGTAAGCAAAAAATATACAAAGCACAAAAATATCTGCGTAACATTTTGTAACAATAGGAATTTTTAAATTTTTAAAAAGTTTATATTTTCTTCACAATTGTTGTGATAGAATCATAGGAAGTAAATGGCATATCAAAATTATGAAAAAATACATTTACACCGCTTTAAACGCACATGCTTTTCAATCAAGTCACAAACCTAACCATTATAGAGAGAATGAAAATACTTGGCTTCAGGGATATTATGATACTATAGATCCTGCTTTAAAAAAGCTATTTGAAGATGAAAAATAGACTATTAAACGTTTTTTTATTTAGAATCTGTATTCATGGATAAAGAAAGTGAGTATAGGAAAGCTAGAAGATAGTCAGAATGAGTCATCCAAAGGATTGAATAGATCATGAATGGGAGCTCACTAAAAATCATTGTGAATGGGGTAAGTATGGTAATAGAAGTAAACACTAGAAGAAAAATCGTGTTAATAGAGTAGATTACATAATAAAGGGCGGCTTCTCATAGCGAATGCTGCTTAAAGATTTTCTGCCATACTCCACTGTGCATTCGTTTTATCAAAGATTCAGGATCAAAGGAATATAGGAAAAGTACTGAGCGCCCTTTTCAAGATACGTCAGATAAAGGTTGGTGGAAGTGAGCACCCGAGCTATAGTAGGATTGATTAACACAGTGTCAAAACTGCAGGGGCTTATGAATAACGCGGCATTGATGGAGAAAAAAAATTAGTAGAGTTTGTGGGAAACGTTCTTAACAAGACAATTGAAATTTCAGAACCCCAGGATGGGCTGCTCTCGCCAAAAGATGGGTCGTTGAACGAAGCGTTGCTTGACTCAATCATTATCCAAGATTGTCTAAAGCGTACGAAATTGCTGTAACAGCTCTCGCAAATAGGGTGATGATCCCTAATTCTATGCGCTTATTAAAGCGGATCGCTCATCCGTAAATACAGGCTCTTAGTATGCACGCTCTTGGTTCAGGATATTATTTAAAACAACTAGGGTTCAGGTACAAAAAAAGTCTTCACTTACGTGAAGAAAAATCAAGAAAAGCGAGATGGCTATCTAGAAATCATAAAAGAGATAAAAACGCAAAGTCTTGTATATATTGATGAAAGTGGTGTTGAACGAACTATTTGCAAAAAAACTTTTTTTTCTTAAAAGAAAAAATCTCTGAACGTATTACTGCTGAAGGGGCTATTTCGCTAAAAATGCATACTAAAGGCAGGTGAACCAATGTGATGATTGCGCACTTCATGCCTCTTATTAAAAGATCTACATAATCTGTGAAGATACGGTATAAAAAAAAGAACCCATACTATTGGCGCACAACAATAGAACAATGCAGATAATTTCACTTAAATCCGAGCTAACAATACTTTCTTTAAGCCTACATCGTTTCTATACGAGAGAACATTTTTAATGGTTCTTACGAGAATTTCCATCGGGTGTGTTGTAGCTATTGTCACAAATATCATGACGATCGCGCTTAGGCATCCAAGTTTTTTTCTACCTTTCTTTGTAACGTTTCAAACACTATAATAGGAATGATTAGAAATCCCATCATTACAAATGCTAAAGCACAAGCTGCAGGCCAGTCATGATTGACAAAAAATTCATACCACAATAATCGACCAATTGTAATACATTGTTTTCCTCCTAAAATTTCAGGAATAATATATTCTCCGATGGCAGGGATGAATACAAGGCTGGATCCTGCCAAAATTCCAGGCCCTGAAAGGGGGACTACTATTCTCCAAAATGCTCCCCAAGGGCGGCATGCTAACGTATAGGCAGCTTCTAACAGAGTAGGATCAATTTTCTCTAGTGTAATATACAAGGGAAAAATCATAAAGGTAAGATAAGAATAGACGATTCCTAATAAGACGGCACCTGGATTATGAATACAGTGAAGGGGAGCTATTCCAAAATATTTTCCCAAAAGAAAATTAATAAACCCATGGGTTGAAAGAATATTTGTCCAGGCACACATACGCACTAAAAATGACGACAGAAACGGTAGCGCTACTAAAATTAACCAAAACACACGCCACGGTTTAGAAAATCGCGTAATGACGTAAGCCATAGGGTATCCCAAAAAAAGACAAATCACGGTGGAGGAAAACGCAAGGTACAAAGAGGTTAAATAAGCTTTACAGTACAACGCCTGAGAAAGAACTCGATAATAATTAATAAAAAATAGCCTAATCTCGACACCATAATTCTCTGTATACCGAAGCAGCGGTGTAAACGGTGGAGTATCCACTTGGGGTTCAGAAATGCTAATAATCATTAAAATTCCTAAAGGAATAATTAAGAAAAGTCCAAACCATCCGTAAGGAATAATAACCCAAAATGAGCGCCACTTTTTTCCAATACTATAAAATTTCTTAATAATTTTTTGGAACACCTAACTAAACTATTATTTTCATTAACAGCACAAAGCATAGCGGAATTTCTAAAGGAGCACAAGGTTTTCAGAGAAGATGACTCTATAAAGCCTTTCGATTTTACTTTATTGCTCAAGATAAATAAAGAAAGCTTTTTTCAAGAATTTTTTAGAATAATGAGATTTTTTTTACCAGAGCGTGTCCTTAAATTGTTTTATGTTTTTACTCCAATAAGAATGCTGGCTACTATTAAATTGGTTCAATACCACTGCGTTCTTTGTAAATGTGTTTATCGTTCGGTATCAACATTAATCAATTATTTTTACCGAGAATAACAGCGGTAATTTCGCGATCTAATAAAAAATCTTTGTAGCTCATCATCATTCTACACCTTATTAGCCAACAAGTATGGTCAACTATCAAAAAAATTTAATGGAATTGCTTATTGCGATTCGTGTGCTTCTTCGTCTCTTTATTTAAAACAAAGTAGCACGCATTTTCGTACCAAAATCTCTAAAGACTTGAGTTTTTTGTCCTCCTATTACACCCTGCTGTATGTTGTGGTGCCCTTTAACGTTTGACATCTATTCTGGGCTATTCGTGATAGCTCTTCTTTTTTAAGATTGCCCCTATGCCATCCAACTTATCAATGATTAATAGCGTATGCGTAAAATTTACTCTAATTTTTTTCACACTGTTTCATCAATAGCCATTCTTTCCATCGCTATGCTTACTTTTTCCGTCAATCACAAGAGTATACCGATTAAATTGGGTTAGAGAGATACCCTAAAGAGAGTCGTGTCATACAAATATAAAACAATCCTTTTTTGTTCTATAGGAGTGCTCTGAACCATCTCAAGAGCTATAGATTAATTGTCAAAACCTGTCCTGAATCAATAGAAATAGTATCTAAGTACCACCGCACTTATTCATCGTCATTATAAATACTTTGCTTTAATATGAAGACCAAACAAACGATCCAGAGGCTTATTCATCTATAAATGAAAAATCATTCATGAGCATTACAAATAGCTGTTACCCTATGATGACTGTAGAATCAGAGCGTTCACTCAAGAGCAAGTTCTTAATCCATTCAATCAGTCTAGTCTTCTTCATCATAGATACTGCCAGGCCTAAAGCATTCAAGACGTGGGATAATACTGTTTCACACGATAATGTATGCCTGCCTTCTTAAAAAAAATGTAGGCCGATTTATAAAAGTTCAACTCACTCTTACAAATTTTTTTATTTCTTTGATATTCACATTAACTTTAAACGCTAATTATAGGGTATCATTCTTCAAGTCCATAATAATCACTTCCCTCATAATATCCTTCTATTTTTCTTTTATTGTTGTTAGACTTGACATCGCGCATTGGATAGGGATAGTGGTAGAGATAGTGGTGAGCTGTTTTCTTTTCTTTCTTTTTTAAAGACTCTTGAAGAGCTTTTATTTCATTAGCCAGTTCGTCATCAGTCAGTTCACTCACTGGTTTTAACTGGTTTTTCTTTAAGACGTATCCATCTTCTTTCTTTTTTAAATCTTTTTCTCTAACTCTTCCAGCCTGTACTTTTTCTTCTTCCCCAATTTCTTTAGCCTGTACTTTTTCTTCTTCATATTTTTTCTTTTCTAATTTTTTTTTTATAGCAGAAAAATCGGCTTCTAAAATCTTAAGGTAAGCATCTATAAATTCTAATTTTTTCTCCTTATTTTTGAGCTTCATATTAGCAGCAGGAGAAACAAGCTTCATCATGTCTTCTTTTTTATCTTTACCTTTTTTAATGGATTCTTCTAAATCTTTCACTTTTTTTATAGCATCTTCCATGTCTGTTAACTGATCATGTTTTTTTAGTTGATTAAAATGTTTCAGAATAGCATCTTTATTCTCTTCTAAATTTTCAGGAGTTGGCTTTAAAGTTAAAATTTGTTTAACCTTTCCAAAAAATTTATCTGAATAAGATGCATACGACAAAGCAAAGAGGGGACTCATTAAATATATGAGTAAATATTTTTTATACATAATTTTTTCAGTTAAATATTACAAAATAACTTTACTATAATTTTATTTTTTTTTTGCTAATTTTAAGAAAAAATTTAAAAATATTATTTTAAATATTCATATCTAGTACATAAATTAACTGTGTAGTAGAATAATTTATCATTAAGAACAAAAAAAACCGAAAGAGCGTCGTATAATTTAGCGCTCTAAGACAGTAAAAAAAATTACTCCACACTTTACAGATTCTATAAATTTTTTTATTTTCTTGAATTTATTGAAGGGCACCTTGGCCCAAATATTACCAAAGTATAGCAGTTTTATTAATAATTACTCTATTCGAAGCTTCAAATAGAATAGTGTTTCAGGAACCATTAAATGTCATTGGCGCAATGGATTTCATGATGTATCAAACCTGCATAATATTCGTTTTCTCATAATGTGTACCAAGCCACACGTTTTTCATTTTTTGGTCTCTGTCTATATCTTTGCACATGTTTAATTTAATACGGGTTTCATTAACATACACAAGGTTTTTTCAAAAAAATATCTTTAATAGCTTACCAGTACTGATCTTGGTTTTCTTCTGTAGGGGTAAAAGGCTTTTTTATTTCTGAAGTCCAGCTTTTTGTATCCCAGTACAGTATACCCTGTACTTACGATAAATTCAGGACCTATGTTACTAAATTAAGTATCATAATCCCTTTTTTATAATCAAATTTATTATTATAAAATAAGAATTTTTTAGCTTCATAGTTTCTTTCTTATATTTATTATTCCATCTACTTACTATCTCTCTCTATCTCTCTGTATACCTCAAAAATTTCTTATGCTTCATTTTTTTAATTTTTTAAGGGAATTTATTACGCGCTTTCTTAAATTTTTACTATATAGATTTGGTGTCATTTTTTATTTTTATTATCACATTTTTGTACCTAATACAGTATTATTTACTATCGTTTAGCACCCCGACTATGCATAGTAGCGTCGGAGTGTCCTCCTAATAATTGGCCAGCCTTTTTTTAGATAATGCAAAAATGATACAAATTAAAAAGTTTTATCTTTACACTATAAATAATCAAAAAAAATCTAGAAACCTTTATTCTTAGAAAACGATCTAATAGGAGTGTTCCGTGAATTTAAACTTCCCCCTTTTTACACTCATTATGTTTATTCTGTCCCCTTTGGCGCGGGGGATGGATCCTATTAAAAGCAGTATTTCAGAGGATGCAGTTATTACTGGATATATCCAGATCAGAGCTTCTCAACGTGTCCTCACCTCTCAAGGCCCAGGCTCGTTTTCTGTCAGTGCATCAGTACTTGGTGGTAAAAATGCTATTGGAGAATTTAGCTTTGGGAGCCCTATACCAAAACTGGCTACTCCTGCTTCCGCTACTATGTATTTTCCTGTTAAACGTACTGTTCCTACTCAGGTTTTTCTAACCAATTCAGTAGTCCCGGTAGAAATCGTACCTGCAAACATCGCTTTCAGAAGATTGAGGTAAATAAAAATTTTTAGATAACACAGTTACATTAATTTGGGGCTTTTTAAGAGTGCGCCCCAAACTTATACTGTATCCAGCGTAGGATATCTCTGTGTATAGCTTAAAAATTTTGGATGCTCCTGAGGGAGAGTAATTTGGCTTAAACATGTCCACGTATGAAAAGTACCTTTCTCTTGTTGTTTTCGTGTAAATTCTTTCTCTAAGTCTTGGATCGTATATCCCAAAGCTTGAACCAGACGTATCGTGGTAAAGCATATGTTCATAAGATCTCTTTCCAGAGTAGAGCTTTGTTGAAGGATATGTGCTTGGTGAACAAGATGCTGAGCAATATTTAATTCTGTTTCATGAGGATGCTTTTGCTCTAGAAAATTTGTAAGAATAGAGGAGGAGAAAAAATTAAATTGTTCTTGATGGTTGAGGCACAAAAGAGCCTGAGCTGCTTGGACTACGTCTGAAAGTTCGCTTAATGCATGGAGTGTGTTATGGTGGGTTAAATCTTCCAATGCTTCTTGAGCTTCTTCAAGAATTTTCTTTTTAGCGTATGTCGAACGCTCCGCCAAAGCAAGAACACGATACACTCCTTCAATGTTATGTTCCTGATTTAAAGCTTGGACTCGATCTCTCACCAATTTATCACACAAAAAAATCTTCTTCATACTAACTCTATTCGTTTTTGATAAAATCATTGTACAGAATAAAAAGAAAATAAAAAGCAAAATAGTTTTGTTTCATCAAAAAAAGTGCTTATTTTCTCTATTATCCTAAGTTAATTCTTGTATACTATAATTGGTAACATAGTTTAGTATTTAGGCCAGAGCCTACACACATAAATAAACTAAGAGGTATAAGGAAAGAGTTCAAACAAATTTCGATAAAACGTATTAAATCATTATGAACTATGCCAGAAACACGCAGGACTAACGGTACAAGCTTTGAAGGTCCAAGATCTTTATCCAATAAACACCGTCCTTTAAGGGGAACACCCTTACTGGAGACCTAATTTTGGAAC
>NZ_PHHC01000080.1:113817-125273 GCF_002930195.1 Holospora curviuscula | reverse complement strand
TCAACGAAGACAAAGCCTGTATTGGCCATGAGAATACGGCTGAAAACTTAGATATACTGCCTAAATAAGCACTTTTAGTATGAGTGAACCTGAAAAAAAGCCGAAAACCACCCATTAAATCACTGACGGGCAAAAATGCTATGTCTTTCAAACACCTCGCTAACTCTGTCAAGATAAATTTTTCCTGCGTAGGTCCTGGTATTTAGGGTACTAGACGTACTACAAAAAGAGTGCTAGAATTTACTGTAGTGGGGCGCTTAGCTCAGTTGGTAGAGCGGCTGGCTCTTAACCAGTAGGTCGTAGGTTCGAACCCTACAGCGCCTACCCACGATTATTAACAATTATTTTACACGGCTTTTTTGCCTTATAAAGACATAGAGATATAGGTTAAAATTTTTATATTCTATTCCATATATGTAAAATGCCCTCCTCAATAAAAACAGGATAGTAGGATGTTCCAAAATCAAACGAAAAATGTATTAGATGGGGAAAAGAAGCAGGTTATCGCCTCATATCATTGCGCGAATTCTGTAATTCCATTATTAATGCATCGTTTTATATTAGCCCAAAATTTCTCTATAGGGTTTAGATCAAGTGAATAACGAGATAAGAATATTATTTTTTAGCCAAAAGATGCGATAAGCGCGCTTTTTTTTTGGACTTTATGAAAAAAAGTGTTATCCATAATTATCCCAGGCTTTAAAACTTTGATTAAACACTGTTTTAATCAATTCAAAAACCCCTTAGAGGGTCACCTCATCAAAAATTTTGTTTCAAGATATAGAAAAGTATGTCCTCACTCCAGCCCCCTCATTTTTCTGAACCTCTTGATTGATTGTCCTAGCATCTGAGCTTGTTCAGAGCTATATTCCTGCTTATTGCCTACCGTGGCGAGCGTTTTCCTTCCGTATTCTCTTTTGATCCTCACCAAATGACCTATCTACTACCCAATGTAAGACCCAATGACCTCTAATATATGAGAGTATTGTTTCAGGACTAACTTCTAAAGAAGATCCATACTACCGCACTTCACTAAAAAACTTACCTTTTATCTCACGAGCCGATTCTATTCGCGCCATGCTTTTAATGGAACGCCCATTAGGGGTATTTAAGATGAGCCATTGACTATCCTGACTTACCGAGAATTTTCTAACTTCAACCCTCGCGTGCCCCTTATCGTAATTTGCGCAATATTTGATCGCTTCTAATGGTGCTTTTTCAAAATATCGCGTCACATCATCTAAAAGATTTCCCTGATTACCTTTGAGAAAAAATATATAATCTCCTCCTTTACCCAGGATTTTATCTGCAACGTTAAGTGACATCCCATGGCACCTATAGTGAGAATCGATCCTTTACTATTCAGCCAATCCAATATTTTCGGTAGTGCTGTGATCTCCTTGCTTTTATCCATTATCTTCCCTTGGCCTAGCCTCTGTAGCAAAAGCGCGTATCTTATGTAACATCTCAACTGCGTCTTGATACTTTTCCATCGATTGCTATAATATTGCCGGGCTATTTTTACTTATGCGCTTCACCCAGGTACGAAATAGATCGTGAAACTGATCAGGATCAAGGCTTCTAAAGAACCTGGGAAATGTATCGTCACGGAATATGCGGTTATTATAGGGCAGATGACTCCTGAGATCTATTTTTAACTTCCCAAAATCTTCAACATCTTGCCATCCTTCAGGCCAGCATAGCGCTGCGCACAAAACTGCTACCCCTATCTCAGACATCCCATGCAGCCTATTCTTTACTCGATCTAGAATCTTTTAGGGGTTTAAAATGATCTACCCCCCCCCTTCTTCTACTTCTTTCATGAACCTTACCTTAAATTGTTCACCATCCAAGGAATTCCCTTATTATTTTTCTTTTTTCAAATATTTATTTTTATGAGGGGGCCTTGAAATCCCTTATGGGTTTTATAGATTGATTGCACTAAGGCTTCTACACTGTGAAGTTTTGTGGAATGCATACCACGCTTTTTAGAAACCAGTTTCTCACTTTTTTGCCCCATCTTTTCGCTTTGCAAATCACTATATTCACCCCACTTTCAGCGATATATATAAGACTTTTCTTTGGTATCTCTTGAAGGACTTTTAAATATCTATCTTGCTTTTCTTGACTAGCTTTCCCAGAAGAAGAAGTTTTTTATCGCTAAACCCTAGCTTCTTTAAACTAATTTGGCATATCTTTTGCTTATCGGAAACTCAGCCCTAATATCTTTTAATCTATTCTTCTCATTATTTTTAACAAATAATTCTACCTTTGAATAGTCCAGTCTACGTTTGTATTCTAAAATGTTCTCTATCGTGGTAATTTCTTTTGTTCTTATATCTTTTATGCCATCTACTGACTGTTTTCTATGTACTTCAAACAGTTTTGATGCTTTCTTTTACATTTTTTTCTTTATTAAGAGAATGCGTTACTTGTTTTATTAAACCATTACTCTATGGTCTTGTGAACAATCAATTCCATAGCACCCATGATTTTTAACGGATCTTGCACTACAAATCTTTTTAATCATTGGGTAAAACACTGTTTAATTAAAGCCGTAAACCCTAAATTGATTATGGATAATACATCATTCCACAACGCTCAAAAGACAAAAGCAATTGATTGAATCGATTGGCTGAAAAATAATATTTTTATTCCCTTATTCACCAGATCTAAATTATTTTAGCCATTTAACCAGATACCCAATGAAAAGGAGTAGAACTGAACATGATTTATTACAACCCATTGGAGAATAAAAAAACATTTTATTCGTACCATATATTTTATATATAAAGAAAAGAATAATAGTGATGAATGTTCCATAAATATTGTTCTTTTTGTCAAGGTGTCTACGAATTTTAGGAGAGATAGCAGCATCAGAACCAGTCACGTAAACGGGTGAAATAGCGGGGATAAAGTATAGAATTGACATCAAAGAGAGGTGAGAAATGTCACAAAGCTATACAAGTGATCTAAAAGACGAAGGGTGGAAAGTAAGCAAGCCCTCCGGCTAAAGATACTAGGCGGGTATGGAACGGCAGAGTTTATATCAAAAATGACTGGTTTTGGAGAGATCTCCCTAAAGCGTTTGGGCTATGGAAGCAAGTATTGAACAACTTTAACAGGCTAAAGCATAGGGGGGCATTCAAGCATTAATGAATAAACCCAGAGATATTCTCAGAATGAAGAGAAGGAAACAGCAAAGTCCTAGCATAGGAATCATCGGCATTCAAGCATTAATGAATAAACCCAGAGATATTCTCAGAATGAAGAGAAGGAAACAGCAAAGTCCTAGCATAGGAATCATCGATAGCCAGAGCCTGAACCTAAGCTCTTTTAAACAATGCAGAGATGGAGGCAAGAAAGTGGTAGGTAGTACATCTAGGAGGTAGGCACTTTGGGCTATAGGCTAAGTACCGCGCTAGGCTTCATGATAGCACGTGTGCCAAAAAAGTATTATTTGGGTTAAGAGAAAAATTTCCAAGGCTGGTGAACATTTTAGCACATCAAGGCTATCAAAGTGATCTAAACCAGTGAGTTTATCTTCATACGTAAGGATCTTTACTGAGTATTATAAAACAATGGAGACAAGGTGTAGAGCGTTCATTTGCTTGATTAAAGCATTTTAGGAGGCTATCCAAAGAGTATGAGAGGTCTACTGAATCAGCCAAAGCGTTTATTTCACTCGCTTTCACTAAAATAATCCTCAATAGATTAGAAAAATGGTTTATGTGACTATCTCTAGTTGTACATAAGATAGCATACATAAAATACTTACGCCAAAACGTGAGAAAAAAGTAAGAAAAAAAAATTATTAAGCCTTCAGTCGCTATAATAGAAATTCGTTCTATAAAAACAGCTCAACAAGAGGTCTAGAGGCTAGGGATCCAGGCAAGAAAGTAAAGCGCTGAAAACACTATATAACCGTTAAGACCTTAAGTCTGCTCCTAACGTGTGATACATAGTAACCATATTTAAACAAGGTATAGGGTTATGGTGGATAAAAAAAAATAGTTGCATTGAATGGGCCATGTCAATGATGAATTAACGTAGTTTTTTGTACCGCTTATCAAAAAAGTTTCCGTTCTAACTAACTTTAATATACTAAATAACAGCGTTCCCATAATGCTTGAGTCGTCTATTGTGTACATATCAAAAAAGTGATACTATTAATTTTATGCAGCATGTTTTTGGTATCGCCTGTGAAAATTCAGAGTCAACGTTTTGAGACCGCTCTAGGCGCTTTTATTTTGTTGTGTGTGGTTACAAGCGTTGGATTTATTCTTATTCGTTCGAGAGGAATAAACAAAAAATATGTTACGGTGTATGCAGAGTTTGATGCAATAGATGGTCTTCGCCTGGGGTCTCCTGTAAAAATTAATGGCGTAGCTGTTGGAAGTGTACAGAAATTTACGTTAGACCCTGAAAGTGGATCTGTAAAAGTAAAATTTACTATATTAAAAAAAATTGAACTTCCGGAAGATACCTCTGCATTTATTACGGGGGAATCCCTTTTCGGGGAAAAAGTATTAAAACTTGACTTAGGTTCGTCGGAAGTAAAGATGCGCGCTGGAGAGATCATCTATCAAACTCAAGCCCCCTTAATGATTGAAGATTTGCTATATAAGTTTTTAGTACCTGATGAAAAAAAAACACGAAAAGAAAGCTCTGAAGGAAAAGACCATGTAAATTCACCTCCAACAAAAGAGCATACAGATTCTCATCATTAAAAAATCACTCTTAGGAACAGTGCATACGCAAATATTTTCTAAAAATAAAATTATAATACGTGTTTGTGTAATCTAATACTAAGCTCCCCCCTTCCCTTCCCAACGCAACAAAAAATTTAACCCATTTATTTAGGAACACTGTGATGAACTCATCTTCCACTTACTCTTCTAAAAATATCGAAGTTCTTAAAGGCCTTGATGCTGTGCGAAAACGCCCAGGAATGTATATAGGTAATACTGATGATGGCAGTGGTCTTCATCATATGATCTGGGAAGTAGTAGACAACGCCATCGATGAGAGTCTGGCGGGACATTGTAACAGTATTGAAGTGGTTCTAGAGCCTGACGGCAGTGCTTGTATTACTGATGATGGGAGAGGTATTCCTGTAGACATTCATGAAGAAGAAGGGATTTCTGGTGCAGAGCTTATCATGACTCGGCTTCACGCTGGAGGAAAATTTAATCAAAACGCCTATAAAGTTTCTGGAGGATTGCATGGTGTAGGAATTTCTGCAGTTAACGCCCTTTCTTCTTGGTTAGATCTTACAGTTTGGAGAGACGGCTCTACCTACAAGATGCGTTTTTGTAAGGGTGTCCCACAGGGAAGTTTAGAGCGGGTAGGAGAAAGTGACCGGAAAGGAACCCAAGTAAAATTTCTTCCCTGCAGCGAAATTTTTAAAATTACAAATTTTGACGCAACAATATTGGAAAAACGCCTACAAGAATTAGCCTTCCTCAATCCTTCATTAACACTGTCTTTGAAAGATTGTAGAGATTCCAATAAAAAATCTTGGGTATTTTCCCATTCCGGGGGACTTAAAGCGTATGTTACCCATTTAAATCGAAACAAAGAAGTGTTACAATCTTCTCCTATTTATATTTGCGTACATAAAGATGGTATGACGGTGGAGGCCGCGTTGGAATGGACTGAAACCTATTATGAAAATAGCTTATGTTTCACCAATAACATTCCTCAACGTGAGGGAGGTACACATTTGGCAGGATTCCGTTCTGCACTAACCCGAGTATTTAATCATGGAGGATCATCTTATAAAAAAGATAAAGTTACCTTTACAGGAGAAGATATTCGAGAAGGCCTCACCAGCGTCCTTTCTGTAAAAATTCCTGACCCCCGATTTGGCTCTCAAACAAAAGATAAACTAGTTTCTTCTGAAATTCGCCCTTTGGTAGAGTCCGCTATCGCTGAAGGACTTATCCAATGGTTAGAAGAGCATGTGCAAGACACAAAACGTATTTACGCTCGCATTACAAATTCTGCTTTTGCGCGGGAAGCGGCGCGCAAAGCGCGAGACTTAACACGGAAAAAAAGTACATTAGACATTGCCTCGTTACCTGGAAAACTGTCAGATTGCTCTGAAAAAGATCCAGAGAAAAGAGAATTGTGTCTTTTAGAAGGAGAAAGTGCTGGAGGAACCGCTCGCAATGCCCGAGATCGAAAAACTCAGGCTGTTCTTCCACTGCGAGGAAAGATTTTAAACGTAGAGCGTGTGCGTTTCGACCGTATGCTGGCTTCTTGTGAAATTGGAACTCTGATTGTAGCGTTAGGTACTGGTATTGGTGTAGAATTCGATTTAGAGAAGTTGCGCTATCATCGCGTAATTTTAATGACGGATGCGGACGTGGACGGAAGTCATATTCGCACCTTATTATTGACATTCTTCTTTCGACATATGCGGTCTTTAATTGAAAAAGGCCATCTATTCATTGCCCAACCACCTTTGTACGGTGTACGTAAAGGATCATCTAAGATATATCTTAAACATGAAACAGCTTTAGAAGAGTTTCTCATGGATACCGGAATGCGCGGTGCTGTATTAGAAAATAGTTATATGTCTAAAGCAGGAGTTGATTTAAAAGCATTTTTAACGCTGTGTATAAAAGCAAAAGTTCATATTCATCAGCTAGGACTTGAGCTGGGAAATCCTATTATTGTAGAACAGTTATTCTTGGCGGGGCTTTTGGCTAATACTCCTTCCCCAGAAGACCTCCCCCATTGGACTGAAAATGCTTTAATTCAGCTTCAACGATTAGGAGATTGGAGATGGAAAATTCAGCCAGAGACAGAAACCAATTCCCCAGAATTAGTGATTCATTATGAAAAAGATGGCGTTACCTTTCGAAACAAGCTTTCCTATAGCCTCTATGCCCATGGAGAGCTGCGAAAACTTCTTCCTTATCGGGAGTCTTTGTTAGAAATGTTCCAAGAAGTGTGTACACTAAGGCAAAAAGAAGATCGGATTCCTGTATACGGTCCTTGTTCTTTATGGGATCACATGAATAAATACGGAAGAAAAGGTCTAGAGATAAAACGTTACAAAGGCCTTGGAGAAATGGAGGATTATGAATTATGGGAAACGACGTTGGATCCTTACGCCCGGACGTTACTCCAGGTACGTATTGAAGACGCTCAAGCAGCGGATGAACTATTTTCTACCCTAATGGGAGATGCAGTTCCCCCTCGAAGAGCTTTTATTCAAGAACATGCTATGAGTGCCCTAATTGATGCCTAAAGAAAGACTACACCATAATGCACATAAAGATAAATATATAATAGAACTTCTTTATAGAGTTCTGGTGATAAAATCTTTGCCCACTATATTGGTAGCAAAGTATGAACTTAAAAAGATATACTAGAAAAATGACTATAAGTGCTAAAAAAGGAGATGGATATGGAACCAAAATATGCCCAAAACAATATTTTTTCTCCTGCCATATCTTTACAAGAGCAGCTCCACATGGACGTATTTACTAAAAATGCGGCGGTTTATGATCCCGTTGTATGCCGTAACGCCCAGGAGGCTATCCTGGCGCTAGAAACGCTTTACACTGACAGTGTTCAGGATTTGCGCAATGCCGTAGGTAGCCCTTCTACACTGCAAGATCTGAAATTACAATTTAAAGGAACCTACCCCTACTTAGGCATATGGGGAAGCGGCGCGGAACATATTTGTGAAGCATTACGCTCCTGGGCTATCTTAAGGGAAGATGGGTATTATGGTACTACGGTAACACATCCAGATTTGTTTAAAGAATACTGGGGCCAACAGTTGAGTCATCTTTTTTCTGTTCATGAGTTGTGTTGTGTCGTAGGGCGCAGTTCTCGTTTCATTCCTATTTACTTTTTAAAGGAAGATGTTTTGTCTCATGCTAAAGATATTTCAGAAATTAAAGGAATGCTTACTATGCCTTCTCCCAAAGATATGGATGACCAGGTGGCTAACGGAACCGTTGCCTGGGATCAGCTAATGATCAAGCCACTATCCTATTTTTCTGCAGAACGTACGGATTATTCTCTTACCCGTATCCAGCATTACTGTGGAACTCACGCTTCTTCCTTTCAGAATTTTATTTTGTTAACTAATTATCAGCGCTATATAGATTTGTTTTTTTACTACGCAAAGCAACGCTTATCTGAAGAAGATAGCTCTTATACTCATTGGGTAGAGCCTAAAGATACCGAATTATTGGCACAAGATATGGAATTATCTAAAACTCGAGAAGCAGGGCATCATTTCCAGATGCCCGCTTACCACTTAGCAAGAGCAGATAGAAACGGAATTAGCTTAGTTAATATTGGTGTAGGTCCCAGCAATGCTAAAAATATGACCGATCATTTAGCGGTGTTACGTCCCCATTGTTGGATTATGTTAGGGCACTGTGCTGGACTTCGACAAAGCCAAAGGCTAGGAGATTATGTTTTAGCTCATGGATACATGCGGGACGACCATGTATTGGATGAAGGACTCAGTCCCAATATCCCCTTACCCCCGGTAGAAGCCGTCCAAAAAGCTTTGCGTGATTCTATTCAAGAGGTGTGCCAATTAGATGACGCCACCATGACACGTCGTGTTCGGTGTGGTACTATTGTTTCGACTGGAGATCGAAATTGGGAATTGGATGTAGTCAATCGATCCAAAACGTTTCGTCAATGTCGGGCTATTGCCTTAGATATGGAATCCGGAATTGTTGCTGCCAATGGATTTCGATTTAGAGTACCCTACGGGACTTTGTTGTGTGTTTCTGATCGTCCACTCCACGGAGAGCTTAAATTACATTCGATGGCACAAACTTTTTATGAACAACGGGTTAAAGAGCATCTTACTATTGGAATTCATGCATTAGAAGTACTACGGGAATTAGGACCAGATCAGCTCCACACACCAGAATTGCGAGGCTTTCAGGATGTTTTATTTCGATAAAAAAATAGATAATTACTGAAAGAGTTCTGTGAAAAATACCACAAAAATTACGGTACCCCCTATAAGAAAATTACTAGAATTAAATTTTTTTTCATCAAAGTCCATTTAGCGTCATTATCGTTGAAATCTTACGGCGTAGAACAGCTTAGGATGTGTTTTCTATACGTAGACCCGAAAAATAGCGTTAATTTTTTCTCAATACCAACACCCAACCAATAGAGTGCACGAGTACTAAATTTGATCTCTGTAAATCCTGTAACTTCCATCATATTTTGAATTTTCCTTTGGGGAAATTATTGCTCCAGGCGTGTACCATGTCATTAACATTTTCTATTAAATCTGAAATTTCTGATGCACACAATATTGCTAAAAAAATTATTGTGAGCCAAATGTACCCGAATTATACTGCAGCATCAGCGTTCAAACAAAGAATGATCATGAGAGTAAAGTAAGATCCAGACTCTTTTTCAGCAACATTTGAGCAGTATAATGTAATCTTTTTAATTTCAGAATACAATGTATCTAAACAAAAACAGAATTGCGAGGCTTTCAAGATGTCTTATTTCAGTAAAAAAATTTTATCAACAGGCTTTTGGAAAATCGTCATTTTTATTGGTTTAGGAATTCTTTTTTTTATATACTTTCCAATAATTATAATCGGCTTAGTGGTAGCTATCCCTTTTGTCTTATTGATAGCTATCCCTTTTGGAATAATTTTTCTTTTATTTATTTGTATTAAATATTTTTATTCAATATGGGTAACAAAGATCATGTATGCACGTTTTGATTCCATAGATGGGTACGCACTAGAGGTGGGGGCTCCAGTCACGATAAACGGGGTCACTGTAGGACAGGTAAAAAAATTCATACTGAATGTTGAAAACGGAACTGTAAAAGTAAAATTTAGAATTTCAAAAAAAATTCAACTCCCCGAAGATTCCTTCGCCTCGGTTTCAGAGGACGTGTCCCGTGGAGAAAAAGTATTAAAAATCTATTTTGGCTCGTCCAACATCAAAATGTCTCCTGGAAGTACACTAAACTAAGCGAAAGATCAAGGAAACGGAACACTTATAGGGTTTAGGGCTACTAACCCTCGGTTATTCCACAAGCCTCCATTTCCTCCAAGGCAAACTGATGTAGAGCCCGAAGGGGTTGAAGATCGGGTATGTCATTTTTTGATAAAGGTAGACGCACCATATCTGAAGAGATGAAGTTAAGGAGACGCATTAAGGCTTTGACAGGAATAGGGTTTGATGCTTTAGAAAGAGCGTTTTGAGCATTCCAAAAAAATAACTTTTTCCAACGTCCCGCTAAACTCTCCTGAACGTAATACTTTAAAAGGTTTGGCCAGACATTAGATAAAACCGATACCAATCCTTTAGCACCCAAGGTACTGTACGCCGCCATTAAATGATCATCTCCGCACAACAATTGGATACGTGGTGCTGCTTTAGTGTACTCAAAAGCGGTTTTAAGACACCCACTCGATTCCTTTAAACCAAATAAAAATGGATGATCTTTTAGAAAAGACAGTGTATCTACAGATAACGAAACCCCAGTACGACGGGGTATATTGTACAACATCACAGGTTTTTGTGCCATGGTTAGTATAGCCTGAAACCACTGACTTTGGCCCTCTTTTCCAGGACAAGTATACAGGGGAGTACTCACTAAATATCCTTGTATTGCATATTCTTGACATTGCTTAATGCAGTCCACTGCTCCCTGTAAACTATAGGTAGGGAGTGCACAAAATATAGGGATATTTAAATCTAACCGCATCACAAACTCTAAA
This sequence comes from Holospora curviuscula, assembly GCF_002930195.1. GTDB lineage: Bacteria > Pseudomonadota > Alphaproteobacteria > Holosporales > Holosporaceae > Holospora > Holospora curviuscula. The sequence goes on along the minus strand of NZ_PHHC01000080.1, from coordinate 114,528 downwards.
ATACTTTTTTTTTCTTCTACAGAGAGTGAGACTCCTTCTCCAGTACTGCCAAACAGAATAATACCGTTTTCACACAGAGCTTGTTTATGAAGAACACGCTCCAGTGCTTTATAATCTATATTTAAGCTATGATCTTTAAAGGGAGTAATGCACGCAGTCCACACCAAAGGCGGTTTAAAGTCAGATAGGTAGTTCACAATTTCTCAAAATTTTACCATGCTTCTTATCATTTTAGGATCATCAAGGGCAAAAAATCAAGAGGACTAAACAAGAACTTCAGAGCCTAAGCATGAAGAATTTTTTTGACAAAGTTAGATCGGTGTTTGAAGAACATAGCATTTTTGCGCATCACTAGACCTCTTCAGAAACTGGATTGAATTTAAAGTTTGATGTAAACGCTCTATAGAAGGATCTGTCATGAAGTACGAAACCATGAAAAATATAGAAGACGAAAAATTTCGTCATTTAACAGGCGTTAAAAGATCACCTTTTGAAAAGATGCTTGATATTTTGAGAGAAGCCGAAGGCCTTAAGAAAGCGAAAGGCGGTGGAAAGAACACGCTTATTTTAGAGGATCGCCTTGTTATTTCTCTTGAGTACATACGGCAATACCCGTACTTATTTCCATATAAGTCAAAGCTATGCTATGGGGTAAGTGAGCGTACGGCTTATGATACGATTAAAAATGGATAGAGAGAACGCTTATCAAGC
>NZ_PHHC01000080.1:107887-113512 GCF_002930195.1 Holospora curviuscula | reverse complement strand
GAAGGCGTTATCTGTGTCGCTGTTGCCAATGGTGTTACCCTCAATACTGATGACGTCACTGGCTGCTGTGCCAAAGCTCGAAAATTTGGATAAAACATAGTTTACATTGAGTTAGGAACAAGGCATCCCATAAGCGCTGATTAGGCTCATGACTGGGGTGAAGTTATGAGTGAAATCAAAATATTGTATCCCTGAGCCGCTGTTCATTGGGTAAAGATCCTGGACCTTCACGGCTTGCACCGTAAGTACTGCGTGTTTCTTACATGATTCACAATTTATCTCAACTCTTTTTTTATGTCCCTTGGTTTATTTTTATGTGTAGGCCCTAACAAACACTTTCAATCTTATACAAACATTTGGGGAGGCTTAGCTCTTTTTCTTGAAACGTGAACTACGTAGTAAAGAAAATTTTTGGACTAGAATAAATATGGTACGCCTAATGGCTGATCTTTCTGCGTTCTAGACCTGTGCTTAAAGAGGTCTATAGGATGCAAAACACTAGGATTTAAACAAAAAAGTAATAAAAAATTTTGTGATAAGTACCGTAAACATTAGACCATCCACCGCAAAAAAAATCCCGATAAGATGCTTGATCGTTTTTCCAATTAAACTCCAATGTCATTACAACACCACGAGATTTCATAGCGTAGAATAGCTTAGGCATGTTCCCTACCCTAACTGGGATACATCCCAAGCGTTATTTTTATTGCTTAATTCCAACAGCTACCCAATAGGGTTCACGATTGCTAAATTTTATATCTGTAAATCCTGCAGCTTTCATCATGTTTTGGATTTCCCCTTGAGTAAATCGTTGCTCGAGACGTGTACCAAATCGATCCAAAGCATCTGTTTGCATTACGAAAAAACTTTTATCTCTATAAAACGACAAAGGAAAATTTCTTACACTTATTCCAATTTTTTCAAGTATTTTTGAGCATTTAGCCAAAGGATAATACAAACACGCTGCAATTACTTGACATAGAAAATTTTTAGGCCCTTGGGGGAGTTTTGATATAGTCCGACGTACACCCTGAGTAAGAAAAAAAATGGCTCGAAACCAAAGCGGCCTATTGTCCAGTGCATAATATAGATAAAGCAAAAACGGTGCGCCAGGTTTGAGCTTGGCTGAACAGGAACATATCCCTTTGAAGGTATTAGGAACATGGTGCAGGACTCCAAGGCTATATCCAAAATCCATAGACCCGTCAGACAGGGGAATAGCATCAACGCTTGTTAAGTGAAGGTACACATTTGGGAACGAAATAAGAGCTTTTCGTGCAACTTCAAGGGCTTTTTCAGAAGGATCAATACAGTGAAGTTCTGTAACGCGAGGTGCTACAAGTGGAGCCCACCGACCACTCCCACACCCAAGATCAAATCCAACAGCATTTTTCGGAAGCTTTTCCCAAGGAAAAATACTAAAGTATTGATTAAAAATATTAGAACGTTCCATATCACTAAGTTTTGATTGATCAAAACGTGCCCACTCTTCACCAAACCCTTTGACCGTTTTAAGGTCATAATTTTTAGTCATTGCTTTTACTGTTGTCAAGCTATTCAACTTAAATTATAAACGATTTTTTTGTGAGAACAACTTTTAAATCAATCCCTAGATTCAAAATAAAAACAGGTACGGCGTAATTCATTAAAATATTGACTATGTAAAAGCTACGGCCTGAAAAAATCCAGTAAAATTTACAGAAATTTTCTGAATATAACTTCTTATCCTAACCCAAGAATGGTTTATAAAGTGTAAATCAGAAGACAAGATAGACAAAGATAAACTGCCTGCTCTTATTAGTATCTCTACTTAATGCTATTTTATGAAAACTAATAGAATCTATCATCACTACTTTTTCTTTTTTTATTGCTTTAATGAAGACATTTTTTATATACGCTTCAACTAAAGCAGAATGCCGTATTTCTTCAAAGACTAACGGCATAATATTTTTTTGCACAATCCAACTAACGACTGGGAAAAAAATTATCCTTCCATAGTCTACCTATACTCATTTTTCTAGGGGCATGATTTCTATTTTTTTATAATTCTTGTCTTGAACTCTTATACCTTTTATTTTATTTACTATATTTTTACAGATCTTACACAGTATTTTTCTGTTTATGGAATTGAAATATTTAGTAGATCCTTTAATTTACGTACACTTAATTTTTTAATACTTTGGGGGACTCACGTTCATATTAAATTATTCCATATTTTTTTCCATTCTTTTGAAGAACATCATTGAACTTTTAGACACAATACACGTTGATATATTTTATTTAATTCTTTATCTTTTTTTTGTATTCTTATTGTATGTCAGTATATTTAAAAATATAAATATGAAAATAAAAATGAAATATTCAAGTCTTTTTCTAGGTTTTTTTCTTGTGATTAGACCATCTTACGGAGATACAGAAGAAGTAAGATTGCGCACTCAAGACTTTAATGATTATCTCAATGCGGCGTCTCAAGAGCGTGAAATATTGAGTAACCACAATCAACAACAAGAACTAGAACAAACAAAACAATGGGTCAAAACTCTTGTTTCGGAATTAGAAAAAAAGTTGAAAATTAACGAAACTTCTATCAAAGATCGAAAAAGACTGGAAAAAATATTACAGAATAAGATTAATGAGTATGAAACCTGGGCTCAAAGCAAAGCAAAGCAATTTCTAACCTTGAATAAAAAAAATTTTGACGCGCTCTACCATACAATAGTAAAAGAATACTCAAGATTGAAGTCTTTGAAAAAGAATCGTTTTGCTTTAAAAGACACCATGATTAAATTCACGAAGACTGTATTGGAACAAAGTAAAGTGATTGAAGCATTAACCGAAGCCATAGAAAAACTTAAAGGGAATGCCGCGGAGCATAAGCACAATGAGCTGGAAAATGTTACAGGTCAATATCTTCATGCTAGAGCGACTATTTTAACCCATATTAAAGACAAAATATTTGATGCTTTTATAGAGAAATTAAGTACATTATATCATGAAACCCAAGTCAAGTCGTTAAACAAGGCCCTTACGCCTTTAGAGGGATCTTCATTACTTGAATCTCAAGAAGGTTTTTCTTTAAGTGCTCAAGATCCAAACATGAAAACGCTTAAAGCATCCCTGGGACATGAACTCAGAAATAAAATAAAGCGTTTAGAAGAAAACCAATCAAAATTATCCCCAGAAACAATGACAAAGTTTGGCTCCAAGATAAGAGCTCAAGAGGAGCAGCGTCTTAAAGACATGACAGAAACTAAAGAAAATACGAATTCTGAACCAAAAAATATCCAGATAGAACAAGCTCCTTCTTGGGAAAGTTACTGGAGGTAGTATTTTAGAAAAATGACTCAAAAAGTTTTCTGAGTACGAAAAAATTACAGTACTCTAGTACAGGGGTTAACATCTGTGGACCATTAAATTAAAAACCGAGGCTGATAAAAATAGAGGAAATTTTATGATGTATTCCCGTCATCTTAAAAAAGACCAATGAGAACAAATCAAGCTCGATTTTTTAGGAAAATTTTGGGAGACAATAGCCGCTTTGTAGAAAGTATGCTGTTGGTGGTGAGGAACTCGGTGGTAGTCTTTCCTTCTCAAAGACAGCTCCAAAAAGGATGGGACAATGAGTATGGAAGATGGCCTTTCCTGCCAGTTTCTTGACGAGAGCAAAAATAGGAACTATTGCAAGCGAGGGTGTTTCTCAAAATAAATAATTTTTGGTATGGATAATGCAGGCTGGTATAGCCAACTAGGGATACCAAACAATATAAACAATAATACGTCTTCCGCCATATTTCTCAGAGCTAGCACTCCTTCAACGACAATACTCTAAAAAATAAAGCGTATGATATTTTGGAGGAACTCGAATCCCTTGTTTCATCATTTATTGCCTTGATAGACGCATATAATTAATATAAAATTATCCCTAGAAACTAGGAATTCTTCAAAAAATCGATAAAAAAAATGCACCTTTATGATCGATTAAGGGGGCAGATTTTTACCCTTTTTTTGTTAGATATCTGAAAAAATCTTACAAAAAATTCTATAAAAACCGTGTTCTTGCGTAGAATAAAACTATGATATATTATAATTTTTATTTTTTTTTAATCTTTTAAAAATATTCACTCTTTTTAATATTATATTTTCTTGAAGTATCATGAATTTTCTAAAGACCTTGACACCCTATGCTGAATAAAGGTAGAATATAGAAAATTAATTACTTGTAGGTGACACGTGACAAAAATTATTCGTTCTAAGCACAAAGCAGAAAGACGTTACGGTATTTTTTGGGAGGGAATTCGATCACCCGCTTCTGTGCGTACGTATCCTGCAGGACAACACGGTGCCAGAGTTTCAGGGAAAAGCACAGTATATGGCCAACAAATGAAGGTAAAGCAACGTCTAAAGAAGCACTATGGCTCTATCTCAGAAAAGCAGTTTTATCGTACCTATCTCCAAGCCGTATCTACAAAGAAAGATACAGGCTCTGTCTTTTTGCAGTTTTTGGAGCAACGTTTAGGGACCTGTGTTTATCGTTTAAAATTCGCTCCTACAATATTTTCTGCGTGCCAGCTTGTGAGTCATGGACACATATTCGTGAATGGAAATAGAGTTAATGTTTCATCTTATCGTGTTAAAGTGGGAGATGTAGTATCTTTAAAATCTTCTATGCATGGTAACCCTGTAGTACAAAGAGGACAAAGCTCTGGTCGCCGCGTTCCGGAATATTTTAAAATAGAAGACGATAATTTTTCTGCTGTATTATCTTATTCACCTGATCCTACGCAAATTCCTTATCCGTTTGATCATCAAGTGAGTTCAGTCATCGAATTTTATGCTCGCTAAGGAATAGACACTTGGATTGTTTTTGAATAAAGAGTGAGTATACTTTTTTGTTCAAAACCTCCTGAATATACGGTTCCAGATTGTGATTTTATAAAGAATGTAATAAAATCCCATTGAAGAAAGAGGTATAAGACAAGTCTTGCACAGATAGTCTAATATCACTGATTCATTACGTTTGAAAATACAGATCAATCAAGAGCGCTTAAAAGTCTTGTTTGGTGTTAATATAAAAATTTTTAGAAAGAAAAGATAGGATAAAAAAACTGAGAAACTGGTTGCTAAAAAGACTCGCGCATATTCAAAAAAAACCCATAGTCTAGCTAAATCAATTAGTGAACAACCAATCTATAGAACCCATAGTTCTTAACGCGTCTTATAATATAAATTTTTTTAATTATTGGGTAAAACAGTGTTTAATCAAAAAGCTAAAACTCAAACAAGAAGTGATTTTGGATCATGTCTCATTGCTGCTCCATTTGAACCCCATTAAAAAATTTTGGGCTACTATAAAACGATATACTAACCGTAACATTGTTCAATGTATTGCATTATATAAGGCCTTACTTCCATTCTTTAAAATCCCGCTTTCAAGCTAAATTACTATAAGAGCTTATCCGCAAATTAATTAGGAGGAAAGAATCTGCGCAAGAGTAGTCTGTTAAGTGACATGTAAATGTTATTCTCTGTAGAAGAACAAAGCAAGTCGTATTCTTTTGATAGCCTTCTATTTCTACCAAGCCATCCAAATGTTCGTTCTACAACCCATCGTCTCCGTTGAACCTT
>NZ_PHHC01000080.1:85563-106932 GCF_002930195.1 Holospora curviuscula | reverse complement strand
ATCTAATATCTCTCTTCTGCTGTGTTTCACAGGCCTGCCAGCCTTCTTAATATTTGGTATAAAATATTCCGATATTAATTCCCATTCTTTGTCTTTTAAATCTGTCTCATACGCTCTTCTATTCATTTATATTCCTCAATTGCATCCAACATCATCCAGATACACTAACATATCTCTCATTTGCGGACAAGCTCTAAATGATCTCGGTTAGACGCTCAAAAAAAGTAACGGGATTTGTAATTCAAACACCTCCAAAGTTCCCTCTAGTGTATTTTTTCCACACGTTTCTAAACCTTTTCAAGTCTTTGCTCCAATAAAAATACTTCATGATAAGATAATTTTTTTTAAGAAAAGTAGAGCTTTTCGGACACACGCACGTTACTTTTACAAAAGAGGCCTTAATTTTTTTTCAGGAATTTTAAAGAATGCATACTGTTTCGACTCAGCCTGTACATAATCACTGAAACTTCCAATAAACTTTCGAACACGCCCTTGAGATTTAAACACGAAAATACTTGAAGACTACATCATCTAAAAAATCACGATCTTGGAATACGCTCATTATAGTTCCCGGATATTGAAGAAAAAAATATAGGGTTTTATATATCAAGATCGTTGGTGGGTTCATCCAAAATCAATAGATCCGGGCTCTTCGTATTTAAAAACTAAATTTTTTCATCTGCTCGAATAGTAATTTTTTTAACTCAGATTGGATAGCGTCAGGAGCTTTCTCGATTGCATTGAAAGTACTCACCACAGCAAACTGGTCCATTTTTTGCACACCTAAGAAATTAAGAAAATCTTTTTCATTTTGACAATTCTTTAATGTATTTTTAAACTTTTCCCATGGATCTTGTTTTTGATAAATTACTTCAATGTCATTGAATAATGAAGAAAAAAAGTTTCTAAGTACCTTATTATTTTGTTGCTTATTATAAAGGTATTCTTGTAAGAAACCAATTTCTTCTTGAGATAATAATGCTAAATTTTTGTTAACTACTTGCTCAACATCTTTTTTGTTCAAATTAAGCTTTGTCATATTGTCTGGATTTAGTAGATCGTTTACGGGACCTTCCATTAATTTTACTATATCTGTTTTTAATGTTTCAAGCGTTTTGGCGCAGATTCCTTGGGTAGCGCTCAAAGTTCCTACACTAAAAATGAGTATTCTAAAGATTTTCATGATCTATTTAATTTACTTCTCTATAAAATCATTATAAGTTTTAATTATTTTTATTTGATTAATTTAAAAGAAAAAAACTGATATGCTAGTCTTGCTGTGCAGCTTCAGCGTAAGGGTTGTATCAAGATTAAAAGATAATAATGAACTGGTACTTCGTTAAAATTTCTAATATACTTCGTGTAGGCGAAGGAATATTAAGGTAAAGGCAAGAAAGAAGATGAGAAGTAGGTAGTGAATTTTTTACCTTTACTTAAATTTTCTTAGTGATAACTCTTTTAAACATCTATGCCTACATAAACTATTGTATTCTATAAAAAATTTTTTAAATACATACAAAACTAGCCTCTCTATTTAAAATTAACTGAAATAAAATAATTAAATTTTATAATAATTTATATAAAGAAATAAATTGAATAGATCATGAACATTTTTAAAATATTTATTTTTAGTGTAGGTATCTTAAGTACTTCCCAAGAAATGTGCGCTACGAAGCTTGAAGAAGTAAAAGATACCATATCCGCTTTAATTACAGAATCCGCAGCTTCTTTACTGGATCCAAACAACCAAAAAAATATAGTTACCGACATTCACATCACATCTCTTCAACCAAATTTACACTCATTATCTGTGCAAGAATTGAACAAATTAAGCACTTATCTTGAGCTTAAATACAACAATTGTGTAGTGTTGGACAATATTCTCATGACAGTGTACGACTTGGCTGAAGGTTCTAAAAGTACTAGTATCAAAAATGATTTAAATAATATAAAAACAAAAAAAGATCTTAAGAAATTCCTCAGTATTGATGAAAAGGACGAAAACGATGCGCACTCAAATGACGCCGTGGAGAATATGATGAGCACCATAGACGCACTGTATTTTAACCCCAATGAAAAATTGAATTTAAAAAAATTGCTATTCGAAAAAATCAAACAATATGGAGTGTAAATTTAAAAAACCTCTTATAAACTCTCCTGGTACATAACTAAGCGGTCCCCTCTTTATTCTTATCAATACGTTGCGCTTTCTCCGCCACCTCAAGCCAAAGTGTTTCCTTATCCTGAATTTGCTCCAAGCACAGCGAAAGGGCTTGAGAGAGCGTTGCTAAATGATCCCGGTTAGACGCTGTAAGCGGTAACGGGGTTTCTCGTTGAAACACCTCCAAAGCCTCTTCCAGTATATTTTTTTTGTCCACAAGTTCCTGGATCTCTTCAAGTCCGTTCTCTAATAAAAATACTTCATGATAAGACAATTTTTCTTTTTTAAGCAAAGTCGAGCGTTTAGAGATCAAGGAAGAAGCTTTGATAGCAGGTGCCTTGACTTCTTTTGCAGGAGCTTTAAAAAATGCATGCTGTTCCGACTCAGCCTGTAAATAGTCACTGAAACTTCCAATAAACTCTCGAACACGCCCTTGAGATTCAAACACAAGAATACTGGAGACCACATCATCTAAAAAATCACGATCGTGAGATACGATTATTATAGTTCCCGGATACTGGAGTAAAAAATCTTTCAAAAAGTCTAGGGTTTCAATATCAAGATCGTTGGTGGGCTCATCCAAAATCAAGAGATCCGGGCTTTTTGCCAATAACTTCGCCAACCGTAACCGATTTCGCTCCCCTCCTGACAACACCCGAATCATGCACTGAGCCTGTTCAGGAACAAACAAAAATTCCTTTAAGTAGGCTACTACATGTCTTTGTTTTCCCTGAACATCCACATAATCTGAGCCTTGAGCGCATAAAAACCGCTTTACCGAATAAGACAATTCTTCTATAGGCTGATTTTGTTGAAATATGCTCCAGTTAAGGGTAGCAGCAGTCTTAAGTACACCCTGGCTCGGTTCCAGTTCTTTCGTAAGTACTCGAATCAGCGTGCTCTTTCCGCATCCGTTCGGTCCAATAATACCGATGCGATCTCCTTTAAGTAACCGAAAATTTAGTCCTTGAAATAATACAGTGCCTCCCGGTAATTGGTATCCTAAATCCCAGCCCTCCATAATTTGTCGCGTAAGACCCACCCCCTCTTGACGAGGAACTCCAATTTTATTAGGTTCTTTACTAAAGTTTGCTTTTTGTGTTCGAAGTGCTTTAAGGCGAGAAAGTCTTCCTTCATTTCGTCGCCGACGGGCTGTAACCCCTCGAGCAAGCCATCGGAGCTCCTGGGCTAATTTTACGTCTAAACGAGATTGAATACGAATTTGTTCCTGAAGAAAAGTTTCCTGCCATGCCTCAAATCCCTCAAATCCTACGGGCGCAGATCTTAAAGTGCCTCGATCCAGCCACAAAGTCCGCTGAGTAACATTTTTTAAAAATTTTCGATCGTGGGCCACAATAATGAATGCTTGACTGGAATTAGCGATCCAAGTCTCTAACCACTCAATTCCAATAATATCTAGATGATTGGTAGGCTCATCCAAAATAATAAGATCCGCCGGGGTAAGTAAAGTTCGGGCAATATAAGCCCGTCTCAATTCTCCTCCTGAAAGCTGAGAGAGCATTTGATCAGGATTGAGCTTTAAGGTAAAGACCAGCTCTTCTGCGCGAAACGCCAAGTAAGACTCTGCTAATACATTCTCAACAAAGCGCTTCACCGAGCATTCGGGTACACTGTGGGGGTTTTGTGCAAGATAGGCAATGGACAACCCAGGTTTGGGAATGTACATCCCGTCTTCCACATCAATTTCTTGAGCCAAAACCTTTAAGAGTGTAGATTTTCCAGACCCATTACGCCCTACCAAAGCAATTTTTTCTCCCTCATAGATGTGTACTGTCTCTTTAGAGAGAATTAATTTCTTATGAAGGTGTAAGGTCGCCTCTTTTAGACTTAAAATGTTCACAAAATATTTCCTTTAGCGATTAAACCACAATACTTATAATTTTTTGAGGGATAATAATCACACGACGCATTTCTTTTCCCTCTAAGAGTGCTTTAAATTTTGGCACCTCCAAAACCTGTTTTAATACCGCCGCTTCATCCTCTTGTACAGAGACCTCAATCGTTCCTTTTGATTTTCCATTAATTTGTACTGCTAACGTTACTGTATCCTGATGAAGGAGCGCTTCTTCATAACTGGGCCACCCTGCGGCCTTGATATCTACACCGGGATTAATATAGCTATACAATTCTTGTGCTAAATGAGGAATCACCGGCGCCATCATAGAAACAAAGGCTAACAAAGCCTCTTTTAAAGTCCAGGCTGAAGAATCATCGTATTCTTGAACCGTTTCTTGAAAGTCATGAATAGCATTGGAAAATTCTCGCAAAAGTGTAATATACTTGTTTAAATGATACCCTTGAATAGCGCGTTCAATATTATAGATACTGCGATGGGTCATTCTTCTTAAATTTTTAGAAGCCATAGAAAAAGTAGTTGGTTTTTCCAAATCTGAATTGAAGCGAGTCTTTGCCTGAGCTGCCCAAAAAATATTCCAAAATCGGTGAAGACATCGCCAACACCCCTCAATGCCTTCCGAACTCCATTCTAAATCTTTTTCTGGAGGAGTATCCGAAAGCATAAATAATCGCAATGTATCCGCACCATAGGTTTTGATCATCTGATCGATACTCACGACGTTACATTTAGATTTACTCATTTTTTCGCTGCGTCCTACCGTAACAGGGCTTCCATCACTGGCACGATAATATGCATTCCCTTCTCGTTTTTCAACTTCTTCAGGGTAAAGATAGCTTCCATCTTGGGCAGTATAGGTCTTGTGGCACACCATCCCTTGAGTAAACAAGCGCTGAAATGGTTCTTCGACATCCCAATAGCAACATGCCTTCAACGCTCTTGAGAAAAATCGTGCATATAATAGGTGTAGAATTGCGTGTTCTACACCACCGATGTAATGATCAACTGGCATCCATGTGGCTACTGCTTCTTTAGAAAAAGGTTTTTGGTCATTATGGGCGTCACAGAAACGCGCAAAATACCATGAAGATTCTACAAAAGTATCCAAGGTATCCGTTTCTCGTTCTGCCGGCCCTTTACAGGAGGGGCACAGGACATGTTTCCAAGTAGGATGGGCGCAAAGCGGATTTCCTTTTCCTTCGAATACTACATCCTCAGGTAAGATAACAGGCAAATCGTGAAGCGCTACAGGTACGATTCCACAGACTGGGCAATGAATAACAGGAATAGGTACGCCCCAATAACGTTGTCTGCTAACACACCAATCTTTTAAGCGATATACAGTTTGGCAATGTCCTAACTTTTGTTGACTTAAAGTTCGCAGTATAGTATGACGGGCTTCCGAAACTGTCATTCCGTTTAAAAATCCTGAATCTACCATCCGTCCATCGCTTTGAAAAGGAATATTTTGAGGGGAAAAGGGACGAATAACAGGAATCATCGAAAGCCCATAGCGCTGGGAAAATTCAAAATCCCGAACATCATGGGCCGGACATCCGAAAATAGCCCCAGTACCATAATGACCCTGTACATAATTCGTAATGTAAATAGGAATTTGGCTGTGCCCTAAAAATGGATGGGTTCCATAATATCCAGAAAAGACACCTTGCTTTTTTTCTAGTTCTGCGGTTCGAGTAGAAGTATCTTTAGAGTTTTGAGCCTTTAAAAATTCTTCAATTTTTGAATTTTCTTTTCTCCAGAGCAGTGCTAAAGGATGATCCACGGAAAGGGCAAAAAATGTCGTACCAAATAATAATTCTGGTGTCGTGGTAAATACTTTAAATGTAAAAGAAGTATTTAGAACCTCAAATTGAATAACAGCTCCTTGTGATTTCCCAATCCACTGTTCTTGCATACGCTTTACATGTTCTGGCCACTCTGTAAGATTTTTTAATCCGTCCAAAAGTTCCTCTGCAAAGTCGGTAATCTTAAAAAACCACTGATTTAAAAGGCGCTTTTCTACCACAGCTCCAGAGCGCCACCCTTTTCCTTGAATGACCTGCTCATTGGCCAACACCGAACAATCTACTGGATCCCAATTGACTTCTGCTTGCTTGCGATAGGCAATGCCTCGTTCATAGAATTTTAGAAATATTGCTTGTTCATGAATATAGTATTTTGGATCACAAGAAAAAATTTCTTTAGACCATTGAAGAGACAATCCTAAAGCTTGAAGTTGAGCTCGCATGGTTTCTGCGTTTCGATAAGTCCAAGTTTTTGGATTAATCTTATGTTTTAAAGCTGCAGTTTCTGCCGGAAGACCGCAGGCATCCCATCCCATAGGATGCAGTACGCTGTATCCTTTGTGTTGCCAAAATCGTGCAATAACGTCTCCCAGTGCATAATTTCTCACATGTCCCACATGTAACTGTCCAGAGGGATAGGGAAACATTTCTAAAACATACATTTTTCTTAAATTGGATGTCAGTTCAAAAGCTTGTGTTTCTTGCCAAATTTTTTGCCATTTGTGCTCACAAGATAGAGGAGAGTAACTATTAAAATGATTCATATAGAGGGTCCTTTTTTAAGGGTTATTTACTTTGAACAACATAATTACGGGCATGTAACAAAATACTACGTTTAATTTTCTGCTCTAATTCTAATGAAGTTGGGATAAGGATCCATTGCCCTTGTTTTAAAACTTGATGGAGTACAGTCACAGAAAGCCCTTCCACACGAATTTCTACAGAGGAGACAATGCACACTTTTACTTGAAGACGATGATCAGGAAGATTTTCAGGAATATACCACTGCGTTTGTAAAAATCCACGTTCTGGATTAAAAATTTCGAGAGGAAACCGAGCCAGTGCTTTTAAGGCACCGTACCATAAAGCGGAGCTTTTTTCAGAGACGTGGGGACCTTTTCCCATAAAATTCGGGGGATCAGGAAACAAAGTATTCATATTGTCATAAATATGAAGCTGGCGCTCGATGGGAAGAGAAACTTTTTCTTTTCCCTTCCATTGTACGCACCCCAAACACAGAAAAAGCGGACCACCAACGAAAAAAGTCGAAGAGCATTTCCAAGACTTTTTTTGCCACAACTTCATATTAATACAAATAAAAAAATCAATACTATGTTAGCAATTTTTCTTTTTAAGATCAAGAGAATTTAAAAAATAACAACAAGTCTTATTTTAAATCAGTAATGTAAACGCACTAGAGGCTCAATAGATCATCTTTATTTTGTTTTACGGTAGAGTAAATTAGATTCAATAGGGATAAGAATAGCGTATAAAAGCGAAAATGTCTAAAAAAGAAATCTAGTCAATATTTAAAGAAAAGCAATACAGTAAGAATACAAAGTTTTGCAATGAAAAAAATTAACACCTCAAGACTATTGAATGTGAGTAATATAGTAAATTTAGCTTAAAGAGAGGATTTGAAAACATTGGAGTAAAACCTTACATCATTCAGTACATTGAGCAATGGTACGGTTAATCCGTAGGTTCATAGTAGACCGAAAATTTTTTTATAGGATTTATAGGCGGATAAGGAAGTAAAAATATTATTTTTTAACCAACCGATTCGATAAACGTTCTCGTATTTTGTGATCTATAGAATTGAGTATTATCCATAATTAGTCCAAGTTCGAGTACTTTGATTCAACACTATTCTCCTTAATGATAAAAAAATTCATATTACAATACCCGTCATGAGTGCTATGGATTGATTTATTTACTAAGCCCTCTATAGTAGGGATTTCTACGTTTTTACTAAGCAGTGTGTCACTTCTTTTACTCCACCGTCTTTCTTTAAAAATCGCTATATCAATACCACTTTTTATCAATATAGCAAATCACTTTGAATTAGATGCAAATATGATATAATAAGAAAAAATCATTAGAAGCGTTTGAAGTACACCTAGACTAGAATATTGAAAAGTAAAATTACAGATATTAGAGCTAAATATGCAATGAGTAAAGGACATACCTAAGCAAGTATTCAAGGAGCTAGGCTTTAACGATAAAAACGTCTTTTCCTCTAGAAAACAGAGCGAGAAGAATATCTAAAAGTCATAAAAATATATAGATATAAAGTCTTGTATAGAATAATAAAAGTAGTGTTGATATGAAGAGTTGCAAAATAGGGCAAGAGATAAAAAAAGAAAAAAGCTCCTAGAGTTAAAAAGCGTAGTACATATTTCAAAAGAACCATTTTCTGGCTTACTGAATACTCAATCCATAGCATATATAATAGCGCTTCCAATACCAATCTTTTTAATCATTGGATAGACTAGTGTTGAATCAAATCCCCCAACTCTGGACAGAAATTAATTTTGGATCATACCTCATTCCATCACTATTATAGCCAACTAACGATGGAATCGTTATAATAGGAGAAAAGCAAAGCTATTTAAAGCTGTCGTATTCATTATCGTAAAGATTTAGGAATTAAGACGAAAGAAGGATAGAGCGATGAGGAAGCGGGTAGACATTTTGGAATGGGTCAGCAGACTATAGAGGGAGTACGCGTTTAGAAGCAAAATTAGTTCGCTATAAGCCAGCCCGCATAATAAACATGAACTGTGTAGAACACGATACTAAAATAGATCCTGATACCTATCAGCCAGAGTAAGCGGAGCGCTTTGGGGTTAGCGCTGTTGGCATTTTGAAAGCCCTGAAATATCTTGGGGTGCGCTATAAAAAATCCAAAGGAAGATCCAGAAAAAAGATCTGTATTCTTCCAAAAGCGTGATCAATTAAAAAGCAAAGTTAATGCACGTGGATTTTCCCACGGTATGCCAAGAACTCACGGGTATTCTCTAAAAGGGAAGCGTTATTACAGAAAATAGGATTGGGATTCCAAAAGTAAAATAAATGTGCAGAACAAATACTATAAGCGCTTTAATGAGCTCTACTTTAGGAGCCATTAGATTACTTACGAATTCTGTCAATACAGCGGTATTGATTTATTAGGTAAAGGAAATGTTCCTAACGAACAGACCAGAAAATCGTGGTAGTGTCCTGAATAATGCTGCTTTACATCAAGGTAAAGCTGTTGGGAAAATGATTAAGAATTTTGGTCATATTTTACCTACTTCCTTATTCTCCTGGCCTTAATCCCATTGAGAAACAATGGGCTCACGCTAAACAGATAAGACGTTCTACATATTGTTTAATTGACGCACTGTGTTCTACATATTGTTTAATTGACGCACTGTTCTTTATAACTGTGCGGTAATTAGTCGGCTATACAAGACAAAAGCATTCATTGAATCGCTTAGTTTTGAGCTAATTTTTTTACTGCCATATTCGCTCGACTTAACCCCCATTAAGAAATTCTGTGCTCCTATGAAACAAGGGCTTAACTGTACTATTACTCAATGTAATGAATGACATCAGATCTTACCTTATTTTAATTTTTTTTAACTCTCATCTTTAAGCTAAATTATTTATTATAACAGTACACATTAGATGTAGTTCGGTCGTAACTAAATCTCATAAGTAAACGATTTAGTCATAATAATGAAAACTTTACCATATATTTTTTTTGGTAAAAAGATGACATAATGAGGAATCTTTTTATAAACATTTCAGTTTGTATACCTCTTGCTCCATTCCTTTTAGCCGGACAATGGTATCGTGTTTGTTCAAGGTAGGAATACTACTATATTATGCTGATTTTGCCTTTGCGATTTTTTCCATCCAGCCTACCCTTAGATATCGCCCCCATATTCAAGATTGGAAGCTCCATCAAGACAGTCCATTTTTAGTAGAGCTTCAAGAGGGGGGGTATGATGATACCCATCATATTCTTAAAGTTTCGGGTCTGTGTACCGTACGTAAAGGAAATATTCAATTAGAATGTAAAAATTTAGTCTACGATCAGGCTAAAAGCAAAGTCTTTGTATGGAAAGCACACTTAAAAGATAGTTCAGGAGATCGTATTTTTTTTGAAAAAGGAGTACTAAATCCTACGTTAACTACCGGGACTTTGAACGATGTGCGTATGTTAACCTATCTTAGAGAACGCATAACAGCTAGAAAAATTATTAAATCTTCTGAAGAAAAGATTAGAGGTGAGCACATTTCCTATACACCCTGTTATGCATGTAAAGATAAATTAGAAACACCTCTATGGTCACTCCATAGTTCCATCGTAGAACAAAATCAACAAACATCAGAAACGGAATATACCGATACTACATTAAAACTTAAAGGGATACCTCTGCTCTATATTCCCTATTTTTACCTGCCAACACGCCCCCGAAGTGGTATATTAGCGCCCTACATGGGCGCAAATGTTGGCGCAGGATTTTATACTGGACTTCCTTATTATTATCGAATTAATCCACATCAAGACCTAAAAATTACACCATTCTATATGACAAAAGGGGGTGGCATGTTAGCATCTGATTATCGGAGACGCTTTTTCCAAGGAGAGCTTCGGGTAAGCGGTGCAGCAAATTCCGCTCCAAAACAGCAAACAGTAGACCATCAAGCTTTTCGAGGCTATGGTGCTCTGGACTTAGAGACACATTTCTCTCCTTATTGGAGATTTTTTATGCATGAATACAGTGTGTCAGACCGAACATTTTTTACAACGCGTCCCTTTTTTGGGTTCACCAGCGCACCTTACTTGGAGTCTAAAAGTGGGGTTGAAGGATTTTATCCAAAACATTGGGTTTCTTTACGCACCTTACGCTATCAAAACCTTTCTCTCGATGATGTAACTCAGGGATCTTGCGCAGTAGCGCCTGAATTAAAATATTGCTATAAAAGTGAGTTATTTCATAAAAGACTAGCAACGGATATTGAGATAGGAAGCGTATCCTTATATCGAAAAGAAGGAACCCAAATGCAGCGGGCCAGTTTAGACACTATGCTCGAAACCCACTACCTCACCCCCCAAGGCGTGCAGTTTCATGGGTCTGCCCGTTTAGGGCAAGCAGTATACAGTGCACAGCTTCGTTCTTTCGCTTTAAGAGAATCTCCTATTTATACTCCCTTTGAACCCGTGTACGTGAGGCCTGAACACGCAAATGTTTCTTATCCTGTTCCCATAAATACCCATTATTATCGCGTATTTCCAGAGGCAGAAGGAAGCGCTCGATATCCTTTTATCCTGGGATGGCGATGGATCATTACCCCTATTATTCAGGGAGTCGCCGCACCGAGTGGCATAAATTCTTGGCGTATTCCCAATCAAGATAGTGAAAACGCTCAATTTCACGACGGTAATTTATTGGCACATAGCCGATTTCCGGGACTAGATCGCGTGGATGACGGAAGCCGTATCAACTATGCAGTACAGATTCAAGGTAAAGTCAATAATACTCAACATATTGAAGGGTACATAGGACAACGCTACTCTATCACAAAGCCTGCTTTGGAACTAGGCTCTGTAGGAATTCCAAAAGGGTTTTCTGATGTGGTGGGAAGAGTGAGCTGGAATGGGCCCTGGGCAAAACTACTGTATCGATTTAGAGCCCAAGTGCCTCAATTGCGCTCCCAAGTTCATATGGTGGGAGGCACTGTAGGTACTCCTGTTTTAGAATGTTCTGGAAGCTATGTATTCGTTGCAATAGATCTCAAAGAGCGAGCTCCTTTTTACAGAACTCTAGCACATCAAGCAACACTTCAAATTAAAACCAATCTTTTGACCCGACATTGGCATGTACGCGCTTTTATAACACAAAATTTCAAAAAAAATAGCGTATATATTCCGGAATTTTATACGCACCAGCGCCGTTTTAATCGTCCACTCAATCAAGGGGTTGGACTTGGGTACGAAAATGAGTGCTTTTTATTGGATCTCTTTGTTCAATATAGTCGGTATAGAATGGCCGCCGATCTTCGCCCAGGTATTTCTTTTGGAATTAGTATCAATTTTAAACAATTGGGACAAATTCGTACCAAAAAACAACTCTTTTCTCGTAATCCTGACGC
This sequence comes from Holospora curviuscula, assembly GCF_002930195.1. GTDB lineage: Bacteria > Pseudomonadota > Alphaproteobacteria > Holosporales > Holosporaceae > Holospora > Holospora curviuscula. Next base: position 94,943 of record NZ_PHHC01000080.1, on the reverse strand, counting down.
AAGACAAGCGGATAGGCCTCCTCTTTCTCCTGTCTCTGGAATAGAGGCATTTTTCCCCATGTAAACCTTAATGATTAATTAATCTAGAAAGTAAGAAAAGATAAAATCAAAAATGCTCTTTAAACCGAACAGTACAATGGAAGTTATAGTAATTTAGCTTGAAGATCGAATTAGATTTGTTACAATTGTTAAAAAATGGAAAAAAAGCAATACAAGCTGAACTTAAAAGAAAGAGGAATAAAAACATAAACTTAGACAATGATCAAAAGATGAGCACAACAATAATTACGGTGAGTAAAAGTAGCATAAGTAGAAAAGTGTATGCGGTAGGGAAAATAAAAAATCATCCCGCAAAAAAACATGATTAGAAAGCTAAAAAAAAATAGATCTAAATCAGCTAAAAATATTATGTTGAAAATAATAAAGCTAAACCATGAGCAGAGATCGCTAGACTATTGATGTCTATAGTACTGATACCAAAACCTTTCCTCTGGGAAGCCTTGTGAATACATAACCATCAAGAAACAATCAATGATATAGCGCCTGAAAGTCTTGTTAGAGTGTCGCTAGAATAATCCATCCATAGGTTTTAATAGTTCTTGCAATAAAGATTTTTTTAATGATTGGGGAGAACAATGTTCAATCAAAGCGCTAAAATCCGGACAAGAGGTAATTTTAGATCATGCCTAATTCTATCAATCACAAAAGACAAGAACGCTCATCACATCTGTTGACTAAACAATAATGTTTTTACTCCCTTATTCATCTGATCTAAATTCTATCGAGAAATGCTCGTCTACTATGAAACGGTGAATTGACCGTACGATTACTCAATGTCCTGCATGATAAGAGGCCTTACTTCAATTTTTTGAAATCCTATTTTCACGTTAAATTACTATAGGTTACTTTTGCCCATCAGGACTTCTCTCGGTGTCATACAGCTTAGGTGCTGTGAATTACTCTAAGAGTTATAGTAAATCATCTCGTATTAGGTTCGAAAAATGAGTAAATTATCTCTTCAGATTATTGAGAAAATTCTGTAATCCTATTCTGAATCCATGATTTCACATTACTCTAAAATTTTTCTATAGGATTGAGATTGGGTAAATAAGAAAGTAAAAATATTAGTATGCAGCCGAAAAATTGAATGAGCACTCTTATCTTTTTTGATGTATGGAATGAAGCACGATCCATAATCAGGCCGGGTTTTAGCGCTTTGATTCAGCTCTCTTCTTCACAATGATTAAAAAAATTTGTATTATAAAACTTGTTAAAGTCCATGGGTACTATAAATTGATTCTTCACTAATGCAGCTACGATTATGGCTTCTAATGTTTACCACTCTTTTTAGAAGCCAGTTTATCTTTTTCCCTAGCCTCTATCTTTGCAAACCACCATGTCCACACCACTTTCAGCAATATACACAAGACTGTGCTTCTGTATATCTTTTATCTCGCTTTTTTTGCTTTGCTTCCCCAGAGCAAAAGGATTGTTTATTGCTAAATCTTAGAGAGTGTAGTCACACAATAAATTGTTTTGAAATGGAAAAATAGGAAAAAATTTCTTGAAAAAGCCCATCATCACCATGATATTTCGGATGAATGTTTGGAGCTTTTTGGCTCCTCATCTTCCAAGGCGAGAGGGGCTTTACAGTAATCTGACCAAAGAAAACCAAAATTTTATCAATATGGTTTTTGGAGTGTGTGAACAGAGTCTTGGTTGCGTGATGGTCCGCCCAATTATAGCGAATAGAGCAACGCTTATCGCCAATTTATTCGCTGGAGAGACAAGAAAATCTGGAAAAAATTGCTTACAAAACGCATTATTTATCCTGATTAAAGTGCATCTTCAGACGGAGAAAAGCGAGAAATAAGCCGTGCAAAAAGGAGCTCAACACTACAATACACCTGGTCTTGAACGGCCCTTGTTATGTCAGCGCGAATGAGTGTCACAGAAGAACTTAAAAAAGCATCGAAGGCCTAAATACGGGATGTTTTTTAGCTGAAAATGCCTACGATAGCACCAATATTGTGAATTAAGCGGCTAAAATAGTATTATTTTTCCCGCTTTTAGAGAAATTTCGACAACCACCTCTGCTAAACGTCCAAAACCTACAAAGAGTTTTTAGGACACTAGTCTAAGCGCCCAGTACGCACTCCATCATGCCATATTAACCTTATTTCTTGTCCTGAATTTATAGAAATCGCCGATGTAAGAAGAGTTCCTGACGGTGTTTGTGTCAACGTAAACCCTCGTGCTAATGTTTTTTTGTAAGAAGAGGCGCTTAATCGATGCACCATCCAGGTTAATGTTTCTCTTTTTTGTTTAAACTGAGTATGAAAAGCATGAATTAGTCTTTCTTTCCATGCCGAAAGTTGAGTTTCTGCCCATCGATTATCTCCCCATTTTTGATGAATTTTTGCCTCTAATCTGAAAAATTCAGTACATTTTTTTTCAAACTCTCTTCTAACCCCATAACACAACTTATCCCAGATATCGTCTAAAGTTTGCATTAATGGTTCTTCAGGATAGCGCTCGAATGCGCCCCATCGTTGCATAATATGCTGATATTTTACAGTACATAATTCGAAACATGCTTCACTATTATTTTGAATGCGCTGACTTAAGCTCCACAATCGCTTTCTCAATTCTTGACGATGAGGTAGCACCAGTTCCATGGCGGCGGTGGGGGTAGGAGCCCGTAAATCTGCTGCATAATCGATTAAGGTAGTGTCTGTTTCATGACCAATGGCACTAACTGTGGGAATAGAACTTGCAGCGACTCCTCGAACTAGCGCTTCACATTGAAAGCCCCAGAGATCTTCCATACTTCCACCGCCTCGCGCAATGATTAAAATGTCTGGTTGTTGGGAAGCTGGCAGAGTATGGAAAAACTTTAATCCTTGCAGTACATCGTCAGCCACACGATTACCCTGAACCTGAATAGGAAATAAGGTAATACGACAAGGCCAACGGGCCTGACATCGATCCAGCATATCTTGAATCACTGCACCGGTAGGAGATGTCAAAATTCCTAAATGAGAGGGAAACAAAGGTAAAGGGCGTTTTTGATTAAATATTCCTTCCCCCTGAAGCTTAGCTTTGAGGCGTTCTAATTGTTCCCACAAAACTCCTTTTCCTTGTTCCCACAAGTGGGATACTAAAATTTGATATTTAGAGCGTGCACCATAAACACTCACCCGTCCTTGACACAGTACTTGCATCCCATCTTTTAGTGGAACTTTTAAAGCTGTTCCTCGCCAACACACACCATCAATAACATTTTGTCCATCTTTCAAAGAAAAGTAATGATGACCCGAAACATGACATTTATATCCAGAAATTTCTCCTTGAACCGTGACCTGTGCAAAGTAGGCATCTAGAGTATTTTTGAGTTGGTTGGATAACTCAGTGACTGTTAGTACTGCGGAAGCTTTCATAATTACATGTTAAAAAAAATGTATGGACTCAAATATACCAAAAGTAGCGCTTGAAACCAAGAAAATTCAGAAAAAGTTTCCGAATTTCTAAAATAAAAAGATGGCCTGAATTCAACAAGCGTTAGGGCCACCTCATGCAAAATTTTGAATTAAACGTCTTAGATAGCAAACGATCACCTTGTTTAGCCAACTTGCGCAATCGCTTAATATAATAAATCATATTGCATTAGATGCAAAAAAGAATTGTTTTAAAGCATTGTAGGGATGCGAAAACTCAGTGATTTTATTTTTAGAGACCATCTAAAAGATTAGGCTAGTCTTTTAATAAGAGAAAAGGAGTGAGTACTCATGCAATATTTTTCAGCTGACTTAATGAGTACTGTTTCATAATCTTTAGATAGTCTCCTAAAGTGATTTAGACAGGAAGAAGTGTGTTCTACTCCTGTCTTTTAGCTAAGAACCTATCTTCACCATTTAAATAAACCGTAATACGCAGTGAGGATAAAATTTATAAATAGATAAAGATGGTATATCTAAGGGATTTAACTAACAAACAATGAGAATGAATAAAAGATCATATTTATAGTAAATTATATAGTATTAGGTTCGGAAAATAAGCGGATTATAGCGTCATAGTATTGAGCAAATTTTGTAATTTTATTTTTAACGAATCGTTTTATATTAGTCCAGAATTTCTCAATGGGCTTTATTTCGGGGGCGAATATAGCGGTGAGGAAACGAGTCCGCAGCCCATCGATTCAATCACTGCTTTTGTCTTATAAGCGTTATAGAATGAGGATTAAAAAAAGTTGTATTGCAAGACCTGTTAAACATTCTAGGTGCTATGAATTTATTCTTCACTAATCTCACTATACTATCGTTTTTTTTGTAATATTACCACGTTTTTACCAACTAGTGTTGACTTCTCTTACACAATCTTTGTTTTTTCAAATCTTCTCTCTATACCACTCTTGTCCCTCTATATAAGAATTTTAGGCACTATACCGTTGCTTGTTGTGTGATATTTATTTTTTTATAAGCATCCCCCAAAGGTAAACGTTTTTTACCGCTAAAGCTTAATTTTTAAGCCTTCTATAGACAGAAATAATGCCTACCTTATCTCTACTCATATTTTAGCTTTGTTATTTTCAGTATACACTTTTACCTGATTTGGAGCGCGGGTTTCTTTTCTGCCTAATCGTGCTTTAGGCTTGATGACTTTTTCTTTTTTGCACGGTATCCACCCTCTACTTAGGCTACTTTGACCCACCATACCTATTTTTGCGCGTGTTTTTAATCATGATCTAAGTTTATGTGTTCATGGATAAAAGGAGGGAGTATAGGGAAGCTTGGAGGCAATAAGAACATGTGATCCAAGGGATTTAACAGATCGTAAATAAGCGCTCATTAAGGATCATTTTGAATGGGGCAAGTATGGTAATAGAAGTAAACACGAGAAAAAAGAATTTCTTAATGGAGTAGTTTATATAATAAAGAGCGGCTTCCCATAGCGAATGCTTCCTAAAGATTTTTCGCCATACTCCATCACTCCAGCCCCCCCCTATTTTTCTGAACCGCTTGATTGATTGTCCTGGCACATGAGCTTGTTCAGAGCTATATGCCTGATTATTGCAATACCCTGGGAAGTATTTTTCTTTCGTATTTTCCTTTGATCCTCCCAAATGACCTATCTATTACCCAATGTAAGGCCTAATGACCTCTAATATATGAGAGCATTGTTTCAAGAGTGACCTCTAAAGAAGATACATACTACTACATTTCACTAGAAAACTTGCCTTTTATCTTACAAGCCGATTCTATCCGCGCAATGCTTTTAATAGAAAGCCCATTAGGAGTATTTAAGATGAGTCATTTACTATCCTGACTTACCGAGCATTTTCTAACTTCAATCCTAGCGTGCCCCTTATCATAATTTGAGCAATATTTAATCTTTTCTAATGGTGCTTTTTCAAAATGTCGCGTCACATCATCTAAAAGATTTTTCTGATTAGCTTTGAGAGAGAATAGATAATGTCCTCCTTTACCCATGATTTTATCTGCAATTTTATTTTGACATCCCATGGCATCTATAGAGAGAATCGATCCTTTACTATCCAGCCAATCCAATATTTTCGGTATTACTGTGAGCGCGTTGCTTTTATTCATTCCCTTGGCCTAGCCTCTACAGCAAAAGCGCGTATCCTATGTAACATCTCCGCCATCATAACTGCGCCTTAGTGCCTTTCCATCGATTGCTATACCATTGCAGGACTATAGGCTTCTAAAGAACTTTGGAAATATATCGTCACGGGGTATGCCGTTCTTATAGGGCAGATGACTCCTGAGATCTATTTTTAACTTCCAAAAATCTTTAACATCTTTCCATCCCTCAGCCCCGCATAGCGCTGCGCACAAAGCCTCTAAGAATACCTCAGACATCTCATGCACTCTATTCCTACTGGACCTAGGATCTTTTAGGGGGTTAAAATAATCTAAAATCCTTCTTCTACTTTTTTCATGAACCTTACCTTAAATGGTTCACCAGCCAAGGCATTTTCTTATTATTTTTCTTTTTTCAAATATTTATTGTTATAAGGGGGCCCTGCTATACTGCAGCATATGCTTTGGTTATAATAAACTTTAGTATTCTCATTATCTTTAATAAATAACTTTGTATTTGCATAGTATTTTACTTTTATACGCTAAAAGTTTTCTAGCGTGGTAATTTCTTTTATTATATTGATTACCCCATCTAGTTACTGTATTCTGAGGCACCTCAAACACTTCTGCTGATTCTGTTTGCTTAAGTAAGGTATTATTTTTTCTTATATCGGTACTCTGTGGGCCTGTGGCTCCTCCTTTATCTTATTATGTTTATACACCTAATTTTTGATGGTTTACTACATATTAGAAATTCCTGAAACTCAAAACATTCAAGTGGCTATTCCTACAAAAAAGAGAGTAAAGTAAACTATTTTTACGACAAGAATTTGTATAAAGTTTCAAACCTCATTAAAAATCTGTTTCTGCGTCTTAAGCTATAGATAATCATAGCCACACGATACACCAAAGACAACCCTTTCTTCTTTTCAGAAGCTCAAATCCGCTACTTTGTTATTTGGCTCACTCTCTTATAATGGTACTATTTGAGATTATTTTTACTAAATATTTCTATTTCCTGGTATTTTCTTTTGGGTTTAGGTTACAATTTAAATTTTTTCTCATAGTATTTTTTTATGTTTCATGCACCACATGTACTTTGTCATCGCCGCATATCCAAAACTTTGGGTTCCTACTTTCTTTATATAATACAGTAATTATCTTTCTAAAAATTTTACTATGGCGGCCAAATATTAGCACCCCATTCTAGGTAATTGAGCACAGGTTTAAAAAATGTCTTATTGGGCCAATAACACCAAAGGATGTTCAATATAGTATTGAAATTTTCGTATAAATTGTGCTGCCAATACGCCATCTACTGCTCTATGATCTGCAGAAAGTGTGACATTCATAACTTTTGCAATGGTGAGTTGTTGTTGATCCACCACAGGCTTTTCTAATGTAGCACTTGTGGCTAAAATACCCACTTGGGGAGGATTGATGATGGCTTGAAAATCTTCAATCTGAAACATTCCAAGATTTGAAACAGTAAAGGTTCCATTCTGATATTCTTTTGGGGCTAATCTACCAGAGCGTGCTCGATCCACCAATTCTCTTACCCTATTTGCCAGCGTAAATAGTGATTGTTCTGAAGCATTTTCGATAACGGGTGTAATCAGTCCCTTTTCCAAAGAAACTGCAAAAGCAAGACTTACCTTTTCAAACTGATGGATTCCCTCAGACGATACATGGGCATTCATTCCAGGGAAAGCCCTTAACGCAAGAGCAGTGGCTTTTAAGATAAAATCATTCACCGAAACTCTTGCTTCTGGATGCGTACGATTCAGCTCTTTGCGCACATTCCATAGCGAATCCATGCGGCACGAAATTGTCATATAAAAATGAGGAATTTCTTGTTTGGATTGGGTTAAGCGTTGAGCAATCACGCCACGCATTCCAGTAAACGGAATCTTAATATTCCCTGGTTCAGAGATGAGATCATCCTGATTAGCTGAAATTAAACAGGAGGGAGAAGGGCTTGTGGAGGGTTCTGGAATGTTACGGCGCACATTTTGATTCAGCACTCTTTCTACATCTGCCTTCACAATACGTCCACCGGGTCCGGTTCCCGTACAAGTATTAAGATCTACGCCATGCAAGCCAGCAATCTTCTTAGCTAAGGGAGACGAAGGCCGAGACACTGAGGCCGTCTCTGTGGAAAAAAGCTGTGCTTTATCCGATACTGAGGCTAGCGTACTGGGTTTATTTTGAGCAAGATTTTCTGAATCTTTAATAGGACATAAAGTATCCACCAACATTTTCAAATCTTGTAGAGTGTCTTCTGGCTCTTTAAAAATTGCCAAGGGTGTCCCTACAGGAACACTCTTTGATCCATCGGGAAGAAAAATGTAAAACAATTCTCCAGAATCTGTAGCTTCAAAATCTATGATGGCTTTATCGGTTTCAATGGCCAGTAACGTATCGCCGTTTTCGATTAGATCTCCTAAAGTTTTTTCCCATTTAACAATATCTCCCTGTAGCATAGTAGGGGACAAAGCAGGCATTTTAAACACGATAGACATAGACACTCCTTTTTTAATGAATTAAAATTACACCGTGCAGGTCTTTTTACTCCATCCCTTTACAAATAGCTTTTGCTGCCTCCACAATCTCTTGTACCTGAGGAAAGCACAATGCCTCCAAATTTTTAGCATAAGGAAGGGGAATGTCTCTTCCACTAAGCCGTATAGGAGGAGCATCTAATGCATCAAAAGCAAGCTCTACCCCTAAGGCTATAATTTCACTTCCTACACCACACAAAGGCCATCCCTCTTCTACCACTAAACACCGATGGGTTTTTTGAAGGCTAGCCTGTAAAGATTCTGTATCTATGGGTCTCAAGCTACACAAATCTAAAACTTCTGCCGAAATTCCCAAATCTAAAAGGGCATTTGCTGCCTGTAAACACACTTTTACCATAAAGGAAAAACAAACAATAGTAATGTCTTTTCCTTCTTTACGAATTTTTGCTTTTCCTAAAGGCCAAGGTTCTATCGTGTCTCCTACGGGGAAAGACTCGCCATACAGCAGCTCATGTTCCAAGAATATTACCGGATTATCATCGCGAATTGCAGCTTTAAGTAAGCCTTTAGCGCTTTCTGAATCGTAAGGAGCCAGAACCTTAAGACCAGGACAATGAGCATACCAACTGGCATAACACTGAGAATGCTGAGCTCCCACACCCGAAGCACGTCCATTAGGACCTCGAAATACAATAGGGCAGCGTATTTCCCCGCCAGACATATATAGTGTTTTTGCTGCAGAATTTATAATGTGATCAATAGCTTGCATAGAAAAGTTAAAACTCATAAATTCTACAATCGGACGCAATCCCGCATACGCTGCTCCCACCGCAAGTCCTGAAAAGCCATATTCAGAAATAGGGCTATCTACCACGCGTTTCGCGCCAAACATTTCTCCTAGCCCTTTCGTCACTTTGTAGGCGCCTTGATACTGATCTACTTCCTCACCCAACAAAAACACACTGGGATCACGCTCTAACTCTTCTTTAAGTGCTTGACGAAGCGCTTCTCTGACGGTAATCATGGATTAAACATAAGAAAATTATCTATGAATGTGCCATAGTTATCGCTTCAGGTCAAGCAGTTGACATAAAGAAGCTTGATATGTCTTAAGTCTTACTATATTTTGAGTGCTCATTTAGAAACAGTCACGCAAACCGTTTGTTTACCCTATGGAGGATTATTTTAGTGAAAGCTAGTGAAATAAACGCTTTGGCTGATTCAGTAGACCTCTTATAATCTTTGGATAGCCTCCTAA
>NZ_PHHC01000080.1:76532-85410 GCF_002930195.1 Holospora curviuscula | reverse complement strand
TGTTTTATCGCGAACATCAAGACGTCTCAGGGCTTTCAAAATGCCAACAGCACTCTGCTCGCTCTGGCGGATCGGCATCAGAATCCATTGTGATAGTGTGTTATAAACAGTCCATGTCTATTATTCTGGCTGGTTTATAGTGAACGAATGTCGGTTCTCAACGTATACTCCCTTTATCGTCTGCTGACCCATTCCAAAACGTCTACCTGATTCTTCATAGCTCAATCCTTATTTCGTCTTAATTCCTAAATCTTTACGATAATGAATACGACAGCTTTAAATATCTTCTATTTTCTTATATTATCATTGTTCTATAGTTAGTAGGCTATATCTTGGTATTGAGCCGCTTTTTTGCACTTTCATGTGATTTACACCTATCATGAGCCATTCATAATTTTTTATTACGAATTCGTGTCTTCAATAGTATACTCAAGTAGCATTTCTGCAATCCTGTTGTCTGGCCATCGAAAAAACTTTTTATGGGCATTGTTCCAATCTTTATAATCAGTCGAAAGCGTCTTCTAAGATGCATCGGTTCTTAAAATATAAAATACCCCGTTAATAAAAAGCCTGTTATTCCCCGCTTTTCAATCTACGGTGCTATCTATTCCAGGTACGCGCCCACAAAATCTATTCCATAATTTATCTCATGTATCGTTCTGGCGATGTTATTAATGACCTTAATTCTTCTCTCTATACTCTCTCTATTATTCATTCTCTATTCTGCCTTCATCCCTTTCATTAGCAATACTAATTTGACGACACTCTCTAGAAAAAGCTTATATTTGACTGATCTGAAAGGCTGGTTTGAGCTATATCCACAAAGCTCTTTAAGCTCGATATAAACAAACACTTAAAAAAAGGAGCCTACACAGGATATTAAAGCATTTAAATTTTGTCGATATAACGCAGAAATAAAAAATATTGATTCTTGGGCTGAAAATAAGTTTTTTAACTGTTTTTTTTCTAATTCTGTGAGATCTTCACTTTTATTAAACACAATAATTTCTTGTTTTTCTACAAGGCTTAAATCAAAAGCTTTTAATTCTTTTCGAATATGATTATAGGTTTCAAGGGGGTTTTGCTGAGTAGCGTCCACCATGTGCAATAAAATACGGCATCGCTGAGCATGGCTTAAAAAGCGATATCCCAGTCCTTTACCCAAATGGGCATCCTCAATTAATCCCGGAAGATCCGCAAGAACTACTTCTTTATCGTCCCAGTAAAGGACACCAAGTTTTGGAAACAACGTTGTAAAAGGGTAATCCCCCACTTTCGAATTGGCTTCTGTGAGCGCATTTAACAACGTTGATTTTCCTGCGTTAGGCATACCGATCAACCCTATATCTGCCAATAATTTAAGTTTAAGCTCAATCCAAGCCTCTTGTCCGGATTCTCCAGGATACGCTACTCTGGGTGCTTGATGAACAGAGTTTTTTAAACATGCATTTCCTGCTCCTCCCTTACCTCCTTTAAACAACACAACAGTTTGATGCTTTCGGGTAATATCCGCAATTTTTTCCCCTTCCATCCACACCTCAGTACCCAGAGGAACGTATAATATAAGATTTTTTCCTGCTTTCCCTGTTTGACATCGTCCTGCTCCAGAGTGCCCATCTTCTGCAGTATAGTGCCTCTTAAGTCGAAAATCTAAGAGAGTACTTTTCCCAACGCTTCCCTGAACCAAGACATCACCGCCTTTTCCTCCATTTCCTCCATCGGGTCCACCAAACTCAATATTTTTTTCCCGACGAAAACTAACACTCCCTGAGCCACCAGACCCACTTTTGATAAGAATTTTTGCGTCTTGAACAAATTGCATCGTGCTCTTTTTGTGATTTTTTTTTATTTTACAAGAGATCCTTGGAAAAAGCACGCTGCCTTGTACAGCCTAGGTGTAAAAAATATTTTACATCATAAAACTCCATATACTATAGTAAATCGCCGTAATATTCGGTGTATAGCAAGACTAAAAAAACACAAAAGGGAGAATCAAAAGTGTTTGAGGTACACAGAAATACAGGCGTAATCAGTATAAGACAGAAAGAAATGACGATGCGAGAGCACGATTAGGGTGTAAACGTAGAATAAACGATTTAAAAGTAGAATTTATTTTTCAAAGATACTAGGATGAAAAATTATTGGGGCTGAGTTACGACAAGTAAAGGATATGTAGCAGTAGTATGCAAGAAGCTAAGATTTTTAGCGATAAAAAACCTTTTCCACTAGGAAAGCAGAGTAAGAAAAGTAGCCAATTACCGTCTTGGATATATTGATGATAAGTAGGTTGATATTGAAAGTTGAAAAAGCAGGACATAGCATAAAAAAAGCGAGAAAGTAGTTACTAAAAATCGTGGCACATATTACAAAAAAACCATAGTATAGCTGGAATAATCAATCCATCGCTTCCATGGTTTTTAGTAGCTTTTACAATACGGATCTTTTTAGAAACAGTCACATAAACCATTTTTCTAATTTATTGAGGATTATTTTAGTGAGAGCGAGTGAAATAAACGCTTTGGCTGATTTAGTAGACCGCTCATAATCTTTGGATAGCCTCCTAAAATGCCTTAATCAAGAAAATGAACGCTCTACACCTTGTCTCCATTGTTTTATAATACTCAGTAAAGATCCTTACGTATGGAGATAAACTCACTGGTTTAGATCACTTTGATAGCCTTGATGTGCTAAAATGTTCACCAGCCTTACAAAGTTTTCCTTCAAGCCAAATAAGACTCTTTTGGTACACCTACTATCACGACGATTAGCGCTGTGCACATCACCATTTAGCGAATAGCCCAAGGTGTGAACCTGTCCCTTTTTTGCCTTCATCTCTTCATTGTTTAAAAGCGCGTGGGTTCACGCTTTGAATATCGATAATTCCTATGCTAAGACTTTTCTCCTCTTCATTCTGGGGATATCTCTGGGTTTATCCATCAATGCTTGAATGCCCCCCCCTATGCTTTAGCCTGTTAAAGTTGTTCAATACTGGCTTCCATAGCCCAAACTCTCTAGAGGGATCCCTCCAAAACCAGCCATTTTTGATATAAACTATGCCGCTCCATACCCGCCTAGCATCCTTAGGCTGCGGCCTTACTTGCTTCTCTTTTCTCTTTTTGATCTCTCTTTGATGTCAATCCTATACTTTATTCCTGCTATTTCAACTTTTTACGTGACGGATTTTAAGCCTTATCATACAATTTGGTACGGTTGTTGAGCAAAATCATCCTAAGTCTATCCACCATTAATACTCAAAAATGCACCCCTCAGAGCACCTAAACTTAAAATTCCTCTTTAAAATTATCTTGTTTTTTTAAACTCTTAATCGATTTCTTCCTCTAGGACGAAATAATATATCTTTTTATAAAATTAAGGATTTCTAGTAAGAAATTTTGCTATTTTTGCCACTAAAAATCTCGGTGCACAACGATTCAGGTTGCCAAGAATATTATTTTTTATACCGGGAATAACAGAAATCCTCTTCCTAAACAGTGCATTCAATCCAATTTTAGCAACTTTTTCAACAGACATTCGTGTGTTTACACGATAAAACCCAGTTTCTTTATCACCAATACCTGCTGACTTAAAAAAATTTGTGCGCGTGTGCCCTGGAGAAAGGCATGTCACCGAAATATTATAATCTTCCAGCTCTTTTGATAGCGCTTCAGAGAAATTTAAAACGTAACTTTTTGATGCTGCGTAACTGGAAATCCAGGGAACTGGTTGATACGCAGCCAGTGAAGCAACATTTAAGATAAATCCTGAACGTCTTTGTTTCATAGAATATGCAAAATATTTAGATAAAAGAGTAAGAGAAATAATGTTGATATTTAGCATATGTATAATATCTTCGTTAAAAAGAGTAACATGCTCCCCAAATACTCCAACACCTGCGTTATTAATCAATACCTCAATTTCCAATGAACGATTTTGACATTCTTTAAAAATAAACTCCGCTGATTTTGTATCGCTAAGATCGGAAACAATGGTCTGTATCTGGAGATCCTTTCTAAAGGATTTTTTAGAAAATAAATCTTTTTTTGTTTGACTTAACTTCAATTCGTTTCTTCCCACTAAAATAAGATCATGCGTTTCTGCTAAAAGTTTTGAAAATTCTAACCCGATACCAGAGGTTGCGCCGGTTATCAGCGCCCATTTTTTTGACATAAATAAAATTTTTACACAATAAACAACAACCAATACAGTATAGTCCACAATTTGGACTTTTCAACACCCATTGAGTGTAAAAAACACGTTCATGACGGATTAAATAAATCTAAAAATATTAAAATAAGGAGTATTTTAGAGTGTAAGATATTATAGCCATACTTTCCCCCAATAATAATTTACCTTTAAAGGAACCTGTAAAACGTCAATTTTCTCCATAAGAGATTGCAGCTGGAGTGCTAAAATTTCTACGCGACTTTCAGGAACCTCTAATAACATCTCGTCATGAATCTGTAACAATAAATACGCATCGGGGTTCAATAAAACTTGACAATCCAGCATCGCTTTTTTCATAAAATCCGCACAAGTTCCTTGAAGTGGTGCATTAATTGCTTGACGTAAAGCTCCCTGGCGTACAACGCTGGAAGTACTGTGAATGTCTAGAATTGTACATTTTCTTCCCCAAAGCGTACGAACATAGCCGTCTTTTTGAGCCTGTCCCTCTACCTCTTGCATATAAGCTCGAATTCCAGGATACAACTCAAAATAGCGGTGAATATATTCCCTGGCTTCTTGAGGAGGAACATTTAATTGTTGAGCCAAGCCAAAAGCGCTCATTCCATACAAAATTCCAAAATTAATGGTTTTTGCACGCTTTCTGTACTCAGAACTTACCTCATCGGTGTGAAATAGAGCTTGAGCAGTGGCGTGATGTACATCATGTCCCCGTTGAAATGCATGAATTAATGTATTAATACTTCCCATATGGGCCAGTAATCGTAATTCAATCTGAGAATAATCTAAACTCAAAAACACATATCCAGGAGCAGGACGAAACGCGCTACGGATGGGAAACACACTAGAAATTGGAATATGTTGTAAATTAGGATTAAAAGACGCAAGTCTACCCGTTGATGTCGTCACCATAGAAAAAGAACTATGGATCCTTCCGGTATCCAAGTTAACTTGTAGAGGAAGTGTATCGGTATAAGATTGTTTTAATTTTGCATAATGGCGCCACTCTAAAATATCTTGCGCTAAAGTATACCCCTGAGCACCATAGGTCTCTAAAACACTGCTGTCCGTAGAATATTGCCCAGATTTTCCTTTTTTTGGCTTAGGCCAGCCCAAATCTTCAAACAGCACTTGAGCTAGTTGTTTAGGAGACGCAAGATTAATAGGACTGTGGAAATGTGTGTAAATTTTTTTTTCTAATTGCGTCATTTTATCAGAAAGTTTACGAGACAGCATTGTTAACGTATCAATGTCTAACCCAATTCCTCGCTTCTCCATGCCATATAAACAACTCAAAAGAGGAAGATCCAGAGTGTGATACAGTGTTCCTTGAAGCCGTGCACGATACACATGATAGGCCTGAATGCCATAGACTGCTTCATGAACACTATGATAGCACCGCAGATATTCAGGAATATCTAATCCCCATACTGTGTCTATAACAGGACACTCAGAAAGACAATGAATAATCGTATCCTGAGCTGTTTTTTCACTGTGACATCCTCTTACCATGTACTCTAATACTCTTAAATCCTCCAGGGCCTTGGGCATAGCGTAAGAAAGTTTACGCAAAATGGATAAAATATCCCAAGACACTTTAAGATGTGTCTCACTATTCCAGAACTGTTTCCACGCTTCCTGTTGAAAGTCCCCAAAAGGAACCACCATAGCTTCTAGTGTATTAAATAGTACTACTCCCAGAATACTTCCTTTGGAATCTTGAAGCCAACTCATATAGGTTACACAAACCGCAGAGAGCGCTTGAGGAGACCAAAGATGTACTTGAACTTGTAAAGGAGGCTTATTCTGAAGCCATCCTAGATCCGTTAGTCGACGCTTAAGGCGTTTTAACTCCATCTCATCCAAAAATGCTTCCAGACGATGGGGATCTGGAAATTTTCGTTGAAACGGTTGAAGATCTGAATGAACAATCGGAACATCATCTCTTAACCGCGCTATGTGACAACACAACCGCGCTTGATCTTTAAAGGTATGAATTAAATCACGCTTATGTTGCGACAAAGCGTTGATATTACCTTCTAGTACTGCCTCTAAACTTCCTGCCTCTTTAATCCAAGTGGCTGCAGTTTTAAGACCAATGCCAGGAATTCCTGGGATATGATCTGAGGGATCTCCCGCCAATCCTTGAATATCTGGGATTTGTGAAGGGCGCCCCCCCCAACGAGCTTCCACCGTTGCCTCATTCACCCATAGTACTTTTACAGGATCATACATGCGTATTTCAGGTGTTACAGCCTGCATTAAATCTTTGTCAGAGGATACTAAAACTACTTGTTGAGCAAAGCTTAATGCCCATTTTCCATAACTTACCATGAGATCATCTGCTTCAAATCCTGGATAAATTACATAGGGAATTGAAAAGCTCTCACACAGATGCGGTAATAGAGAAAATTGCTCCAAGAGCGCTTCTGGAGGATGTTTACGCTGAGATTTGTAACTGGGCATAAGCTCATGACGAAAGGTAGGTTCTTTGCTATCTAATACTAGAGCCCAATGGGTAAATTCGTGTGTTTCCCAGATCTTTAATAGCATATTACATAATCCCAATAGCGCGCCAATAGGACGATTTTGGGTAGTCGTTAAGGCGGGCAATGCGAAAAAACTTCGAAACAAAAAACCAGAAGCATCCACAAGATAAAAAATATTGTTAGAAATAGAGAGCGAATCATTCATAGGGTTAAGATCGTTGAAGGTCTAAGTACTGTTCAAGCCAGTTAATATGATACAAAGCATGATGGATATCTGGTTCATCGCATAATCGCAAATGTAAAGGAATCAGCGTATTAATGCCAGAAATAACATACTCCCCCAAAGCTCTACGCAATCGAGAAATACACTCCTCACGCGTTATCCCCCATACCACTAATTTCGCCACTAAGCTATCATAGTTAGAGGGAACAGTATAGCCAGAAAAAAGTGCGCTATCCACACGAACAAAGGGACCACCTGGTGCTGCATAGGCGCTGATCTTTCCAGGACTTGGACAAAAAGTTTCTGGATCCTCTGCATTAATACGACATTCAATTGCGTGACCAAAAGGTCGAAGATCCTTTTGGGTATACGGAAGAGGAAGCCCTTGAGCTACCTGAAGTTGCAATCGAATTAAATCTAGTCCATACACCATTTCTGTAACAGGATGTTCAACTTGTACTCGAGTATTCATTTCAATAAAGTAAAAATTTCCATTTTGGTATAAAAATTCTAGTGTTCCCAATCCTTGATAGCCAAAACACTCCATGGCATAAATGATTTTACTATACATTTCCTGGCGTTGATTTTCAGTGAGTACGGGACACAACGCTTCTTCCCAGATTTTCTGATGGCGTCTTTGGACCGAGCAATCCCTCTCCCCTACACACAAAACACTACCGAATTTATCGCCCAAAATTTGAAACTCAATATGTCTAGGAGTATCAAGAAATTTTTCAATATAAATGCCAGAATAACCAAAGCATGCTTGAGCTTCTGCGCCCGCACTTTCTATTAACGCCGCTAAGTCAGAGGGCTGATAACATACCCGCATTCCTCTTCCTCCTCCCCCAGAGCTGGCTTTAATCAATATAGGATATCCAATTTTTGTACTGATGCTTTCTGCCTCTGCCAGAGTAGACACTTCTCCTTCGGATCCAGGAACTGTTTGTAACCCCAGAGATAGTGCAGTTTTCTTTGCTTCCACTTTATCTCCCATCACCCGAATATGTTGGGGAGAAGGACCAATAAATACAATGCCGTGCTCTTGTATTGCCTGAGCGAAGTTGGCATTTTCTGATAAGAATCCAAACCCTGGATGTACCGCCTGAGCGCCGGTAAGCTCGCAGGCAGAAATCAGAGCTCCTAAGTTCATATAGCTCAGCTTTGAGGAAGCAGGACCGATACAGACACTCTCATCTGCCAGTCGTACATGCATGGCGTCTCGATCCACCACGGAATGCACTGCCACGGTTTTTATCCCCATTTCTCTACAGGCTCTTTGAATACGTACCGCAATTTCCCCTCTGTTTGCAATTAAAACTTTTTGAAAAACCATGTAAAGTACGCTTTCGTTCAGGATTTCTTTTATTCTAGAGGAGAATAGAACGAATCTCAACCAAGAAAACGAGCTTAAAAAAGATAAATATTCATCAAGAACACTCCTCAAAGACACAGGACCTCCCTGCAACACATAATCTTGCTTTAATTAAACTGCTAGAAGGAATGAGAGATTTTCTAGGTAAGCTTTATGAACAAAAAGCATCCAGTGGGTAGACTCTCTATCGTTATTTAACTTAACATAGTGTATTAAAAAGAATGATAAAGAATCATATAAAGTGCTAAACTCGGAAATTGTTCCCTTAATTCATGGTTTTTTCTATTAGATTCATATCAGGTGAATATCTCTAGGGGAAAAATAACAGTTCACTCAACGGATTCAAT
Organism: Holospora curviuscula; assembly: GCF_002930195.1. Lineage (GTDB taxonomy): Bacteria > Pseudomonadota > Alphaproteobacteria > Holosporales > Holosporaceae > Holospora > Holospora curviuscula. Next base: position 76,794 of record NZ_PHHC01000080.1, on the reverse strand, counting down.
GAACTCTTTCGTCTTGGGCGACTTTTGGAAAATTACGTTATCCATGAGTTTAATTTCTTGATTAAGTGTTTAGTCCCGCCAAGAAATGGTTAGGATTAATTGTAAAATATTCTGGATGAATTGTCCACTGATTTAGAATAAATTGCCAAGGAGTTTTGCCTTTGATGGCTTTAAGTCGTTTAGCGAAGGTATAAGCCATTAGATAGGCATGCAGATGCTGTTTCAGCTCATCATGAGATGCATAATGGAAATTGTTTACAGT
>NZ_PHHC01000080.1:38856-76357 GCF_002930195.1 Holospora curviuscula | reverse complement strand
TTAGACCGGGGACGTTAAGGAAAAACGAGACGATAGCCAATCCAATCACAAAATTTAATCCCCCACCATGGATTTGGAGCTCTAGACATGACTTCCGTCAAAATTAATGATGTCCTTCACTAACAGCTGGTGGGAATCGATCACGTAAAAAAATCTTGTGATTTTTTGCGTGCATATATTACAAATATTTAAAAGTCTGTGCTATATCTCCGTTTGGTTTTTCTCCCTATAATACTCAAATGTCAACAAATAACGCGAAAAAAAAGATATGCCATACACATAAAGTGTAGGATTGTAGGCGTACAAAATGAATCGATTGAGTCACGCTATAGTAATTTAGCTTAAAAATGGGATTAGATATGGTATACTCTTCAGAAAATGACAAAAAACCTCGAATTAAAAGGTACATACACCGAGGTAACCATCAAAAGATTGGGGCACAAAGAATTATAGCAAGTAAAAGTAGCGTAAGTAGAGGGTGGATACGCTAAAAAAAAGAAACCATCAAGCATAAACCACGATTAGAAAGCAAAGAAACCATAGATCCAAATTCGCTAAAAATATGTTGAACATAAAGAATATAAAATATGGGCAAAGATCGCTAAGCTATTTAACGCACGCATTAATTTCTGCCTATAGAAGGCTTAAAAAGTGAGGCTTTAGTGATAAAAATTCTTTTATCTCTGGGGAGGCTTGTGAAGAAATACATCTCAAGAAACAATCAACGATATAGCGCCTGAACGTATTTTATAGAAATGACGCTTTGCAAAAAAAGAGAGTGAGGTAAAAGAAGCAAAACACTGATTGGTAAAAAGCGTGGTACATAGTCCAACAGAACCCATAGTATCCTCCTGGAATAATCAATCGATTACTCCTAGGGGGGGGGTAATACCCCTGCAATACGGATCTTTTTCATCATTAAGGAGAACAGTGTTGAATGAAAGCGCTACCCCCCCAGTCTGACTATAGATCATGCCTCATTCCATAATGCTTATAAGCCAAAAGAAAGTAATTGAATCACTTGGTTTCGGGGGTGTTTTTACCGCCATATTGTCCCGACGTGAACTCCATTGAGACATTCTAGACTACTATAAAACGATGGATTACCCTTACTCAACGGCATAATATAAGGCTTTACTTCAATTCTTTCAAAGCCTATCCTTCAGTTAAGGTACTATATATACCCGCTAAATATAGATCTTCCTAAAAGATTAGCCCAAAAAAGTGTCCTTCTCAAAATACCTCCTAAACAGTCTATTATTTTTAATTTTAAATACAAAATTCATTCTAGGAGGTGCCAAAGATGAAAACGAAAAGAAAGCTCTATCCGAAAAAATAATAGATTATTGACATATTAGGTTTTTCGTCTAATAAACAATCCAGCATTAACCCTCTGATTAATGCTGGAGCTTATACACAATCCATCTTAGTAGGATCTGTAATATTCATTGCCAACAGAAGTATTTTGGGCAAAAAATTTACTTTTACATTGAATTGAGGGGGTTCCTCTGTTGTACAGGTTTTCGGAAGCTGAAAATGTACATTGATATGACAGAAATCGCTTATCGATCCTTCATAATTGAGCGCATCCCCCAATTTTTCTCACGGATTTTCTCAAACGCTTTGGTTTCTTCATCTTATAAAACGACAGTGCGTATTGCTTTGAGCACTATAATCTTGGGGTACAACTCTCTAATCTACTCTAGTCCTTAAGATCCGAAAAAGGTCTTCTGTAATATACACTTTGGAACATAATGAAATAGTTTTACTCCTATATCATACCTTTTATTTTATGAGTACACGATTTAAAATCACCGTTCTTTCAGATATTTATTTTAGATCTAAAGCGGAGTTACACGAGGTATCCGGCTTAGAAGCAACCAAGGTTAAAAGATATGCATAAAGAGTTTGCACACCAAAGGCGCACCCCCCTTTAGGACACAACGGATGATCTACTGTGACATGATCCACATTGGCAATGTCTAAATGAGCCCATTTTTGTCCTGGTCGTATAAATCGTTTTAAAAACTGGGCTCCAATAGAACTTCCTGCGCCATAACCAACGTTAGCGATATTTTTCATATCTGCATGATCGCTATCCAAAGAACGATCAAAGGCAGGATCTAAAGGAAGAGGCCAAAATTTTTCTCCCTCTAAAGCACCGCAGGACTTAAGAGTTTGAATCAGTGTTTCACAGGTTCCAAACAATCCTCCATATTCAGGTCCTAAAGCCACTTTTACAGCGCCAGTTAATGTAGCAACATCGATAATAACTTGAGAAGAAAACCGCTCTTGTGCGTACCACAAAGCGTCTGCCAATATTAATCGTCCTTCCGCATCGGTGTTCAGCACCTCAATGCTTTTACCAGATAAAGAAAATACAATATCACCAGGACGTTGCGCAGAACCTGAAATGGAATTCTCTACCAAAGGAATCACCACATAAAGATTTAAGGGGAGCTTATCTATGGCCGCCGCCCGTATCACTGCCGCCACCACTGCAGCACCGGACATATCCATCTTCATATCTTCCATTCCAGAAGAGGGTTTGAGAGAAATCCCTCCTGTATCAAAAGTAACACCTTTGCCTACTAATGTCGTACGAACCTCTGAAGAATGGGCACCATTCCATTGAAGTACCGCAAGACAGGGGTCCTGAGCACTTCCTTGGCTAACTCCCAGAAGGGCACCGAATCCCTGGCCCTCTAAGGCGGATTTTTCAATAATTTCTACCTGAATTCCAAATTGCGTAAACTCTTTTAAATGTTGAGCAAATTTTTGTGGTGTTAATACATTAGCGGGTTCGTTACAGCGCTGCCGTGCCCAGTGAAGGCTATCAATACGTCCGTAATGGCGCTGAATGTAGTGACTTAAATCTGAGCCTTGATCAACCACATACAAATCTTTACATCCTAATTTAGGTAAAGGATGCGCATTGGTTCGATAGGTATCGAACCGCCAGTCTCTAACTTTTATTCCATACAAAAGCTCTTGTGGATAGCTAGACCAGGGAAAAATTTGTACTGCGTCGTAGGGTAAAGTTTGACATAGAGTCCACAGTTCTCCTCCTTGACATCGAATTTCATAAATAGATTCAAAGGAATTAATCCCCCAGAATATCACCCTTTGACCTGATTCAACCTCAATGTCAACCCACTTTCCTTTTGCGACGCTCAATGTAGAGAGTGTATACTTTACTGCGTCTAATTGAGAAATAGCCAAAATATTTCCAAAAATTTTTCCTTCACACACAGCTAGAATTATAGGAATTTTAGCTTGTGTTTCTGTTGTAATATGAATACGCATCTGTAAGGCAACCAAAAAAATATATTACTATTGAGTCTGGGATAAACCGTCATAAAAGTCAATAAAAAAGTATAATAATAATTTTTCTAAAAATTTTTCTTGATAGAAATATAAAATTTTTCAATGGAAGCACTCCATATTAACAAGAAATAATGTCATAACAACTACATTTACTAATTTAGAACTAATTTATTTTATACAAATATTTTTAACTTTTTTACGATTTTTATCATAATTTTAAAAATAGGGATGCAAAAAAATAACCGCGCTTTTCCAAGAATAATTTTTGTCTCATTTTTATAAAAACGATAATACCTTTTCTTAGCCCATAAAGTCTTTCAAATATAAAGTAGGGGCTATTTTTTTAGTTAAATTCCAAAATTCATTAATTATGTATGACAAAAATAATATAAAATATCGAAATCTACATCATAATTCATTTTTTAGCATCGTTGTCACATTGAAAATCCAATAAAATTGATACGATGCTTGCCATTAACGTCCTTCAAGAGCAGTATTTTAAGAACCTATCTTCACAGATTAGGCAAGTTTTTTAACAAAAGTCATGGAGTAAGCAATAATAATACTGTTTTCAGATGAATTAATAGCTATTTCAATAATAGACCTCTTCGGAAACTGTCATTTTTCTAATTCCATGGTATAGACCCCTGCAATGAGAGTGAATCTCAGCCCAAATCTGTTACGCCTGTTTCTGTATGTATCAGAGATGATCTTAAAGCGTTTGAGTATCCCAATACCATTTTCATTCATTACCCGCTCGCTGGAAAGCTCTCTATTTTTCCTTTTTTCTTCTTGCATTAGCGGATTTTTCTTACCCTTCTTTTTTGGAATGTCAGTTCTACTATGGAGTGTTTTCAAGCCTTGATATCCTGTATCCATCATACCCTTAATTTTAGGATGAATATGAGTTTTTGATTCTTTAAAACCCCTGAAATCATGACGTTTGCCCTTTGAAAAAGCCGTGCATATACCTTCTTGAGTTACTACACCTTGAGTGTTTAAGGGGTGTCTTTTCTTTGTCTTTTTTGGGCGCTCTATTGGGGGTTCTGTTGCATCTATGAATACCATTTCATCATTCATATCACGTTTCAAAAGCGCTTTCTTACCTGGCAAAGCAAAATCAGAGTGCTTGATAAGCGTTCTCTCTATCCATTTTTAATCGTATCATAAGCCGTATGCTCACTGACCCCATCGCTTTGACTTATATGGAAATAAGTACGGGTATTGCCGTATGTACTCAAGAGAAATAACAAGGCGATCCTCTAAAATAAGCGTGTTCTTTCCACCGCCTTTCGCTTTCTTAAGGCCTTCGGCTTCTCTCAAAATATCAAGCATCTTTTCAAAAGGTGATCTTTTAACGCCTGTTAAACGACGAAATTTTTCGTCTTCTATATTTTTTATGGTTTCCTCGTTCATAACAGATCCTTCTATAGAGCGTTTACATCAAACTTTAAATTTAATCTAGTTTCTCAAGAGGTCTATTTCTTAAACTGTCTTTGCTCAGGTTTTTTCAAGGCTGATTCCTGGTGCTTTGAGGCTGTCACTTCTTGCTCCATCTAAATATTGATGCTCTCGATATCCTAAATCTATCCGAAACTTCACTCTATGAAAGTTCTGCTTTAGCGTTTATTTTCAATACTTCTTTTCTAAAATCTACTGAATATGTTCTATCTATTAATTCTCTCTTACTCTTATTATGCTCTGTTTAGATTGCTTTCGTTATATGATGCGCAAATCCACGCTCATCAATGGAAGCACTCTATTTTTTTCCTGTTTAACGCATCACATTTTTGGCACAATACAGATCTTTTTTCAAGATCCGCTTTCGAATAATTTAAGGTTTTTTTATAGAACCCCAAAAACCCTCCCCTCGCTCTGCCTGATAGGAATCAGGATATATCGTGTAATATCGTATTCTAAACATTCCATGTTAATTGTGCTTGCTGGCTTAGAGCGAACTAATTTTGGTTCTAAACGCGCATTCCCTCTATCGTCTGCTTACCCACTCCAAAACGTTTACCAGAGTTCTCATAGCTCATCCCTTCTTTCTTCTTAATTTTTCACCCCTTACGACGAAAATTCAATAAATACGATATCTTTAAATACTCTTCTTTTTTCTTTTATTATAAGCATTTTATGTTATTTTGCTGTATGTCATACTTCTTACCTACAAGCTTTTTACTTCTCTTGCCCATCCTCTGTCTTTGTAAATAATCATCTTTATACCCCTCTCGTCACTTTATACAAAACGTTTAGGCGCTATATCGTGGATTGTTTCTTGATATGTATTTTTTCACACGTCTAATCAGAGGTAAAGAGGATTTATCGCTAAAGCACCACTTTTTAAGCCTTCTATAGATAGAAATTAATACATGCATTAAATAGCCTAGCGATCTTTGCTCATATTTTATATTATTTATGTTCAACATACAGTTTTAGCGGATTTGGATCTATAGTTTCGTTACTTACTAATCGTGTTTGAGGGTTTATGATTACTTCTTTTTCTTAGCGTATCCAGCCTCTGCTTACACTACTTTTATTCAGGATGACTATTTTACGTTCATTTTTTGATTATTAATCAATTTTATCTATTCTATTACGCTTTTCTTTAAATCTAGGCTGTATTGTCTTCTTATCATGTTTTTTTTCCAATGATAACAAATTTCATCCCATTTTTAAGCTAAATTACTATATATAGCGGTACGGATACAAAGTATCTAAGCGTAATGGAATAATATTATAGTAAATCACTTTGAATTAGATGCATAACCATAATAGGATGAAAAAGAGAAGTATCCACACGCTAACGATTTCAGACAAAACGTAATCTATTCTTTACGCAAAAAAACACCACACAAAAACTATCAGAAGCGTTTGAGGGACACAGAAATGCAGCAAGTAAAAAGAGTACCCGATATAAGAAAAAAAATACTACACTAAAAAATGTTTAGAGTGTAAATATAGAGTAGACCATGCAAAAATAGAACAATTTGTCAAAAAGTAATGAGAATACTAGATAAAAAAAATATTGGGGAGGAGTGCACTATAAGCACAGGATATACCCAAGTAGTATTCAAGAAGCTAAAATTTAGCGACAAAAAAATCTTTTCCTCTGGAAAGACAAAGGGAAAAAAGCAAGATAAATATCTAGAAGTCATAAAAGAGGTACCGAATCAAAGTTTTATATATCGTGATAAAAGTGATATTGAGATGGCAAGTTTCAAAGATAGAGGTTGATGAAAAACCAGAAACTGGTTGCTAGTATATATTACAAAAAATCATTATAGCTAGCTTAGTAAATAATCAATCCATAGTACCTAGGGGGTTTAATAATTCTTGCAATACGAATTTTTAATTATCGTGGAGAACAGTATTGAATTAAAGCGCTCAAACTCAGATAATCTGTGATTTTGGATCATGCCTCATTCTATAACTCTTATAAGACAAAAAAATTGATTGAATTGCTTGGCTGCGAGCTCATTTTCTTACCCCCATATTAGCCCAACCTAACCCTCATTGAAAAATTTTGGGCTACTATAAAACGATGGATGGACCGTAATATTACTCAAGCTACGGAATGATATCAGATCTTGCTTCAATTCTTTTAAATCCTATTTTTAAGTTAAATTACTATATGTGGTAAGTATCGAAAACTGAGATCATATTTTTGCGCCAGAGTAGGATTCTTTCAAGAATTATCCACTGTGCTTTGCATACAAGTGTTCGATTCCTGGGGCACCTCCCTAGACGTTACACTTTCAAACTTTATCTCTATAAAGCGTAGCAGGTCAAACTAACCATTTATGGCGTTTCATAGCTTTGGTTGCATTTTTATGAAATGTTTTTCATGAGGTTTCTCTTGCTTTCTAGCTTAAACCTTAAACTTTTAAAATCTTTTTCCACAATGTGTGTAAATATGTACACACTAAGCCTCTAAAATGAGTATACCCCACATAAAAAAAAGCTTTGCTTTATAGCTTCGATTTAAAGAAATTGTCTGGTCACTAAAGTTTCAAACAAATCTTTTTGCACCCTACATAGTGGAAACATAACCAATCAAAGCATAAAAAAATAGTGTGTGCACTTCACAACTTTAAATGTACTTTCAGCTGTAAAATAATTTCCAAAATATTCTGAGGTGCTCATGAGGTAGCCTGTACTTTCTAAAAACCAAGCATATAAAAGAGTGAAATAACAGGAATAAGTATAGGATTGACATCAAAGAGAGATGAGAGAGGTCAAAAAGTTATACAAGTGATCTAAAAGACCAAGCGTGGAAAGTCATAGAAAAAAGGATCAATGAGAGAAAAGAGACGCAAACGGAGTTCTCTGCCTAAGGTGCTAGGCGGATATGGAATGGCATAGTTTATATCACGAAACGGCTTTTTTTGAAGGGATGTCCTTAAAGAGTTTGGGCGCTTTAACAGGCTAAAGCATAGAAAAAACTCAGAGATATCCTCAGAATGAAGAGGAGAAAAAACAAAAGTCTTACCATAGGAATCTTCAATATCCAGGGCGTGAACCCACGCGCTTTTAAATAATGAAGAGATGGAAGTAAGAAAGGGGAAGGTCAACATCTTGGGCTATTGGCGAAATGCTGATGTGCACAAGCGCTAGGGCTCATGATAGCACACGTGCAAAAAAAGTATTACTTGGCTTGAAGGAAACAGTTCCAAGGCTGGTGAGAATTTTAGCATATCAAGAATATCTACAGCAGTAGTTTTTTCTTGATACGCAAGAGGTTTTGTTTAGCATTGTAAAGCAAGCACAACACACTAAGGGGTTTAAAGTCCAGAAAGGCGATCGCTTCTAGAGGATTTAATTTACTTAGTTAGATTATTTTAGAAGACTATCCAAAAATTTATGATAGGTCTACTGCATCAGCCAAATTATTTATTTCACTATCCTTCAGTAAAATAATCTTCTATAGGTTAAAAAAATGGTTTGCGTCACTAATTTTAAGTAAAAGAAAGAAGTACTAGGACAAGTTACCTGTGCACAAATATCTTGTCCTTGAGCGATTTTTCTTACTTTTTATGCAATTTCATTAAACAGACACCCTTATTTAGCGCCAAACATATAGGTTAGCGTCATCAAGAAAACATTATTGGTCGTCTTAAAGGTGGGCGCACCAACAGCAGTGGTTTTTTCAGGAACAATTTTGGAAATTTGGTGCCAAGTTTTTTTACTCATCCATTGACGCTGATACTCAAGACCTAAAGACATACGCTGAGTTAATGCGTACCGAGCACCAAGCGCCACCATGGGAGCCGACACCGTTTTGGAGATGCCACCAGAAGATTTCCCAGAAGAATTAATGGATGCTAATTTTTGACGCTGAAAAGATACTCCGGGTCCGGCAAACAGTTGAATCCGATTTCCAATAATGTAGCCAAATTCAAAAATAAAGGAAGTAAACCATTTGTTCTTCAACTGAAAAGCTGTGATATTATTTTCAGAAATGCTTGATTCAGAACCATTATAGGCATTGTTTATATCAGGATTATTTTTGTAATGCCAAAAACCGCTCGAGTATGCTATACGGGAAGAATTTGCCAAAGATCCAAAAAGCCACCGCAAGCCCATAGTGTAAAACCCCATTCTCTTTTGAAAGAGCGCACCCATAGTCCAAGCAACCCCAGACTTGTTTTTTACCTTTAACGCATTGGAAAAGTCTATCAATTCATTGGGATTCCCAATTCTCCGAAACGGTGCCTGTGGGTTTTGCCTATAATAGTATCCAGATAATTTTAGGTTATTAGAGGCGGTGCCATCTTTTGCACTTGTGGAAGAATTTGCTACTCCCAATCCCATGGTGATACCAATCCCAGACTGGAAAGAAGAACTTCCTTCTATTTCTTCTCCTGCTTGAAGCGAAGTTGTCGCAAGAAACAAAAAATATACTAATTTAAAATTTTTATGCACTTTCAATGTCCTATTATTTTTAATTAACATTAGTATTTTGTCAAAAAAATTAAAAAATAACCAGAAAAAATCGTAATTTTTTAGCAATAAACTCTTAACAATGTTTTTTTACAACATTTTTTAAATCCCATATTTAAGTCTATTTTTTATAATTTTATAATAATAATCAAAAATAAAATAACTTGTATTAAACAAAAAAAATATAATTAAAAAAATTTTTTAATTATATGTAGACACTACCCCCATGAAGCGGAACATATTATAATACAATCAGTAAACACCCTATTGACTTTTAATTATTTTTTAATATCAGTAGATTTTTGAGTTTGTGCGAAAAAATTTCCCAATTCCAAAAAAATCTGTTGTGCCAACTGTTGCGCACTTTCTTGAGAAATGTAATATTGTGTGGTAGTTTGGCCATAAAAAGATGGCGTTAATGTACGGTAATAGTACGTTACTGCTTGTCCTTGATACACCAGGGTTTGGCCATAGGTTAAGGTAAAGGGAGCTCTCACAACTACATGAAGTAAAGTAATTTTCGCATCTTCCCCCATTTCCAAAGCGCGCTCTAAAGTTTCTATTTTTACCGTTAATGTATAGGCTTTGGGACAGCGAGTGCCAAGAAACATGCGTTGCAAAACGGATCGCAACAAAAATCCTGAGTGTTCTGGAATGGTATCCACATACACGCTAGAAAAATACTTTTGAACTTGGGGGGTAAACACAGAATCACAAGAATTCAATAAAAAAAAACCGAACAATAATAAAAAAAAATGTTTTACGTTCAATATTTTTAACTCCCCGGGCCGGACTCGAACCAGCGACCTGGCGGTTAACAGCCGCATGCTCTACCACTGAGCTACCGAGGAATACGTTTTCATTCTACGATAAATTTGTCCGTGTTGTCTATACCCCAGAGCCCCCTCATAACAATAAATATTTGAAAAAAGAAAAATAATAAGGGAATGCCTTGAAGGGTGAACCATTTAAGGTAAGGTTCATGAAAGAAGTAGAAGAAGGGGGTTTAGATCATTTTAAACCCCTAAAAGATCCTAGATCGAGTAAAGAATAGGTGCATGATACGTCTGAGGTATTCTTAGCGACTTTGTGCGCAGCGCTATGCGGGGCTGAGGGATGGCAAAATGTTGAGTTTCAAGATCTGTTTTTTCCCTGGGTCATAAGTAAAAATAGCCCGGCAATATTATAGCAATCGATGAAAAGGTCTCAAGGCGCAGTTGAGATGTTACATAGAATACGCACGTTTTCTACAGAGGCTAGGCCAAGAGAAGGGATAAAAGTAACGCGCTCACCAGTAATACCGAAAATATTGGATTGGCTGAATCGTAAAAGATCTATTGTCACTATAACGTTGCAGATAAAATCATGGGTAAAGGAGGACATTATATATTCTCTCTCAAAGCTAATCAGAAAATTATGATAAAGGGCAAGCTAGGATTGAAGTTAGAAAATGCTCGGTAAGTCAGGATAATAAATAGCTAATCTTAAATACTCCTAATGGGCGTTCCATTAAAAGCATGGCGCGGATAGAATCGGCTTGTGAGATAAACGGCAAGTGTTCTAGTGCAGTGCGGTAGTATGAATCTTCTTTAGAAGTCATTCTTGAAACAATGCTCTCATATATTAGAGGTCATTGGGCCTTACATTGGCTAGTACAGAGGTCATTTGGTGAGGATCAAAGAAGAATACGCAAGGAAAACGCTCCCCACGCTATAGGCAATAATCAAGCATATAGCTCTGAACAAGCTCATGTGCCAGGACAATCAATCAAGCGGTTCAGAAAAATGGGATGGGGCTGGAGTGATGACATACTTTCCCGTATCTTGAAACAAAATTTTTCATGAGGTGGTGCTAGTCTATACCCTTTTCAAAGAATAGAACAAAAAGTAGAGTCCTTGGTTCTCAAAGAAAGCGACAAGACTTGCGCTAAAGTCTCTTCAGGAAGGATCAAGATCAGTGCAGAGACTGCTCTCTAGGCTTTTCTAAAACTTATTGCTTTTGGGTACTGTGATAATTCTTGAAATTATTTATAAAAAACGCACTATAAAATAATTACAATAAATATTTTGTAAATAATTTTGCAATAGTACGGATGAGTTTTCCGTAAACAGCGCTTGCGTGGCACCATTTCTTTTCAATGGAGGTATAGTAATTTAACTTAAAAATAAGAGATTTATTATATCTCTCAAAAAATGAAAAAAAGCCCATAAACGATTACAAAAATACAAAAGCAGCTTAGAATTAAAGGAAAGAAGCGTAGAATACATACACTTAAGTAAAAATCAAAACATGAGCGCAACAATCGTTATGGTGAATAAAAATAGCGTAAACAGAGAGCGGATACGGTGCGAAAAAGAAGGAGCTATCAAGCCTAAAACACGATTGGGCAGCAAAGAAACCATAGATCTAAAATCAGCTCAAAATAAATTATCAAGAAATGATCAACAATATAGCTCCTAAAAGTCTTATATAGAGTGATAAAATTGGTATAAAGATGAACCATTTGCAAAGACAGAAATTGGGGGTAAGAAAAATAAAAAATTGATTGATAAAAAGCGTGGTACATATTCTAAAAAAACTTATATAGCCCACTAACTACAGAACGGTTATAGAGAATAGCGCGGGAATTGACCAATGTGTAGAACGTCGTATCTGTTTAGCGTCAGCGCATTATTTTTCAATAGAATTAAGATCAGGAAAATAAAGAGGTAGTTAAAGTAAATTGTGACCAGTATTCTTAATCATTTTCTACTTAGCTTTACCTTGATGGAAGGCAGCATTATTCATGACGCTACCTCTTTTTATCTGAAATATTGGTGAGTACCATGTTCTCTACCCAACACATCAATACCTTTACAGAACCCGTAAGGAATCCAATGGACCTTAAAGTAGAGCCCATTAAAGCACCTAGAGCATTTATTCTATAGATTTGTTCTATTTTGGCACCCCAATCCTGTTTTTCGTAACAACGCTGCACTTTTACAGAATACCCGTGAATTCTTGACATATTATGCGCAACTCTACGTTCATCAACTTTTCTGTTTAATTCATCACGCTTTTGGTACAATACAGATCTTTTTTCTGGATCCGCCTTTAGATAATTTAAGGGTTTTTTTATAGCCAACCCCAAGACGTCTCAGGGCTTTCAAGAGACTAATAGCCCTTACCCCAAAGCGCTCCGCGTACTCTGGCTGATCGGCGCATCAGGATATATCGTGATACCGTGTTCTAAACAGTCCATATCTATTGTTCTGGCTAGCTTAGAGGGCACTAAGTGGGATTCTAAACGTGTATTCCCTCTATAATCACCCATTCTAAAACGTTTACCAGAGTCCTCATCGCTGAATCCTTCTTTCTTCTTAATTCCTAAACCCTTATGATAAGAAATACGACACTTTTAAATATTCTTCTCTTTTCTTTTAATATAACCGTTTTATAGTTAGTTTTCTATAGATCCTAACGCTAAAGACATTTCTATACTTCTAATCTAAAAATAGCTCACATTATAAAAAATCAATACAACTTTTTTGGACGTACTTAAACTGTCGTTCCCTTTTTATTTTCATTTAGCATACAAAGAGGGTAAGGATTCTCCTGAAAAAATCTAAGATCACGTTTGGGCATTACTTTGCGCCGTTTTATACAAGAACCCCGAATAATCTCTATCCCATCGATACTCTTTCTTAATAAAAAGATTCTTTTTGGATAATTTTCATGTTTGTATCTGTAATCATGTGTTAAAGATCTCTGTGGTACACCAATACATTCATATTGTTTGTTTCTTTTAAAAATTTTGCCACCAATTCTGCTGTACCAACAGAGCGGTGTCTTCCTCCAGTACATCCAAAACTCAGGGTAGAATTCAAGCGCCGATCTTGAGTATACGAAGGTAAGATTACAGAAGAAAATAAGTAAGTTACATGTTCAAAAAAAGAATTAAATTTTGAATCCTGCATTAAATAGGATTGAATATACCCGTGCTCCCCTGTAAGGGTTCGCATGTCATGATTGTAATGCGGGTTAGGTAAAAACCGCATATCAAATACAAAATCGCTTTGTAAAGGAATGCCTCTACGAAAAGAAAAAGATAATAAGTACACCCATAATTGAAGAGAGGGTATCTCAAGAAGCTGCTGAAGTTTACTACGCATTTCAGGTGGAGAAAAAGTCGAAGTATCAAAAACAACATCTGCTCGATTCTGCACAGAATCTAAAAGTTTTTTTTCCCTTTCAATCAACCCCTCAATGTACGCCGCATTTCCAAGAGGATGGCCTCGACGCGTTTCTCGATATCGTGCACACAAAACTTGTGTGCTAGCATTCAAAAACACTACCCTTACAATATTTTTTTTTCGAATCATTTCTACACAGTGATGAAATTTTTCTGTGCTAAAATCTCGCGTACGAAGATCAAGGCCTATACCTAGAGGGTGTTGTGTTACTTTTTCTGAAATTAAATCAGCACACAAAGCGATAGGAATATTATCTACAACCTCACAGCCTAAGTCTTCCAAAAGCTTTAAAGCCATCGTTTTTCCCGAACCTGATAGCCCAGTAATAAAAAATATTTTGGGGTACATTTATGAGTATCGTTTGGGTGCCGAAGAGGTGAATCGAACACCCTACCTACTGATTACGAATCAGTTGCTCTACCAATTGAGCTACTTCGGCGCTACATTAAATTCCATTATACAGTGTTTTATAAAAGCGTCAAATCTATCTTTTTTCTCCACCCTTCCTAAATTGATCTAATCAACGCTTAAAAAAAATTTAACATCTTACTTTTTATAAATAACTTAATTAATAAAATATAATAATATTCATGATATAATTTTAAAAAATAAAATAATTATAAATATTAAATTTAAAAAAACACATCAAAGCTCTCTCTAATTTTTTTGCTGTCTTATTTTAATTTGGGCTTATTTTTTTTGGGTAAGGTTAAAAATTTATCTTCATAGTTTGATATGCAGTGAGAATAAAGTGTACGAGAGTTAGGGCTACCTCATGAAAAATTTTGTTTCAAGATACGCAGAAGTATGTCGTGACTCCCAGCTCCCCCCATTTTTCTGAACGTCTTGATTGATTTTCTTGGCATCTGAGCTTTTGTTAACCGTAATACGTTCAGAGCTATATTCCGATTATTACCTAACGTGGGGAGCGTTTTTCTTTCGTATTCTTCTTTGATTCTCACCAAATGACCTATCTACTACCCAATGTAAGGCCCAATAACTTTTAATATATGAGAGCATTATTTCAGGGGTGACTTCTAAAGAAGATATTGTACTTCACTAGAAAACTTACTTTTTATCTCACGAACCGATTCTATCCGCGCAATGCTTTTAATAGAAAGCCCGTTAGGGGTATTGAAGATTAGCCATTTAATATTCTGACTTACCGAGTATTTTTTAACTTCAATCCTAGCGTTTCTCTTATCATCATTTTCTCAATCTTTGATCTCTTATAATGATACAGTTCAGACGCGTTGCACCCAGATATGACAAATTTCCACACGCTTTTCTTTCCTTCGTTCATTTTGCTGCATCACTCATAGTTCTAAAGTAAATTTAAATATCGACATGCCCTAATGAACGTGGAGTTTCTTATGATACGCCAAAAATTCACGGGCATTCTGTAAAAGTGCAGCGTTGTTACGAAAAACAGGATTGGGGTGCCAAAAATAGAACAAATCCAAATGCTCTAGGTGCTTTAATGGGCTCTAATTTAGGGGCAATTAGATTGCTTACGGATTCTGTAGAGGTATTGATGTGTTGGGTAGCGCAAATGTTCCTGCCCAATATCCCAGAAAATTGTGGTATTGTCATGGATAATACTGCGTTCCATCAAGGTAAAGCTATGCAGAAAATAATTAAGAATGCTGGTCATACTTTATTTTACCTACCGCCTTATTATCCAGACCTTAATCCCATTGAGAAACAATGAGTTCATCCTAAACAGATGCGACGCTCTAGAAATTCTTCAATTTAGCCGCTATTCTCTAAAACTACTCTATAATTATTTGACCGTATGTATCCTCTTCTTCATCAAAATAGAACTTTCATACTCTTTAGCGTTGCTTGAAAAATGATTACGCCAAGACAATATGCGCTTCTCACCCCATTTTTTTCCCAAATAGCCCCCCCCTTGAGTCAGGGAAGTCGGCATCTCACGTATGTTCTTCAGGATATTTTAACGTATCCTTCCGTTATTTTCTGGTAACCGGCATCCGAGCAAATACCCGTAAGCGTTAGAGCGTTTCTTAAGACTTCTTGAAAAACAGCACAAGCTCCAGCCGTATTATAAATATGGGCTGCCTAGACTTTAGCGTGAAAAAGATGACTTGGTCTGTCTTTTACACTATGACGGTTATGACTTGTTAGAGCCTGTATTTATGGATTAGCGATCTGCTTTTAACCAGAGCATAGAATGAGCCCGATCATCACCGTATTTTCGACAGCTGCTACAGCACTTTCGTACGCTTTAGACCATCTTGAATAATGATTGAGCCAAGCCAAAGTTCATTCAACGACCTATCTTTTGGTGAACACATCCTACCTTGGGGTTCTGAAATTTCAATTGTTTTGATTAAGAACGTTTTCTACAAACTTTAGCATGGTTTTTCTATACTCGGCATCGGCGCAAACGCCTTTGAGTGTCGAATAGTTTTTAAGAGGCTCTTGAAAAACATTGCACTCCCTTACTGTATCATGTTGATTCGCGTCATAAACAGTACCGTGCATGAGAGTGAATTGTATATCCACAACACTATGGGTAGATTCTTTGGATAATGATTGAGCCAAGCCAAGGTTCGTTCAAGAACCCATTTTTTGGCAAACACCGCTCATTCTGGGGTTCTGAAATTTCAATTGTCTTGTTAAGAAGATTTTCCACAAACTCTAGCATGGTTTTTCCATACCCGGCATCGACGAAAACGCTTTTGAGTGTCGGATACTTTGCATAGCCTCTTGAAAAACATTGCACCCCCCTACTGTGACTAGCGTCATGAACAGTACCGTGCACCAGAGTGCCTTATATATCCACAACATTATGGCGTTTAGGTTCCTTTATTTTTTTCCCTCCGTCAATGCCGCGTTGTTCACAAGCCCGGGTAATTTTGACACTGTGTGAATCAATCCTGCGATAGCTCTGGGTTTACTTCAACCAGCTTTTATCCGACGTATCTTCACAAGCGTGATTAGTACTTTTTCCCATATTCTTTTGATCCTGAAGCTTCGATAAAACCAATATACAATAGAGTACGGGGAACAATCTTTAGAAAGCATTCGCTATGGGAAGCCGCTCTTTATTATGTAAACTACTCCATTAAGAACCTCTTTCTTCTGGTATTTACTTCTATTACCATACTTTCTCCATTCAAAATCATCCTTAATTATCTCCCATGCATGATCTATTAAATCCCTTGGATCTTGGATCACGCGCTCTTATTACCTTCTAGCGTCACTATACTCCCTCCGTTTATCCATAAAATAAAGAGTCTACATCATATCGTATTAGGTGGAGAAAAGAAGGGAGGGTATAGCCCCATATCATTAAGCGAATTCTATAATTATCTCCCGAATGCATTATTTTGTATTAGCCCAAAATTTTTCTATCGAATCCAGCTTTGATGAATAAGGGAGGAGAAGTATTACAAGACTGTGCGTGATATTTTTTTATGACGTTTAGATATCTATTTCGATCGTCTTGCTCTACTTCCCAGAGGAAAAGAGTATTCTTTTATCCTTTGCGTATAGCAAACTTAGCCCGAACATTCTTCAATCACTATTCTCATGTTTTTGCCAAAGTAATTTTTTCTTTGAATAGTCAACCTACGTTTATACTATAAATGTTCTCTAGTGTAACAATTTCCGTCTTTCTTAGATCTATGACGCCATCGACTTACTATATTTCTCTGTACTCTAAAAATTTTTGATTTTTTGATATTTCTTTTTGTATTTTTTTGCTCAAAGAATAGATTAATTTTTTTATTAAATTGTTACTTCATGGGCTTGTGAATATTTTTTCTTTTATCCTACTATGGTTTCGCACCTAATGCTATATCCTGGACTAGAGGAATTTTTAGAGGGGCTCTTTTTTCTAGAGGGGAAATTCCCACTTTATTAGTTTTTTCTATCTCCTAACTTATTTCCAACCTTAATTTTTTGTACACAGAAGCTCGCTGTACACCCGAATATTTTTGCTAAATTTTTTAACGACATATCTGTCTCAGTTAGGATATTACCGCCTTCAGCGTTTTAAAAAGAGTCCGTTAGGGCTTTTCATTAAATTTTCTGAGAGTTTCGTGAACTCTTTTTTAAACTTTAGATTATTTTTTATTGTACTGATTTTAAACTGCAATAATTTTTTCAAATTACTATGAGAGAAAAAATAAATAATTATTAGAAAAAATTACTTAATCTATAACATCGATATTTATAAGAGAGCTTGAAATCTAGAAAATAAAAAATTTTTTGGTTGACATGCTTAAGCACTTGTTCGTAAAAAATTTTGACACCCATAATACGCATTACAATATATTTAATGTGAAATAAAGGAAACAATTGCTAATTCTACATATTTTAGAAAATTTTAAAAAATTATGCTATCTTTAAAAAACAACAATACGCAAATTCTTTTCTATGATTCTTGAAAGCAGTATATTTTTAGGAGGGATTCTTTTAGGAGCAAGTGTTGGATTAGGACTGTACATCAAAGAATATAAAGCAAAGCTTTTGTGCCAAAAAGACCTTCAGATCACTGCCGAAGCATTGCGATGGTGTCAAATTCAAAGGGATGAAACCCAAGCTCAGGAAATACAGAAAGCTGAGATGAATGCGTCTTTACATCGTACACTAGAAACTATACATCATCAAGCGCTTTCCGAGTTCCAAACCGCTTGCATTACTGTGATTAAGCCTACAGTAGAACAGTGGAATAAAGTACAATCTCAAGAACATCAACATATTTTAAATCAGGCAGCACATCCTTTAGGGCAAGCATTAGAACAAGTACTTCAATACTTGAAAGGAATAGAACAAGAACGTATCTCCACCTACGAACAACTTAAATCTCAAATCACACATATGCGTCAAGATCAAAAAGAATTAGGTACGCACACGCAAAACCTTATAACAGCATTACGCTCTCCTCATGTCTGTGGATCTTGGGGGGAATTGCAGCTTCGGCGCGTGCTAGAATTATCCGGTATGCTGGCTCATTGTGATTTTGAGGAACAGTTTGTACTGAAACAAGGAAATACAACCTTAAGGCCTGATGTGGTGATTCATCTAACAGAAGGGCGTTTTATTATTATTGACGCAAAAACCCCCATTCTTCATTACCTAGAAGCCTGTAACGCCCCAGATACAAAAAGTTACCAAGCCAAGCTTCAAGAACATACACGTTTAGTGATGCAGCACATAAAAAAATTATCAGAAAAAAATTATCCCAAACATTTACCTGGGAGTGTAGATTTTGTTCTACTTTTTCTTCCTGGGGACACGTTCCTCAGCGCTGCACTTTCCATCAATCCAGCACTTGTAGAGTGGGCCAGTGAACGCGGCGTAGTATTAGTCAGCCCAAGTCTTTTAATCGCATTATTAAAGACCATTGCCCATGGGTGGCGCCAAGAACGTTTGGCTCAACAAACGCAACAAATTATGGACATTGCAACTCAGCTACTCCAGTATTGTCATCGTTTGGAACTAAAATTTGATCAAGCAGATCGTCAACTACGCCAAAGTTGTGAAGCATTTTTATCTGCTTCTCATATTTTAAAACACCAGGTGATGGTCAAAGCAAAAGATCTTGAATCTTGTGCTCACGTCCCTAATGCCAAAGAAAATCAAGATAAAAAGGAGCGTTATGCCCAAGAACCAGTGATTTAAGGAGAACATGTACTCCAAGGCGTAAAAGCCCATAGGGAAGATACCCTCGATAGTGACGTAAGCCAGGAAAACCGATTCCATTGTGTCATATCCTGTTGCAAGACACCAAAAAGTAATTAATTTTATTAAGCCTATACTCCATAAATTTTCGCTTTTTATAAAGGTATTTGTAAAAATATTGCGATTTTTGGGATGAAATTTTGAAGAAATCAGAGCTTGATTTTTTATTTTCATACTTTTTGCCACTACATAATCAGCATTATATCCTTTGTCTGCCAGGATAAAAAGATAGCTTTGGCTTTCAGACTTTTCAAAAGCATCGAAATGATGTAGTCGGACGCTTCTCCCCCTGTAAACACAAATTGAACGAGGTGGCCAAGCGCATCGCAAGCAGCGTAGATCTTGGTCAAAAATTTATCACAAGGGTGCCCTAATGCTTGGGTTTAAGCCCTTTTCCACCAGCCCTGTGCTGATGTTCAAGCACAATGGTGGAATCAATCCATTCCCCATTCCATGTCCGCATCTTCCAAGAGGATGTTGCACATCCTCTTTCACACCCTTTCTATGCCCAGCGTTTAAAGGGTTTATAAACACTTGCCCCCTTCCCCGTACTCTTTTGGGAGAGAGGGCCATCGACGGCCGTTTCGCCCCTCTCAGATCACGTCGTCTACAAAACGACTATTTGTCATCCACAAGACGTTCTAGAATCCCAGAAAAATCAGGTAATTTAACCGATATCTTTTCAAATTGATTGTCTCTCAGGTGCTTTATATGAGACGTAGATTATCTTTTTCACAGAGAAATTTTTTAAAAACATGTCGACACTGCCTAATCCTTGCTATTCTTTTCACCTCAATGAGAATGCTGGCCACTAAAATTGTTTCCATCAATCCATCGCGCATTGCCATTGATCTAAAGAGGTTTATGGCATTAAAAAAATGCTCAACATAATTTTTTTGTTTATCAATGTGTTTATCCTTCTTTTTTTTGGAAATAACAGCAGTCATTTTAGTCTCTAGATGTTTAGTCCCGCCAAGAAATGGTTAGGATTAATTGTAAAATATTCTGGATGAATTGTTCACTGATTTAGAATAAATTGCCAAGGAGTTTTGCCTTTGATGGCTTTAAGTCGTTTAGTGAAGGTATAAGCCATTAGATAGGCATGCAGATGCTGTTTCAGCTCATCATGAGATGCATAATGGAAATTGTTTACAGTTGCCTCTTTAAGCGTTCTGTTCATTCGTTCTACCTGCCCATTAGTCCAAGGATGCTTGATCTTAGTCTTTCTATGCTCTATCTGATGCTCATTGTAAACACGCTCAACGATATGAGTAAAAGCATTTTTATGATGATCATGATTGGTACATTGAATCCCATTATCTGTGCGCACCTTATGTATTTTATAAGGTAGAGCTTTAATAAGGTTACGTAAAAACTCTGCGGCAATCATCTTAGTCTGGCTTTTATGGAGCTCTGCATAGGCAAATTTTGATGTTCTATCTATTGCTACGTAAAATATAACTTACCTTCAGCTGTCCTTACTTCTGCTATATCTATATGCAAGTAACCCATAGGATAGTGTTTAAATTTCTTTTTGTCAGCAGAGGTAGATCTTTCTTTTTTAGGCAAAACAGAGCAGCCATGACGCTTTAAGCAACGATGAAGGGTTGCTCTACTTAAATGTGGAATAGTTTCTTGTAAGCTATACAAAACATCATCAAGAGGCAATGGTGTAAGCGGTCTGAAAGTCACACTCGCCTTTTCTTCTGTCTCTGATAGAACTGTAGATTTTATCTTTTTAGGTCCCATGGGAAGGTCTTTCGTATCTTCTCTTTTTCTCCACTTGAGGATTGTTTTTGGGTTAATATTAAATCTTTTAGCCGCTTTTTCTATGCTCTCTTTACTATCACGGATCTCTCTACGGATTGCCTCCGTTGTTCTGGCATTTGCGTGTAATGCTTGTCCCATAAGCTTTTTCTCCATGCATTATTATCTTCATAATATATACCACAACTCTCTGGGATCAAACACCTAGAGTGTGTCGTCACGAGAATCAATCTATGCTAGCATGAGGTATAGAATGAATCAATGCAAGGTAAGCGCTCACCGACGCCATGATATGTCAGATCACATATGGAGTCTTTTAGAGCCGCGATTGCCTGGGCGAAAAGGTTCCTGGGAAGGTATCGCACCTGATAATAGGCTTTTTATCAACGCCGTCTTTTGGATATTGCGCACTGGCGCACCCTGGAGAGATTTACCTCCTGACTTATGGCCACTGGAAAAACACGCATCGACGCTTTTGCAGATGGCGGGACAAAGGCGTTTGGCAAGGGGTGTTAGAATCGCTTGTGATGGAGCCTGATTTTGAGTGGCTCATGATTTGATGCAAGCCCTATCAAAGTACCCCCTCATGCAGCAGGAGCGCGTGGTGGAAACCAAGCCATGGGACGAACAAAAGGGGACTCAATTCCAAAATACATATAGCCGTAGATGCGACTGGTATGCCAGTGCGAATCCTTGTTACAGAAGATAGCACAGCTGATTGTACACAGGCTGAGGCTTTTATTGAGGGCATAAACGCCCAATGTCTTTTAGCCGACAAAGACTATGATTCAGATGCTGTGTTAGACATGGCAAACAGTCACACCATTCAAGCGGTGATTCCTGCAAAAAAGAAGGGAAAAGAACAGCGCTTCTATGACCAAGAAATACCTTCTTGCATCTTAAGCGATGGAGAGGCATCGCCACGCGATACGCCAAAAACAGCTCCTCCTTTCTTGCAGCCGCCCAAATACGCGGTCTTGCCCTTTTTGGCTCAATATCTCGTAACGACACTATCTAATAAAACAACTTCTGAGCCTACCATTGTTCTCTACTTTTTTGGCAGAAAAGTGTTGAAAATCATCAAAAAAATTAATGAAATTATTTGTTGCGCTTCGTATTTTTCTCCGTCTGTTGAGTTAAAAAATAAATAGCGTTGCGAAGAAATCAATCTTTCCGTGTATTTTGCCGAAAAAACCTTCAAGGGATGAAGGTTTTGGTCCGTTTATTATACTGTCTGCGTATTGTTTGTCTCTAACGTTAGCCATCAAGCATGTGCTATTCGTGTGGCTATCTTTTTAAACCGGCAGTATGCCATCGAATTCTCCTGTTTTATACCAACCATTATAGCCATTAGCAGTAGTTTTCCACGACCCGTATCTAGTTAAATCACGCCAAGATGCTTCCCCCTAGAAAATTGCTTCTGAAGACAAAACTATCTTTGACTCACCACCCTACTTTGATTTTTTTTCATAATCTGTCATCGTCATCAATACCCATTCTTGCCATCGCTACTCTTGCCTTTCCCTTAAATCGCAATAATATGCTTTCTGAACTGGTTTAGGGCCATACTTTAGCTTGCAACAGTCCCTAAAAAGTGTAGTCACAGAGTAAATTGTACTAGAATAGAAGGATATGCAAAAATCCCCTGAAAAGCTTAGCGTCGCCATCATGCCTGGAGCGTTTTGACACCTCTTATTCCCAGGCCGAGAAGAGCTTTTTTTGGGGGCCTGGCCAAAACAACCGGAAATTTATCAATATGGTTTTTGAAGTTTGAAAACGGGCGCTCTGTGACGGGATTACCGCGCGATTACGGCGAGTGGAGCAATACTCATCGCTGATTTATTCGCTTGAGAGATAAGGAAATCTGAGAAAAATTGCTTAAAAACGCAGTTTTCATCCCGATTTTTTGCGACTTGTAATGATTTCACCCACATCGAAGTGCATTCTCATACTGCGGAACTCAAGAAATGAGCTATTGAGGGCTTAACCCCAAGACACACCTAACCGTGAATGCCTTCCTTTGGCATGCCGGTGCAAATGGGTCTCACAAAGGGTAGCTCAAGCTGAATGTACAGTACCGCTCAAAAACGTATCAAATCCCCTAGAGGTAGAGCATTTTTTGGCTCACAAGGCCTATGATAACGATGATATCGTGAATCAAGCGACTAAAAATGGTATGATTTTCATGATTCCAACACAAAAAAACCGAAAAATTCAGCAAAATTACGACAAAAACTTTTATAAACTACATCATTTGGTTGAAAATACCTGCCTTTATCTCAAATAATAGCACTAAATTTTCACACATGATGTCAAAAACACATCCTCATTCGCCATTCTTTTCACATCAGATATTTTATTCTATGGCTCGAAATATCGTAACTATACTATTTAGGGGCATGAAGACCTTCTTTATATTTTTTTATACGCCATACTATGCAAAATTTTTTTACAAATTTTTGAATTTTTTCTCATTCTCCTTCCGCAAAGGGATAGCTTAAATTCAACAAAGTCACAAAAAAATCTATAATCTAAATACTAAGTAGGATAATCCTAAAAATAATCCGTACCCTAAAACGTCGGTAGTAGTCGTTAATAATGGTCCAGAACTGAGGGCTGGGTCTCCAGAAAGACGAGCAATACCAATAGGAAACAATGTTCCTGCAATACCTGCCCACAACATATTAAACAATACGGCTCCCCCTAAAACTAATGCAACGCGCACGTCTTTAAACCATAAAAATGCTAACCCCCCCAACCCCAATCCAAACAAACCACCGTTAAACCAAGAAACGCTCACCTCTTTCCATAAAAATCGTACCATATTAAGCGTATTAAGGTCCCGGGTTGTCAGTGCTCGAATAGCCACGGTAGCAGCCTGCATACCGCTATTTCCTCCCATAGCTGCGGCAATGGGCATCAATACTGTTAATCCTTGTTTAAAATATAAAACTGCCTCAAAATACTGAATGACCAAAGAAATTAAAATTACATCAATTACCGTAATCATTAACCAGTGCAATCGCCCTAAACTCGTTTTCCTAACGGTTTCATGAAAATCTGAGGCGTGAATTCCACCAAGATGCATAAAATCTTCTGCTACTTTATCCTCAATAACGCGCATTACATCGTCCACTGTAATTACACCAATAATACGAGACGCTGTATCAATAACGGGGGCAGAGATTAGCTCATACAACCGAAACATAAAAGTAATTTCTTCTTGACGCCAATCCATAGGAATCGCATGAACATTGCGCGTCATAATTTCTGAGAGCGTTTCTTGCTCTTGACATTTAACAAAAGTAGATAATTCAATGGCCCCCAAAAAACGGCGGGACGCATCCACCACAAACACATCATAAAATCTGGGAGTATGACAAGATCGCATATGTTCTAGCGCTTGAAAAACTTTCCAATGATCTGGAAAGACCAAGACTTCACTTTGCATCAATCCACTGGCAGTATATTGGGGATAACGCAATCGTTCGGAAAAAAAGCGAGATTTTTCTGATGGGAAATAACGCAACACTTCCTGATGTTGCCCCTCTTCTAAGTCTCTTAAAATAATCAACGCATCGTCACTTTCCAAATGCATTAGAATTTTACTCAATTCAGAAATATCAAAGCAATTTGTCACTTCTCTTCGTAAAGAAGGGGACAAAAATAGAAGAATTTCTGCATTAAATTGGTCTTTCAGTCGCATCACACATTGATGACGATGATCTTCTGATAAATGTTGAATTAAATAAGCAATTTCGCTGGGGTATAATCCTTCCATAAGTTTTATTAGCGTTTTATTGTCTTCAGAACCATCCAAAAAAACTTGAAGTGCAGTAATTTTTTCTGCTAAGATCTGCGCTAATCTTCCCTCAGAAAGATTTAAGCTTTTAGAACCCATGTTCATAAGCGCATCCCGTCACCAAAGCGCTTACCTCTAAGAAATCTCTAATAGATATATACGTTTGAATGTACACTGTGTCTCCTTGAATATAAACGCTTCGGGGGAGGGTTAACGTTGAAGGAGCCAGCCAGCTTATGGTTAAAGGATTTTTTTCTTTTATTGAATACACAGTTTGATACAGGGTAGAGACGCCTTTCATAATGCGGACTACACTGTCTTCAGTATGTTCATCACGCTGCCCTAAAAGAAATACGCTGTTGTGTCCGTTCTTCACTTCATTGCGTAACATCATTTTTTTATCTGAAGTTGGCAAATTGCACGCATGAATACGCAACGCTTTAGAGAGCAAAGGAGTGCCAGAAAAACAGGACTCTAATGAATGAGGACTCCCTTCTGGATGAATTACGTGAGCAGTACAAAAATTATGACGCTCCAGTGCCAATAACGCACTTTTAAAAACATTCCACTGATCTTTAGCCTCTAAAGCATAGCTGAAAATTAACGGGGGAGCTAAAAGGGGTAAGTTTCCAATACTTTGCGCAACACATAAACGACCAAAAGTTGGATACGCTTCATAAGCTTGGGAGACCAGCTGAACTTTCAGATCGCGCAGATGATCTACTCCCTTACGCGCAACCCCCGCTTTTATGGCAGCCTCTGCTATCACAAGAGGCAGTCGGGCTCTTAATCGAGGATCGAAAGCTTTTGGAATAAAATAATCTGGACCAAAAGGATGCAATGCGCCTTTATACGCACCGCAAGCTCCCCACTCGCCTTCTTGGGCAATAGTTTTTAATTCTTCAACGCAAGCCCGCTTCATTTCTTCTACAATACAAGAAGCCTGTACCGCCAGCGCACCTTTAAACATATAAGGAAAGCACAATATATTGTTGATTTGGTTAGGATAATCTGATCTTCCCGTACCAACCAAAGCATCAGGATGTACTGCGTACACTTCTTCGGGAAGAATCTCAGGAACAGGATTGGCCAAAGCAAAAATTAACGGACGAGGATTCATGGGAGAAATCATGTCCCCTGTCAGAAGACGACCTCTTGAGAGTCCTAGAAAAACATCAGCTCCTTCCAGGACCTGTCCCAAAGTGCGTTTGAGAGATTTTTGTGCGTAAGGCGCTTTATGGGGAGTAACATGGGCTCGCTCAGTGTGCACAAGTCCTTTTTGATCACACAACCATATGTTTTCTTGCTTTAATCCAAATTTACGCAACAGTTCTAAGGAAGCTAATGCTCCAGCGCCGGCACCATTCACCACCACTACAGCTTCCTCAATAGGAAGCTGTTTTAAATGTAACCCATTTAATATAGCAGCACACACGACAATAGCAGTGCCATGTTGATCATCGTGAAACACAGGAATTGTGAGACGTTCTATCAACGCTTGCTCTACGATGAAACACTCTGGAGCTTTAATGTCTTCCAAATTAATCGCACCAAAGGAAGGTGCCAGGGCTACAATGTGCTCAATGAGTTTATAAGGATCGGATTCTGCCAACTCTAAATCAATACTGTCGAGACCGGAAAAATATTTAATCAAGACAGATTTTCCTTCCATCACAGGTTTAGCGGCTAAGGGACCAATATCTCCCATTCCCAATACAGCGGTTCCATTAGTAATGACCGCCACAAGATGCCCTTTATTGGTTAAGTCGTAGGCGTTATGCTGACAAGAGACGATGGCTTCGCAGGCAAAAGCAACGCCGGGATTGTAGGCAAGAGCTAAATCCTCCCATCCTTCCAAAGGTTTAGAAGGCAACATTTCCCATTTTCCTGCCTTGGGGTAGGCATGATACCTTAAAGAAGGTGTTTCAAATACCACAGCTTATTCTCCTGACCCGTGCACATTTTCGTTAATTTTAGTTTTTAATGACAGCAGTTTCAAGGGCAAGAGAACAATCATAGTTGCTTTCCCACCTTAAACATGCCTATGATTAAATATTGCGACATCTTTTGGAATAAATAAATGTATAACTTTATGCAAAATATGTAATTGACAAGAATGAAAAAAAAAATCATGATAGCATATAAGGATTAAAAATACAGAATACATGTCTTCACCCTTAATGATTCCAGGCCCTCAAGGCAAAATAGAAGCGATTTATTACACTAATAAAAAATCTTCCCAGGTGGTTTTATTAGCCTCCCCCCATCCTAAATGGGAAGGACTTTTAGATCATAGTGTTATGTTTACTATTCATCGAAGCTTTGTGCGCTGTGGATTTGATGTCTTACGATTTAATTATAGAGGTTCAGGTAAATCTGACGGCACTTTCAGCAATGGAGAAGGAGAAATTTCTGATGCAGAAGCTTGTCTAAACTGGCTTGCCGATCGTTACCCCCCTAAAGCACGTTACTGGGTGTCAGGATATTCCTTTGGTGCCTGGATCAGCATGCAGATCTTAATGCGTCGTCCAGAATGTGAACGATTTGTGGGAGTTTCTTTGCGTCCTAATCTTTATCCCTTTGATTTTTTAGCGCCTTGCCCTCACCCAGGATTGATTGTGCACGGCACAGAAGATACGGTAACTCCCTGCGACTTGGTGGTTCGTTTGGGGTATCAGCTTTCAGCACAAAAACGGGGACAAAAAATTAGCTTAAAACTCATTACTGGAGCAGATGAGAAATTTTCAGAGCACCTACGAGAATTGGAGGATCATATTAGCCAATACATTGAGAAAGAAATGGAAACATTAACGCAAGCTCACCCACGATCAGATTCTATAAAGAGTATAGGATTATAACGAAGAGATGATTTTGAAAAATAGCCCTGTAACTGTAAAACTCTTAGTAAAGTACACAGACTTTCTCTACAGCAAAAAAGACGAGTGTTATGTTTCTGTTTAAGCAAAAACAGGAAAAAAATTAAGTTACGATGTTATTCTACCCATACTTAGTACGGGTTTGGATGTTTCTCTCTTTCACGTTACGGTGGTAATATTTGGCCACTGGTTTTTCCACGACATTCAAAATCTTTTAGCAAAACTGTATTAATATTTTTCACAGATTAGTCTTAGTAATCTTAAAAAGTTTTCAAAAGCCCATAGGATGCAGCGAGGAATTCTTTCTTCTGGATACGCAAGATGAAGAAGATATTATAAAAAAATTCTTCTCTGTCAACAGATCGTTTCGGAAGATATGTTAGAAAAGAGTCTTCATTGGAAAAAACTTATTCTTGTTAAGTTACCATTTATTAAAAAAATTTAGACACATTCTGGTAGACAAATGCTAATCTATTAGCACATTAGAGCTTTCCTAGATTTGTTTATTGTTTACGCAGAGGGATCATTTTGTGTAGAAGATGAGGAGAAAGCTGTGTGTGGGTAATAAGCGACTTCGTATCGAACAGATTTTATGCTTCCAAAAAGAAATTTTCAGAAGCTCAAATTATTTTGTTCTGAGGAAAATTGTTGATCTTTTCCTGCCATTCTATCTGGCGCTACTATGTTTTAAGATCAGGGTGTTGAGTTAGAAAAGGAGATAAGATTGAAAGGGATACGAGACAACAAATGGGAAGAAATAAAAGAAAGTTTACCTGGGAAAGAAGGGGATTCAGCACGTACTGGTAACAATGTGGATTGCCCGCAAGGGGGGGATGCAGCGTGCAATAGACCTCTTCGGAAACTCTCATTGTTCTAATTCCATGGTATAGACCCCTGCAATGAGCGTGAATCTCAGCCTAAATCTGTTACGCCTGTTTCTGTATGTATCAGAGATGATTTTGAAGCGTTTGAGTATCCCAATAACGTTTTCATTTAGAGGATTTTTCTTACCCTTCTTTTTTGGAATGTCAGTTCTACTATGGAGTGTTTTCAAGCCTTGATATCCTGTATCCGTAATACCCTTAATTTTAGGATGAATATGAGTTTTTGATTCTTTAAAACCCCTGAAATCATGACGTTTGCCCTTTGAAAAAGCCGTGCATATACCTTCTTGAGTTACTACACCTTGAGTGTTTAAGGGGTGTCTTTTCTTTTTCCCTGAGCAGTAATGCTTTTGTCTTTTTTGGGCGCTCTATTGGGGGTTCTGTTGCATCTATTAACCCCCCTTCATCATTCATATCACGTTTCAAAAGCGCTTTCTTACCTGGCAAAGCAAAATCAGAGTGCTTGATACGCGTGCCCTCTATCCATTTAATCGTATCATAAGCCGTATGCTCACTGACCCCATCGCTTTGACTTATATGGAAATAAGTACGGGTATTCCCGGATGTACTCAAGAGCCATAAGAAGGCCATCCTCTAAAATAAGCGTGTTCTTTCCACCGCCTTTCGCTTTCTTAAGGCCTTCAACTTCTCTCAAAATATCAAGCATCTTTTCAAAAGGTGATCTTTTAACGCCTGTTAAACGACGAAATTTTTCGTCTTCTATATTTTTTATGGTTTCCTCGTTCATGACAGATCCTTCTATAGAGCGTTTACATCAAACTTTAAATTCAATCCAGTTTTCGAAGAGGTCTATTGCCATAATCTTACGGAAAATGATCGAGTGTTTACAAACGGTTTATAAGATGGTCCAAAGCCAGTTTTCGGCAAATGATCTTCAATACCCTTGCAGCAGATACTGATACGCAATGGATCATGATTGATTCCACAATGATTGGCGCGCATCAATACGCCGCAAGCGCCAGAAAAAAATAGAGTCAATGGTCCCCAAGAACAAGAGCCAATTTTAGCACGAAGATTTACGCTGCATGGGATACTTTAAGTAACCCCATCAGATTCATTGTCTCACCTGGTCAGTGCTCTGATTATACAAAAGCCCTTGATTTAATGGAAAATTTTGACTTTAAAGCGCTAGTAGCGGATAGAGGCTACGCGATGTCAATGACATCGTCTATTATGCTGGCAGTAACAAAGCCGTCATCCCCCCACAATTCATGCGAAAACCCCAAAGAATTTGACGCAGCTCTTTATAAAGAACGCACTCTAGTCGAGCAAATGTTCAACAAATTAACCTATTTCAGGCGCATTACACCCAGATATGATACACTTGCACACGCTTTTCTTTCCTTCCTTCATTTGGCTATATCACTCATAATGCTAAAGTAAACTTAAATATAGAAGTAGATTTGCAATTAAACAGATTATTCACACTCATCAAAAGGGGTCGCTCTTATGCTTCTACAGAAAATTTAACGCTCACCAATAAGAACGAAAAATTATTTGAAGCAGACTTTTTAGCAGCACAAATTCCTTACTACGGTATAGAGTTTGTTCATCTTGAGCAAAACAAGAGATTAAAAATCTTTTGGATTATCTTCGTTTGATGCATATCTCTAATAACGATGAAGCTTTTTTTTAAGTAAGTTACAAGCCGCGGCTAAGATACAGCTTTAGCTCATTCACTTTAGAAAAAAACAGACGATGATTTTGAAAAAGCACTTCCAGCGCGTTGTGTAAAGAGAGGATGAGGCATCTCCTATCCTCGCTTTTACACTATATTCATCAATAATGTGACAGTATCCCAATGCCCCTTCCGTGTAGCAAAAAAAGTTTAGCTACCAATCCTATTATATTAAACAAGAAAACACTAGTACCTAGGACTAAAGACTTTTTAAAGTATTTTTAAACCTTTTAACAACAATTTAAAAGCGTGTTTAGATCGCATAAATTTATTCTTAAAATTACAAGCTTCATCTTCTCAAGAAGGGGTTTCTATGATAGTATTAGTAATAGAAAAAATTTAAACTTAATAAAATCTTTTTAGTAGAGTAAAAAAAAGACTTTTTCCTCACGTTCAATACTTGAGTAAAGAAAGCTTAAGAAGAGCGACGCTTAATCTGCGTTATTTTACTGCATTTTGTTGAACCTGACAGAAAACTAAAAGAGTTTACTCTCTCTAGTTTTATTAAGAAGCGCTCTTTTTTAGAAAACAAACGATTTACTCTCAAAAAAATGTATTGTTATGTATTATGTCTCATATTATGTATTTTTGTGAGTAAATAAAATAATAAAAACACCTTCAAGCGCAACGATTTAGGAGCAATTTCGTGAATAAAAATCTTTTTTTTGACGCAAACTTAGAAAATTCTCCATGCGTAAATCTAGAATCTTTTTCTTCAGAAGAATTTTTTAAAAATGTTACAGCGCTCAACGATGCACAAAAATCCGCCATACAAGCAAAAGGACGAGTTTTAGTTTCTGCCGGTGCAGGAACAGGAAAGACCAAAGTATTAACGCTTCGGTACGCCTACTTAGTACAAAGCTGCAAAATTCCGTTAACCCACATTATGGCGGTAACCTTTACAAATCGTGCTGCTCAAGAAATGAAAGGACGTCTTGAACAGTTAATGTCTATTCAAACAAAAAGCTTATGGATTGGGACCTTTCACAGTTTAGCATTACGATTATTAAAAAGTGCACCGGAACGGATAGGACGAAAACCAGGATTTTCTGTTTTGGATACAAAGGACCAGGGGCGTATTATGGGAAAACTCCTCAAGGCTATCAAAGCAAAGCGTCAATATACTTGCCAAACTGTGCTTCACCAAATTAGTCAGTGGAAGTGCCAAACCTGGCTTCCGCATCAGGTTCCCCCTGCTCATGACGAGATTAACCTAACATTATATCATCATTACCAGCAAGAGCTTGAACTAACCAACAGTGTAGATTTTGACGATTTATTATTGTTAAGTTATCATATGTTAAAAGCAGATGAAGCATTATTATCTAAATGGCAGCGATATTTTAAACATATTTTAGTGGATGAGTACCAAGATATTAATAGCCTTCAGTACGGATGGATAAAGCTTCTTGCGGCCCAATCAGAAGGACTGTTTTGTGTGGGGGATGAAGATCAATCTATCTACGGGTGGCGGGGAGCAAGCATTGAAAATATTTTACGTTTCCAAGAAGATTTTCCAGGAGCCCAAATTATTCCTTTGGAAGAAAATTATCGCTCTTCTCCTGCTATTCTTTCTGCAGCCAGCACACTCATTGGCAATAATCATTTACGACATGGAAAAATATTGCGTACCCAGCGTCGAGATGGAGAAAAAATTCAGGTTCAAGGGCTCTGGGACTCAAAAGAAGAGGCAGCCTATGTAATTAAAAAAATTGTTGCGTCTCATCAAAAAGGGCGCCCCTATGCTTCTATGGCGATTTTAATGCGCACCAGCGCTCAAAGCCGAGAATTTGAAGAACGTTTTTTAGTGGAACATATTCCGTATCAAGTGGTTGGATCTATCAATTTCTATGAACGACAAGAGATTAGAGATATGTTGGGATATCTACGCTGGATTCATAATCCCAGTGATGGTCTAGCGTTTGAGCGTGTTATGAACACACCAAGACGGGGTATTGGTCCAGGCGCTCTGGGAAAGATTTATTCTAAAGCGAAAGCAAAAGAATGCTCTTTAGAAGAAGCAGGTCGTATCTTGTGCGAAGAAGAAAAACTTTCTTCAGCCCTGGGAATTTTATTACACCAAGTTCAGAAATGGCGTCGTCATGAGGGTCCTTTAGAACAGTTAGCTGCGCGAGTTTTTCAAGAGTCTGGATATGAAGCCTATCTTCTAAATCAAGGCAATGAAGGGATTTCTCGTCAAGAAAACGTTAAAGAATTTTTAAAAGCTCTAGAAAACTTTCAAAATTTAGAAGACTTTTTAGATCACGTAAGTCTTCTTCTAGAATTACGGGCAAGATCTTCTCAAGATAGTGTATCGATACTCACTTTGCATGCCGCCAAAGGACTCGAATTCGAAGAAACATTTTTAGTAGGTTGGGAAGAACAGTTATTTCCCCATGCGCGCTGTTTAAGTGAACGGGATTTAGAGGAAGAACGACGACTGGCTTACGTAGCATTAACACGCGCTAAAGAACGTGTTAATATCACGTTTGCGTGGAATCGTCGGACGCTTCAAGGACAGATGCCATCTTCTCCTTCTCGCTTTATTCAAGAATTACCAGCAGGAGAAATAGACTTACGTCTTTCTTTGGAAAAAGCCAGTGCTTCTTCCATGAAGCATTTTCCTAGTGCACCTAAAGGGGTATCAGTTTCCTCCTCACAAGAGGCTATTCGTCCTGGAGTGCGATTATTTCATCAGGTTTTTGGATGGGGTATAGTAGAATCCTATCATGGCAATGTCGTACAGTTGGTATTTAAACAATACGGAACAAAAAGTGTCATGGACAGCTTTCTTTTTTTTACAGAACAAAAATGAAGTTGCTTCAAGAGTGAAGGCTTGTTATGATCACCGCACTGATCACAAGTATTAGACTAGCTCCAATAACACCCTGATCTTAAGATTCTGATGTTTTCAGACAATTTAAAGGTCGTATACAAAACTTTTAAAGTCCCATACAATAATATGAAGCTAATCAAGTTTAAACCTTTCCAAAATAGTAGTAGCCGACTCATCAAAACATGGAAATACTCTCTCAAAGTTTTTCAGTGTTCTAAAAAACCATTCTTTTTGGTCTAAGGATGCAATTTTTTTTAAACATTGCTCCACTGTAAATAGAACACCTCCAGACCACATCATACCCTGGAAAGGATATTTTTGTGGGACGTAATCCTCCTGAATTTTCCACTTAGACTCAACGTACAAAAATTATACAAACTATTGCATAAAATAAAAAAATCTTCTAGAATTACTGGTCTATGCCCAAGTGGCGAAATGGTAGACGCGCTAGGTTCAGATCCTAGTAAAGGTTACTTTAGTGGAAGTTCGAGTCTTCTCTTGGGCACAAAACACTTTTTTTAGTTGCATGCCGTTAGCGATAAGTGCTGATGTTTTTCAAAACAATTCACTGTGTTGTGTGTGAGAAAGGATTGAACTGAGAAAGGGAACAAAAGCGTTCACTCCATAAGCTCTTGCACTTCGGCTTACTTTGCTTTACCATGAGTACAAATTGACACACTATGTCCATGCTATACGCTTCTTCTAAGCGCCTGGAAATTCCTACCACTTTAGACTTGGAAACAAAACTATCTTATTTTCGTTTGGCACGTTCAGAAAATATAGGCCCCATGGGGTTTTTTCATCTTATTGAAAAATTTAAACACCCAGAAAACGCGCTAGCTCGGTTAAAAACTCAGCCTGCTTACAAGGGCCGAATTTGCTCTGTAGATGAGGCTCGTCAAGAGCTAGAGATGCATCAAGAACAGCACTATCACTTAATTTCTTATTTCGAACCTGAATACCCCAGCACTTTACGACAATTAAAAGATCCTCCCCTATTTTTGAGTGTATGTGGAAAACTGGAGCTTTTAAAAAGTACGTGTTTTGCTGTTGTGGGTGCAAGAAACGCTTCTCAAAGTGCACGAACATGGATTAAACAGCAGATTTCCTCTCTTAAATCTTCGTCGTACACCATCACATCAGGATTAGCCCGAGGTATCGACACCTGGGCCCACGAAACTGCCTTAGAAGAAAAAATGCCCACCATTGCCGTTATCGCAGGTGGCTTAGGGCACATTTATCCTTTAGAAAACAAAGGGTTATATCATAGGATCGCACAACACGGTGCTATTATTTCGGAGGATCCATTACATTTATCTCCTCAGGCTCAACTGTTTCCCAAAAGAAATCGGATTATTTCTGGGCTTTCTTGGGGAATTTTAGTGATTGAAGCAAGTTATAAGTCCGGAGCTTTGCTCAGCGCAAAATACGCATTAGACCAAAATCGATGCGTGTTTGTGGTGCCAGGACATCCCTTGGATTCCCGCTCTCATGGCGGAAATAAACTTATTAAGGAGGGAGCATGTTTGGTAGAAACCGCTTCAGATATTCAGAAAGAATATCCTCTGAATCTTTCTAAGAGAACATTTTTTGCACAAGAAGAGGAAGAGGAAAAAGAAGAGTATCTTTCGCCTTCTAATCCATCTTCTTTATTTTTTCACACGGAAGAAAAAGACGAGGAAGAAAAAATAGAACATACTTCTATGCTTCGCGTATTACTTGAGCGCATTAGTTGTGTTCCCACCCCCATTGAAACGCTCAGAAAAGAGCTAAAAATTTCTTCCATTCGTTTACGAGCTCTTCTGGTAGAGTTAGAGTTACAAGGATTGGTTGAACAGTATCCTGGAGATGCGATCATTGCGATTCCTCAGGAAGGAGGAAGTTATGTCGAAGCTCATTGTTGTTGAGTCCCCTAAAAAAGCTAAAAATATCGCCCAATACCTTCCAGGGGACATTGTTTTGGCAAGCGGAGGACATGTTCGAGCTTTGCCCACAAAAATCACTGCAGTTCGTCCAGAAGCCTCTTTTGCATTAACATGGCAACTGGTGGAAAAGACAGAAAAGAATCTAAACTCTATTAAAGATGCTGTACAAACCGTAGATACGCTCATTTTAGCAACAGACTTAGATCGAGAGGGAGAAGCTATCGCCTGGCATATTTTGGAATATCTTAAAGAACAAGAGGCGCTTCCTAAAAATTTAAGAGTGCAGCGAGTTGTATTCAATGCGGTGACGAAAGAAAGCGTTCTGAAAGCTCTAGAAAATCCTAAAGAAATTAATCAAGATTTAGTAGACGCACAAATTGCTCGTTCCGCCTTAGACTTGATGGCGGGATTAGGATTATCCTCTATGTTGTGGCGTAAAGTTCCTGGGAGCCGTTCCGCAGGTCGAGTTCAGTCTGCAGCGTTGCGGATTGTAGCGGAACGGGAAACTGCCATTATTGGGTTCCAATCTCAAGAATACTGGTCTATTGAGGGAAAATTTTTATGTGATGACCCTTCTTATGGATTAGACGCTCAATTGATTCAGTTTAATGGGGAAAAACTCGATAAACTCGCTATTCCCAACGAGGCCTGTGCTCAAGCTTGGGCAGAAACTTTACGCCCCCTTGCCTATCACGTCGCTTCTATTGAGCAAAAAAACGTTCAACGAGTGCCACATCCAGCGTTTATTACCTCTTCACTTCAACAAGAAGCGTCGAGTGTTTTAGGCTTTTCGCCAGCAAAAACTATGCAATTAGCACAAAAATTATATGAGGGGATCCATATTCATGGACAAATTCTAGGATTAATTACCTACATGCGCACCGATAGTCTACATCTTGTACCGGAATTTGTAGATCAAGCTCGAGCCTACATTCAAGAAAACTGGGGAAAAGACTATCTACCCTCTAAAGCTAGGCAGTATAAAGCTAAAAAGCATTCTCAAGAAGCTCACGAAGCCATTCGTCCCACAGACCTTAAATGGTCTCCTGAAGCTATTCAGCCCTTTTGTCAAAACCACCTGGAGGAATGGAAGCTTTATACTCTAATTTGGAGACGTACGCTGGCCAGTCAAATGGAAAATGCGCTCTACCAACAGACTCGGGTCGTGATTGAAACTCATGATGGTAGAGCAGCATTCAAGACGACCGGGTCTATTCTTCAATTTTTGGGATTTCTTGCGGTCTATCGTGGTAGTAATGAAGAGGAAAATAATGATCGACTTCTCCCTTCCGCTTTGCAAAAAGGACAACAGTTAAGAGCGAGTGATATTTCCTGTTCTCAACACATGACCCAACCTCCAGCACGATTCAGCGAAGCGTCTCTTGTAAAAGAGTTAGAAGATTTAGGTATTGGACGTCCTAGTACTTATGCTCGAATTTTACAAGTATTACAGGATCGAGGCTATGTGAGAAAGGAAAAAAAGCGTCTTATTCCGGAAGAGTTAGGAATGTTGGTATGTGCTTTTTTAAAAAAATTTTTTTCTAAGTACGTGGACTACGACTTTACGTCAAATTTAGAAAATCAGTTAGATAGCGTATCTACCGGTGAATTGGCGTGGCGCAGTTTATTGGAAGAATTTTGGGGTCCTTTTTCCCAGGCATTGGAACAAGTAAAGCCTGTGAGTGTTTCCGATGTTCTAGAACATGTGGAAGGTCAGATTCTTGATCTTTATCTTCCCCATCGACAATGTCCTAGATGTGGAGAAGGACGTTTAGAGCTACGTTTGGGAAAAGCTGGTCCCTTTGCAGGATGTTCTGGATATCCAGATTGCACGTATTTATCCGGTCTTCAACAAGAAGGCGCCCATAGTCAGGGAGATCTTGGAGTTCACCCCATAAATGGAAATCGCATAGAAAAAAAGCAAGGCCCTTATGGTGGATATGTTATGTGTGAAGATAAACGAGTTTCCAGCGATTTATTTTGTAAATTTGAAGCATTAGATTTAAACAGAGCATTATGGTTATTGGAATTACCAAAATCATTAGGAACTCACCCAGATGGGGGAGAAGTGATCTTGAATATTGGACGATTTGGTCCCTATCTGCGCTATAATGAGACCTTTTTTTCTTTAAAACAGAGAGAAGAGGCTCTGATGGATTTTTCCTTAGAAAAAGCTTTAGAACGTATTCAACAAAAAAAAGTAGAATCTAACAGAGGATTTTCTAGGAATCAAGCTAAAAAGACTTCAAAGAGTAAAGCTAGGTCCAAGATTGAAATTAGCTCTGCAAAAATCAAGGGAAAATCCAAGACAGAAGGTTCTGCAATAAAGACTAGAGCGGCATCTAAGACCGAAGAGCTTGTAGTAAAGACTAGAGCGGCATCTAAGACTGAAGGTTCTGCAGTAAAGACTAGAGCGGCATCTAAGACTGAAGGTTCTGTAGTAAAGACTAGAGCGGCATCTAAGACTGAAGGTTCTGCAGTAAAGACTAGAGCGG
>NZ_PHHC01000080.1:0-38789 GCF_002930195.1 Holospora curviuscula | reverse complement strand
GAAGCTGTGAACGCACTAAAAAATTTAAAACTTTTTTAAAATGCTGGATAAAATCATAAAAAATTACTAAAAGGATACTCCATGGATACACGGTTAAGTTTAGTCTTAGTTCAACAATATGAAGCGATGATTTTTCATCTTTACGGAAGTTCATTTCTTAAAAATTTGGGGTATTCTTTGTGGATTACGACTAAAAACCTTCTATTAATTTCTATATTTTGTCTTCCTTTCTACGGGCTTGGGTACACTGCACGCTTTTTTTTCAATACATCTTTAAGTCTACAAATAGGAGGACTGGTGCTATTGAGTAGCGTCTCCATGGGATATTTTCTTCTAGTACCTTGGTGGATTCATCATAACATTTCAAGAACTTATGGAATGTTAACCGTCGCTTATCAATTCTCTTTAATGAGCGTAAAGATTATTCTGTTTGAATTACCCCTTATTCTATCTTCTTTTAAATTATTATTTATTTTTAATCAGATAATGTACATACCTAAAGTAGAATTTCGATACGGCGTACTCTTAGTAATTTTCCTCTTCTTTAAGTACCTATCATTTCGATGGAACAAACGTTTCTTTATCAATTCTGTCAGTGGTCGTGTAGAAATGTCCCATGTTTTAAAAGGCACACTGGTACAAGCGCTAGAAGATGATCTTCAAAATTTCTTAAATAAATCCTGGGCCCATTGGTTTTTTTATACTTTTTTAAATGTATTGAAGTTTTTTGGTTTTATTGTGTTCCTTTTTTCCTTTGTGTCCGTGTCCACACCAGTTGAATTTTTCACTCTGTCAGCATTAAGTATGAGAAGAGTTTCCTATTTTCCGTCTGTTGTTGAAATTATCATGATATGCTTTCCATTGATTATTGGACAATCAATCTTTTTCTTTATATATTGTCGATATATTGGAGGAATGTGGGCATTTCTTCACAACTTGACTTGTATAGGAACAATTATAATGGCTACTCCTTACATGATTGGTTTCTGTATTTTAGGGGTTATCCCTATTTTTGAGAATGGGGGCTATATTAATTCTTTCCGTATTTTAACTCCTCTAGGTTCTATATCCATAGGAATTTTGATAGCAATGTCTTATTGTACATTTAAGGTTTATAAAAAAATAGGTGCCCAAAAATCAAGATAAAATTAGAGAAACATAACCAAAGATAGTTTTAAAGCGTATGAAACGAAGAATCAAAAATAGCATACATTTTCATTAAATTATGCCACGCTTTTAAAGCTTTTTTTGTGGTCAGAATTTATTTACTATCGTTGAAAATGCTTGCCTGTATATTAAGCCTTAGAGCGATCGAGGTATTTCACGAATATCAAATCTTCTTTTAACGATGGTTCAAATTATATCTTGTGACTACACTTACTAAAAAAGCGTGTGTCCTACAGATTCTATAGCTTTCACCCTCTCTAACTCACGGTCAGAAGAACTTCTTCTGATAAAGTATTCATTCATTTACCTCAGCGCTTAGCACCTCAGAGATGAATAGCGCTTCCTTTTAAGGCATGCCCACGTGTTCTTGGAATATCATGGGAAAATCTCCGCTTATCAATAAAGATGATAGCACGACTTTTTTTGTGGTTCTCAATTTTTTTACAGTACAGAAAAATAACTATAAAATAGTTATAAAAAAAGAAAATATGTCGTATGCATTAGATTTGCGTCGTAAGATTTTAGGAATTAAGAAGAAAGAAGGGGTGAGCTATGAGGAATCGGGTAGCCGTTTTAAAATGGGTAAGCAGAGTATAGAAGGAGTACGCGTTTAGAACCAGAGCGCTGTGGGGTTAGCGCTTTTAGAATTTTGAAAGCCTTGAGACGTCTCGGTGTTTGCTTTAAATCATCCAAAGGAAGCTCCAGAAAAAAGATTTGTAGTGTGCGAAAAGCGTGATAAATTAAAAAACAAAGTTGATAAAGCTGGATTTCCACATGATATGCAAAAAACTCACAGGTATTCTGTAGAAGGGCAGCGTTGTTAGGGAAAACAGGATTGGGGTGCCAAAAGTAGAACAAATAGTATAGGTGCTTTAATGGGCTCTACTTTAGTGGGCATTGGATTTCTTACGGGTTCTGTAGAGGTATTGACTTGTTGGATAAAAGCAATATCCCAGAAAACCGTGGTATTGTCATGGATAATACTGCTTTTTTTTCACAAAATTACATTCTATAAAACGCTTTCTTTGCAACTATAAGGATATAAATAAACCATATCAAGGTAAATTTTTATAGGTAACAGATCTTAGGTCTTATTACTCTCTTTTTTTTGAGACCTTGTGTTCTAGAATCTAATCTAAATCCTGCTGCTATTTTGCTTTTTGAGCCTGAAAAGACTGTTCAAGTTTAAGAGTGCTCTGAGTGCTTAGACCGCATTCATCATTCCTTTTTAGAGTATTTAAAAAACGTTGAATGCGCAAATCTTGAGGAATGATATACGGATAAAACAAAGCATTTGAAGGAACTAGATCTGGATTAATTTTATGAAGAGCCTGTAAACCATGAAGTGGTGCTGGTTTAGATTTTAAAGACTCAAGGATCTTCTGTCCTTGAAGATTCTGATCAACAAGCGCCGCGAATTCTAGATACCGAAAACCCTGATAATCTGTCACTGAGATTGATCTTTGTGATTCTCTAGACTACCATACGATATTGTGCCTGACCAAGCTGAGCTTGTAGATACTCTAAAGTATTATTGGACACATCCATAAAGTACAAGGAAATCCCTATTTCAACTAAAAAAACTGCTGTTTGCTTAACTCCGTTTGATTATATTCTACTCTAAATTGAGCCCATTCAGGCCAAGCCCGTTGATACAATTCAACTTGCTCTCATTTCAGTTGTGCAAGTTCTGTCATAACTTGAGCGTGTCGAGATTGAGAAAATTCCTCCAGAAATTTTTTATGCTCTAGCTTCATTTGGTTAATCCCAGCTACTCAAATCTCTCTATCGTGTTGAATTCGTTCATAATTTTGTGTTCGACGTTGTTTAGCCATTAGATCTAAAAAAATCACTTGATCCCTTTTTCGTAAAGCATTTTGAAGTACTGGGTCAAGCTCTTGTTGGGTCTGGAATGGTGAGAATTGATATAACAACTCTAGACCTACTACTTCCAAGCTATACTCTACAAAACTTTTCATGCGTTTTATTGCTTCTTGAGCTTCATTATTCATATATTAAGACTCGGATTTTGATTGTGCATAGTCTTCCTCTAGCGTTCCCTCTAATGTATCTTTTTGGGATTGATTGTTGATTATCTTTGTAAGCCTGCTCAGCTTTTTTTATCTCTATATTCTTTTTTTTGAACTGATTGAGTATAAAACGTATATTCTCTTGCGCTTGTTTATATTTGTGAAATTCTATGCGCTGTTGAACCAATAAATTTTGTACATTATTATCTTGTTCATTGTTCCCTTGAGCCAATGCATTCCGTGGAACCTGTGCAAAAAACACTCTACCTCTTGTTGATCCTAATTTTTTTGTTTCTTTGAATCTTTTTGCTTGTCAGCAGCATCCGCGCTATCTTCTAAAACAAGCGCACAAAAAAACCAGTATTTCTATATATTTTGAAGTTAAATTTTTTATAAAATTACACTAGAAAATTTTTTTCCCTGAGTATAAGGAGATCACTATGCGTTGTCAACATAAATTAAAAAAGTTCAAAAAATCCGTGATCTCATGACGCCTATCAAGATAAATGTTTATAGGTAACAAGAGGATGAGGTCAACAACTCTTAGAATATTAACGAGTCGTATTGGATGTACTTTCTTTAAGAACTACTTTTGGGAAGCATTATTAAAATATTGCCTACACTATTAAGCGTGTTGTTGGTTCCCTTCCCTTCAGGAATACATTGAGTC
Source organism: Holospora curviuscula (assembly GCF_002930195.1). Taxonomy (GTDB): domain Bacteria; phylum Pseudomonadota; class Alphaproteobacteria; order Holosporales; family Holosporaceae; genus Holospora; species Holospora curviuscula. Next base: position 34,922 of record NZ_PHHC01000080.1, on the reverse strand, counting down.
AATTCATATTGTCTAAGTTCTAGCTCGTTTAAGCTGTACAATCCGATGAATTACGCAATGCAACAGATTGTGAGCATGTCTAAGATACATTCTGTAGCCGCTGTTAAGTCTGATTTTTTTGAGTCTTTGAATCTTTTTGCTCGTCAGCAGCATTCACACTATCTTCTAAAACAAGCACTCCAAAAAAAAATAGAATTTCTTTTTTTATTATTTTATTTTTAAATTTCTTATAAACTAATATTGTAAAATTATTTAACGCATCTGATATATCTAACGCATTCTATTATTGCTCCTACTCTTATTGCTTAATTTTTTTATGCTTTGTTTTCTGGCGTATCTTCTAAATCGTCCCCGTGTTGTAAAGTTCTGGTAGACATTTCATAATAATTATTTTTTAGAACTCCTAGAAAACGGTTAATTTTTAGGGGGTTTTAGTAAATTTATTTAAATCAAAAAAGTTTCCTCCGGAATCAATGTGCTCTTAGTTTGTTGGATAGCCAGAAAAATTTTAAGATACGCTGAACTTCTAGACTGCAAAGGCTGAAAAACTTTTTGACCCGCAGCATTCTCCAAAACTTGAGGGGAAAACTTCGCTATAGCTTGCACACCATTTAAATTCTGGAAATTTTTATTTCTTATAATCAAATATTCAGAAGGATCTGTGCTGTAATTTATACACGTTAAACGATACTGTTTCTAATTCAGCTGATTCTGTAGAGACCGTAAAGTCTACACTTCTTCAAATAGTCTTTCTTTTTCTGAAGCTATTTTGTCCCTGTTATAAAGCGCTGAACTCATAAAGTAGAGGTTCAGGGATTTTTAACTCAGGTTTATAGAAGGGAATTGTAGTTACGTTTCAAGAAAAATTTTCTGAGGTTTCTTTTATAGGCAGTTTACTCTCTTCTTTTAACTGAGTCCGTTGATCACCTATAAAGTTTTGTATGGACCATTCATTATCTCTAAAAGAAGAGTTTAATGTGCTCAGAATATACAGTAAGTAAATCAAACGTTTGAGACAGTAAATTTAGAACTGCCGATTGGATGTGCGAAAGCTAATCTTGTAGCCCTTGATGATCTTGACTGGTCTGATTTTTGTCACCTGAAGCGTGCGCACTTCTTAGTGAAGCCACTATTACAAAAAAGACAATAGAAATTTATACTTTAATTTTAAATTTTTCATAAAAAAGCCTATTAACGTTTACTCTCTCATTGTAAAACGAATTTATTTTGTCAAGAAAAATTTTTTATCAACACACCAGAGTGCGGATCTTTCCAACACCCCGGGAACATTAGGGAGTTCTATTGCTGATCTGCTTGCTCTATTTTTCTTGAGACCTCATTTTCTGGAATACCGTCTAAATCTTCCCACTGTTTTGTTTTCTGATTCTGGAAAGGTTCTGGAACTCTTGTACTGAATTTATGATTTCCTTCCAAAAACACTAAAAAAAATTTAATACGAGAGTCTCGCGGAACAATATAGGGATCAAACAAGGCATTCGGAGGCACTAGATCTGGATCATTTTGATGGAGAGACTGTAAAACTTGAAGCGATACTGAATCTTTTGATTTTAAAGGCTCAAGAACTTGCCCTCCTTTAAGATTTCGGTCAACTAAAGCCGCACACTCTAGATAACGACGACCCTGACAATTTTTCCGAACTCGCGCTATAGCCCGTAAAAAATAGTGTCCTTGAGAATTTTTATGAATTAAATTCAAAGACTGGAGTTCATCTTGATGATCAGCTCTACCTAAAAAATATTGTTTTTGCTCCAACTGGCTATGTAGATGCTGCAAAGCATCATGAGACACATCCGGAAAACGCGATGTAACGCCAATTTCAACCAAAAGAGGTTGGCGTAACTGTAGCTCTATTTCATTATATTTTGTATCAAACTGAGCCCACTCAGGTCGAGCGCGTTGATTCAACTCAGCTTGTTGCCATGCAAGTTGTTGAAGTTCTTTCTGCAGTTGATCTTGTTGAGATTGAGATGACTTATCATATTCTTCAATAAATTGTGTATGCCTTTGCTGCATTTGATTGAGCTGAGTAAATCGAATCTCTTTACCCTTTAACATCTCTTGATTACGCTGTCTTTGAAGCTGTTGAGTCTCTAAAATCGACGAATTCACTCGATCCCTCACTTGTAGAGCCTCTTGAACCATTTTGCAATACTCTTGTTGAGCCCAAAATGGTAGAGGTGCATATAGAGCTTCTAGAGTCGCTACGTGATCTTTAAGCGTTTGAGCGTCTATAACTCGTTTCATAATCTCTTGATATCCATTATTCATAGACTGAATCTCTAATTTTGATTGCTCAGAATCTTCTTCTATCATTCGCTTCAACGTATCCTTTTGAGATTGTCGAGCCTTTTTATAAGTTTGTTCAGCTTCTTGCATCTCTTTATTCTTTTGCATCAATTGACTCAGTTTAAGATTTATACTTTCTTGATCTTGCTCATACTGTTGATATTCTATACGCTGTTGAACCAATAAATTTTGTACATTATTATCTTGTTCAGCATTTAGTTGCGCCAATGCACTTTCTGAAGTCTGTTCAAGAAAATTCTCAAGTTCTTGTTGGCCCTGATTTTTTTGATTATTTGGATACTCATGCTCATCAGCAGCATGCACACTGTCTTGGCAAACAAGCACTCCAGAAAAAAACAGTATTATGACATATTTTAACATTAAATTTTTCATAAAATCACACTGGACAAAATTTTTTTCTTCAAAAGTGTAAGAATAAAACTAAGCCTTGTCAACATTAAATGAGTATGGGTAATAAAGGTGTAGATTCAGTCAAGAGTACTGAAATCTTTAATAAGGCGTTTCATCAAATAAGTTAATGTTTTTTCAAGGGTAGAGATATTAAAGAACCCCTAAAAAGCATAAATGATGAAATGATATGCGTTATGGAATGATGAACGTATACAGGAGTTATGCCTAGAAGCCTTGGAGATGTAAGCGTAGAGTACAGAGCCTACACATAAAAATAAACCAAGGGACATAAGGAAAAAATTGAGATAAATTGTGAATTATGAAAGAAACAGGCAGCACTTACGGTACAAACCGTGAAGGTCCAGGATCATGACCCAATGAACACCGTACTTTAATCCCTTTAATGGGCACACCCTTACTGGAGACCTAATCTGGAACCCATCGCGTGAGTGGTCTTCAAGAGTGACTCAATGTAACCCATGTTTTATCCAAATTTGCGAGCTTTGGCACAGCAGCCAGTGACGTCACGAGTATTGAGGGTAACACCATTGGCAATAGCGGTAAAGATAAAGCCTTCCATATCGTGCGTGCTTGGTGCCATAATAATCAGCGGATATTTGGCCAGAAAAAGGTAGATGCCAAAAGCACCGAAGTTTCCCCAAAGTGCTCAAACTTTTGGATCTTGCATACAATGAGCACCCCTGATTCTAGGAAATGTTAGCGTGATATTTTCCAAAAAATCATTGATCCAAAAGGTGATTAAGGGCACGCTTCATGATGATGTAAGGCTTTATTGGAACGATCTCATGAACGGCTCAATGAAACCCATGATAAAAGTCATGGACACATTGAGCAGCCTATTCACTTCAGTTTCCCATGATGATGCCTGATTCCATTCCTGGCCAAGACTTAAAGCAAAGGATCAAATGACTGCAACCCTTTGGAAAAACACTAAAGAAACTCGCTTCTATATTTTTTCCTAACAGCACAAAATCTTAATGAAGGTGGACGCTCTCATGTGGAGCATTAACCCTGCGCTGCACTAGGGTCATTCAATGAAGACAAAGCCTGTATTGGCCATGAGAATACGGCTAAAAACTTAGATATACGTCCTAAATAAGCACTTTCAGTGTGAGTGAACCTGAAAGAAAAGCCGGAAACCGCCAATTAAATCACTGATGAGCAAAAATGCTATGTTCTTCAAACACCTCGCTAACTCTGTCAAGATAAATTTTTCCTGCGTAGGTCCTGGCGATTACTGTTGAATTGTACTATAAAAAATGATATATCTTTAGGTTTATTAACTCCTCTCACAGAACCTAAAAAATTCTAGAAGAAAATCAGAATAAAGCACAAAATCAAATTCAAAACAAAATTCTGACAAGCAAAGTTTTGAAGAAATACAAGCAGAAATGAACGAAAATCCATGCTATCAAAGCACGAAAAAAGATTTGGAAAAAACTTTCTGAAACAAGAAGAAAAAGTACGGAAAAATCATCCTCAACAGGCTCAAGAACCCCTGAAAAACAAACCCTTTCCTGAAAATAGAAAAGCTCAAGCACAAAAAGAGAATATAAAAAAGACAAGTGCAGCGCTTAAACAAATAGAACAGGTTAAACAGAAAGCCGAGAATACTATAACTAGGATCCAAGCTGAACAGACAAAAGAAGCGCTTTAAATAAAGAAAGCGATCAAAAAAATTTAGCTCTAGGGGCGCATGCACCACGGGTAGAAAAGAGGAACGAATTCAAAAAAACAGCCACACAAAATAATAGGACATAAAAAGAAATAAAAGGATTGTAGAAAACTATGAAAAAGATGTAGTATTTAGAGCACTACTTTATCAAAAAAAGTACAGAAGCTCTCTGAACTTACAAACTTTCCAACAGCGTCACGTGATCACATACGAAAGAAGTTAAAATGAGACAAAAAGAGTTCTAGAGATAGCAAAAAAAGCGATTAAAAGCTTCACCTCTTATTTTAGAACCTTTGATGGATACAGTAGATGTAAAGCATTAAAAAAAAACGTGTTTGCGCACCGATCCGCGTTTGGTGGAAAAAATGGTAAAAGACGCGCTTACAAAGAAAATTGACGAAACGTTAAAGAAGGTATAAACGTCGCGTAGAATGCTTGATAAAAGTAGCTCTAAAGTCCTATATAATGCGCTGATTAGAGAAGACCTAATAGGCACACAGAAATCATTAAAAGTCTTGGAAAAATAGTCTACCTAAAAATTCTAATTTACTGCATAAAATTAAAGAATTACAAAAAAAAGTCAACACAAAAATAGATCGACACACAGCTGTATTGGATTTAGCGCACATTCCACTCAATCCAAAAGACCCAAAACTAGCAGAAATTGGAAAAATCTTTAGTACATTTGATATGAAGTATGGAAACTCGGACAGTAATTTGGACAAAAAGAATATTGAAGAGAGATTCAAAATGTTGGAGGCTTTAAAAAAGTGTATAGAAGGCCTAAAACATCCAAATCCTAAGTTGAAAATTCGCATTCAAGAAATGTACGTTGACCATTTAAAAAAATACAAGAATCCTAAATGGAGATGTGTTTAGTCCCGCTAAGAAATGGTTAGGATTAATTGTAAAATATTCTGGATGAATTGTCCACTGATTTAGAATAAATTGCCAAGGAGTTTTGCCTTTGATGGCTTTAAGTCGTTTAGCGAAGGTATAAGCCATTAGATAGGCATGCAGATGCTGTTTCAGCTCATCATGAGATGCATAATGGAAATTGTTTACAGTTGCCTCTTTAAGCGTTCTGTTCATTCGTTCTACCTGCCCATTAGTCCAAGGATGCTTGATCTTAGTCTTTCTATGCTCTATCTGATGCTCATTGCAAACACGCTCAACTATATGAGTAAAAGCATTTTTATGATGATCATGATTGGTACATTGAATCCCATTATCTGTGCGCACCTTATGTATTTTATAAGGTAGAGCTTTAATAAGGTTACGTAAAAACTCTGCGGCAATCATCTTAGTCTGGCTTTTATGGAGCTCTGCATAGGCAAATTTTGATGTTCTATCTATTGCTACGTAAAATATAACTTACCTTCAGCTGTCCTTACTTCTGCTATATCTATATGCAAGTAACCCATAGGATAGTGTTTAAATTTCTTTTTGTCAGCAGAGGTAGATCTTTCTTTTTTAGGCAAAACAGAGCAGCCATGACGCTTTAAGCAACGATGAAGGGTTGATCGACTTAAATGTGGAATAGTTTCTTGTAAGCTATACAAAACATCATCAAGAGGCAATGGTGTAAGCGGTCTGAAAGCCACACTCGCCTCTTCTTCTGTCTCTGATAGAACTGTAGATTTTATCTTTTTAGGTCCCATGGGAAGGTCTTTCGTATCTGTATCTTCTCTTTTTCTCCACTTGATGATTGTTTTTGGGTTAACATTAAATCTTTTAGCCGCTTTTCCTATGCTCTCTTTACTATCATGGATCTCTCTATGGATTGCCTCCGTTGTTCTGGCATTTGCGTGTAATACTTGTCCCATAAGCTTTTTCTCCATGCATTATTATCTTCATAATATATACCATAACTCTCTGGGATCAAACAGCTAGACTTAAAAAAACAAAAATAGAATACATAAAATTGGGTAATGATCTCAAAAAAATAAGCGTACTCATTGCATCTGTTGGCTAAAAAATAATGTTTTTACCCCCTTATTCCCCCAACCCAGGGCCCCCTCATAACAATAAATATTTCAAAAAAGAAAAATAATAGGGAATGCCTTGAAGGGTGAACCATTTAAGGTAAAGTTAATGAAAGAAATAGAAGAAGGGGGGGCGATCATTTTAAACCCCTAAAAGATCCTAGATCCAATAGGAATAGGGTGCATGGGATGTCTGAGGTATTCTTAGCGGCTTTGTGCGCAGCGCTATGCAGGGCTGAGGGATGACAAGATGTTGAGTCAAGATCTATTTTCTACCTGAGTGAAGCGCATAAGTAAAAATAGCCAGGCAATGGTATAGCAATCGATGGAAAGGCACTAAGGCGCAGTTATGATGGCGGAGATGTTACATAAAATATGCGCTTTTGCTACAAAGGCTAGGCCAAGAGAAGGGATACAAGTAACGCGCTCACAGTAATACCGAAAATATTGGATTGGCTGAATCGTAGAAGATCTATTGTCTCTATAACGTTGCAGATAAAATCATTGTTTTTCTAAACAAAGTTTAAAAAACGATTCCATTTTTATCAGTGCTTGTCTCTTATTTCAAAAAAGGAAGGGAAGGAAATCCACTGGCGCGCTCTAAAACCTGTCCAAACTGAAATAGCCGTCCATCTTCAAAGGCAGGCGCTAAAATTTGAATTCCAAGCGGGAGCCCCGCCTCAGAAAGACCACATGGAACAGAAATTCCGCACACGTTACCAATATTAGCAGGAACAGTCAAAATATCGTTGAGGTAAATAGTCACAGGATCTCTAGGTGCTTGAGCCAGAGGAAATGCGGCAGTGGGCGTTGTAGGCATCAAAAGCACATCTACATTCTTAAATACCTTCACAAAATCTTCTTGAATTAAATTGCGAATACGCACTGCTTTTCCGTAATAAGCATCATAATAGCCATGAGATAAAATATAGGTTCCAATTAAAATACGACGCTTTACTTCCGGACCAAATCCTGCGCCCCGAGTGTTGCAATACATCTCTTCTAAAGTGTTTCCATGACACCGTAGCCCGTACTTCACTCCATCATATCGTGCCAAATTAGAGGCAGCTTCCGCACATACAATCATGTAATAGCACGGTAACGCAAAGGAAGCATAGGGTAAAGATACCATTTCAATACGACATCCTGCGTCTTCTAATATAGCGCGACTTTGGTCCCAATAACGACGTACATCCTGTGAATAAGAAGCTTCATAGAACTCTCTTGGGATACCAACGCTCATCCCCTTCACAGAACGTGTTAACATCCCCAGCACATCAGGTACTTTTAGATCACAACTGGTAGAATCTTTTGGATCATAGCCACAAATTGCCTGAAAAATATGAGCAGTATCTTCAACAGTTCGTCCAATAGGACCTCCCTGATCTAAAGACGAACAAAATGCTCCCATACCATACCGAGATACCCAGCCATAGGTGGGACGCATCCCTACAACACCACAAAAAGCGGCAGGTTGTCGAATAGAGCCTCCCGTATCCGAACCTACAGCTCCCAAAGCGATTCCGGCGGCAACAGTCGCAGTACTGCCTCCAGAAGATCCCCCAGAAACACAGGAGATATCCCAGGGATTTGCCACAGAACCTGCAATACTATACGTATTCATAGACCCCATACAAAATTCATCTAAGTTTGCTTTTCCTAGAAATACGCCACCATTTTGCTCTAAGCGCTCTGTCACGGTAGAGGAATACTGAGGCACAAAATTTTCCATTATTTTCGAAGCAAAAGTAGTGCGCAGGCCTTTTGTGCAAAACACATCTTTAATGGCTAATGGGATGCCCTCTAAACCGCCAGAGATTCCTTTTTTTCTGCGGTCATCACTTTTTTTTGCCATCTCAATAGCCAATTCTTCACAGGGGGTAATATAAGCATTGTAAGTAGGGTTTAAAGAGGTCATACGATCTACGTAACATTCAGTGAGTTCTACGCTAGAAAGATCTCCTCGAGAAAGAGCGCGCTTGGCTTGGGACAGAGTTAACGATAATATATCGGAGTGTTTCATACTAAAAGTCCCCCAAAACACTCGGTACAACAAAGTAATCTTGGTGCCGTTCTGGGGCGTTAGATAACACTATCTGTACATCCACAGAAGCCGACGGCACATCTGCTACCATAGGGCAAAATCGGGTTGGTAGCTGAGAATGGTTCTGAAGACAAACCTGGTCTAGCTGCTCAGCCCACTCAAATACTTGCGCCAGATCTTTAGAAAATTTTTTTATTTCTTCTTGTGTAAGGCGGATCTTAGCAAGTTTTGCAACTTTTGTAATATCTTCTAAATCTACCATATATTTTTTGTTTTCCAAGTCTACCAGTGATCTGGATTTTAAAACAAACGCGCCAAGAGTACAAGAGCTTAAGGATCTTTCTGGGAGAGTTTCTCACGGATTATATTGTTTATGAGCTCTTGTTCAAATTTTCGGAAAAGTATCTAAATTACTCCTTTTCAGAAGTGTATATTCATTGTTTGAGATGGTAAGCAACTAGAATTTTCTACAGGACTACAATAACAATTACTCACCCTAAAAAATTATGACAGGTTAGCTTGACAGAAAACAGTTTCATACCCTACAGTGCAACAGTATGCTATTTTTGGAAGATTTTATTATGAATACTAGAAAATTAAAATTTAAATATGTTTACTTATTGATAATGACAAGTTGTCAAGGGTTTTCTGTTTTAACAGATTTAGAACAACGTAGGAACGCGGAACAATTTTTAACGATGTTTAATGAATGTATGAATGAACAGTCTGGAATAAAACAGAAAGATTGGCAGGAAATTAAAACTTTTATTCTGGATAAGATGCTTCCCTACATTAAGAAAGACAAATTAAAAAACTTTGTTCAGGATCTAAAGCAGCGTATTAAAGGACACTTACAAGACAATATTTTAGAGGAATTAGAAAGCACCAATACTTTTTCCGATGATACGCAAGGAGTAAAGAAAATTCTAATAAAATGTAAGGAGCATATTAAAAAAGCCGTGCATAGTATGCAAGGAAAAGAAAAAAAATTTAAGCGTACAAGCGTTGAGCTGAAAACGGATATTCTAGCGCTTTTAAGAGGAAAAGATTTTGATTGCTATTTTACGCGAGTGTACAGATTTAATAAGGAAGACTTTAATGTCTTATTTCCTGAAAATACTTCAGGAGATAAAATTATTGCTAAAGCCCTAAAATTTAAAGAGAGATACAATGATTCAGAGCTGGTAGTACATATGAAAGAAAAATTACAAGCACTCTTGCTCAAACACAATCGATTTCCCTCAGAACAAAAATTTATTCTAGGGGCTATATTTGGAGAAGAAAAACAAAACCAATCCCAACAGATTGAAATGGTTCAAGCCCTACCCCTAGATTTAACACTCAATATGTTAAGTAGTGAATTTACGAGTAATCCGCACGGATATTTGAGTCAAGATCTTAATACACGTTTAAAAGATTTTTTTACCTATCATCGCACTCAATGGGAGATCTGTCAGAAACAACTCAATGATTTACGTTTTTCTCATCTTGAGGATATGAAGAAAATTCCGGCATCATTGGCTGAATGTTTTAAGAAACAGCGTCAGCAAAAACTTGAAGTTCAGGCTCTTCGGCTTCAACACAATAAAGACCGGATTAACAATTTAGAAGTTTTTCATAAATATTTAAATAAGGTATTGCGTCATATTCAAACTGTTTATTTAGCATCCGTCGAAATAAATTCTCATCAAAATAATAAAACTCTGCTACAGAATATTCAACAAGAACAAGATCCAGAACCTCTAGTGTTGCAGAGTTCAGTGCTTAATGCTATGAATAATCCCTATAGTGAAGAAGAATTAACCTACATATACTTTGATAAGTCCCTTGAGAAACATATTAATACCATATCTCAAAAAGCTGGACTGGATTCACAAAATCCGGAACAACACCATGAAACAATTGAATTTTGGGTGAATTTTCAAGAAAAGTTTGCACAAAAGATTAAAAATTTTAAAAAATGTCATCAAATTCTTGAGGAAGATCACGCGCACCTGTTGCGATAAGATTGAGGAAACTCGGAAAAAATTTTAGCTGAGCACAGAGGAAAGCGTGGATTCTTCTAGTACTAAATTTGAGATAAAAATTATCAAAATTTCAATCAACTCATGAAGTTAGTACCAGATTTCAAAGCTTAAAAACGTTGAGTGATTGATGGGAGAAATCGTCCAAGACGACCTATCAACACTTAAAGTGTATTATAGCAATAATTAGAGCTTGGTGAATGGTCGCTTAAAATGTGTTAGGCTAAAGTTTATTAAAGATCTTATTAAACACAGAGATTATAAACGTTTCCCTATTTTGAAAAATAAATTTTGAGAACGTATTCGATGAACGATTCATAGAGTTAATGTATCTTTATAGCAAAAAAATTAAATACATATTTCACAAAGCCTGAAAAGTATATCGTTTACTTCTTTGCAAAATACATAAATGACAGCGCTGCAATGGTTGAATTGGAGCGGGATAAACTTTGCTTTGGGGCACAATGTAAAAGGAATTCTGGAACTGCTGGAGAAAATCATATCGTATTAAGTTCGAAAAGGAAGCGGGTTGTGTAGTAATTTAGCTTGAAAATAGGATTAGATTTCCTATACTTTTCAGAAAATGACAAAAATACAATACAGTCTAGAATGAAAGAAAAGTGTAATAGAACATAAAAAATTGATTAATGATTCAAACAAAAGTGTAACAATAGTTATCGTAAGTAAACGTGGCTTAAGTAGAGGATAGATACAGTACGAAAAAAAAGAGTCATCAAGCCTAGAGCACGATTAGACAGTAAAGCAATCATAATCCAAAATCAGTTAAAAATAAATTCTCAAGAAATCATCAACAATATAGCGCGTAAAATTTTTGTATAGAGTGATAAAATGGGTATAAAGATGGACAATTTGCAAAGACAAAAGTTGGGGTAAGAGAAGTTAAAAATTGGTTAGTAAAAAGCGTGGTACATATTCCAAAAAAATCTATAGTATAGCTGGCTTAGTGAACAATCAATCCATAGCAGCCATGGCTTTTAATAATTCTTCCAATACAAATCTTTTTAATTTATAAGATAAAAAAGTGATAGATTCGCTTGCCTAAAGGTCCATAGTCTTTCGCTCTGAACCCCATTGAAAAAGTCTGGGCTACTATGAAACGATGGATTAACCATAAGTATTACTTAATGTATTAAACTCTATAAAGCCTTACTTGAACTTTTTAAAATCCCATCTTTAAGTTGAATTAGTATGTAGTGTTTAAGTTAATCAAGAATACGGAGAAGACCGAAAGGAGCTTGGATAGAAATAATTAGTTTCCAAAAATTATCTACGGTATCAGGGTCTCTCATGGGTGTGAAGCGAGTTCTTTTTTATACGCTTAATTCGGCTTAAATGGCACCATTGCCAACTTCTAGGATTCACGCACCACACTACCTAGGTTTCAATTTAAAACTGTGAATGCTCTATTACTGTAGAAGCTTTGCTATAAGCAGGTTGCGTTAGAAAAGATTTTCACTATTGATCCATATTCAGACACTTTAATTCCATTCCTTTCTGTCCAGACCTGAATAATTTTTGTATCATCCTTTTTTTTTTTTGTAACACGCGTATAATTAAAAAATGTTTTGTAAGGGGTTTTTTGTGTCTGAGCCATTTATTGTGCGGGTTACAACACTTCCAGAAGAAATTATGAAGGCCCAACGTTTACGTTATACCGTATACTACAAAGAACTTATGAACGCCTCCCCAGAAGGAATAGATGTGGACGCTTTTGATGAAGTATGTGATCATCTTGTAGTGGAAGAAGTAGTCAGTAAACGTATTGTGGGAACCTATCGTCTTATTTCTCGAGAAACTGCCCAACGTTGTGGTGCATTTTATTCTCAAAGTGAGTTTAATATTCAAAAATTACTTAACTCAAAACATAACATTTTAGAATTAGGACGGGCCTGTGTAGATCGTGCGTACCGTAGTCAAGGTATTATTCGTTTGTTGTGGAAAGGATTAGCGGACTACATTCATCGGCACAATATTCGGTACTTATTTGGGTGCGGAAGTTTTTCAGGCACAATACCGGAAAAATATCACCATGGATTTTCCTATTTGCATTATGCTTACATGGCGCCAGAATATATACGACCAGAAGTACTTCCCGCTAACGCAGCATTACTTGAAATCTTAGCGCCAGAAAAAATCGACATTACTAGAGCTTGGAATGAAATTCCCGCTTTGTTGCGAGGGTATCTCCAGGTGGGGGGATGGATTGGACAAGGAGTATTTCAAGATTTCGGGTTTTCTTCCTTAGATGTGTGTGTTGTTGTTGATACACAACGACTCGTCCTAGGAGCCTATGGAGCGCGATGAATTCTAAAAGTCCGGTGCTGCGCTTCAAGCAAAGCCGTATTCGTGCTCTGTTTCGTATGGGGGGAGTGTGTCTTCTTTTGTTAAGTGGCGTTATTATAGGGATGATATCCTGGGTATTTCCAAACACTCAGGGAGTGTTTTTTTTAAAAAAATTACTGTATCGGGGGATTCGTAGGTGTGCAGGTATCAATAAAGTTATTATACAAGGGGTTTCCTGTACTCAAGAAATTTTGGCAGTTTCCAACCACTTATCTTACTTAGATATTATGCTGTTGGGAGAACAAGTTCCGTATGTTTTTGTTGCAAAAAAGGAAGTAAAAGCCTGGCCTCTGATCGGGTGGATTGCCCGTCAACTGGGGACTATTTTTATTCAAAGAACATTAAGAGGGATTCGTGAAGGGCAAAAAAATATCCGTCAATCCATTCAGGAAAATAAACCAGTCTTAGTGTTTGCAGAAGGCACTACAGGAAACGGAATTTTAACAGAGCTTTTTTACCAAGCTTTTTTTGAATTAAGTGCTCATATTAATATTCAACCTATTTCTATATGTTATGTAGAAATTAATGGTTTTCCTGCATTATCTTGGGTTAGACGCCATCTAAGCTGGATTGGAGATGCTGCGCTATTTCCCCATTTATTTCAAAATCTTGGTTGGCGCTCACTAACAGTGGCCATTACCTTTCATTCTCCTTTTGCTGCGGGTTCTTGTCGAAAGCGTTCTGCAGCCCGGGCTGCATATACTGTACGATGCGGAATATCAAAAAGTTTAAAAATAGAGGACAATTATGCATAAAACATTACATATAACAACCTACGGATGTCAAATGAACGTCTATGACACTCAGCGTATAGAAGAAATGTTGACTGTGTTAGGATATGTGTTGAGTACAAAAATGGATGCAGATATTGCAATTTTTAATACGTGTCAGATTCGCGAAAAAGCAGAAGAAAAATTATTTTCTGATTTAGGACGCGTGCGACTTTTAAAAGAACAGCGTAAAGAGTCAGGAAAACAGATGACAATTGTCGTAGCAGGCTGTTCTGCACAGGCACTGGGAGGACATATTTTAAAACGAGCGCCGTACGTAGATTTAGTGGTCGGACCTCAAACTTATGATAAACTTCCTGAATTGTTGGCTAAGATTGAGCGTGCTCGCATTTCTGGTGTTGGCCCAGGACAGGGTATTCTAGGAATTGGATTTCCTAAAATTTCTAAATTTGATAAGCTTAACGTCCCTCGAGGGTTCCACGGTGTTAGTGCTATGCTTTCCATTCAAGAAGGATGTAATAAATTTTGTACGTATTGTGTAGTGCCTTATACTCGGGGTGCAGAGTATTCAAGACCGTTAGAAGATATTCTGAAAGAAGCTCAAAATTTATTGAAACAAGGTGCAAAAGAGCTTACATTATTGGGACAAAATGTAAATGCCTATAGCAGTCAAAGTCCGAAAGGCAACACTGTAACATTCTCAGAATTATTGTATCGTTGCGCAGAACTAGAAGGGCTGTTTCGATTGCGCTATATGACTTCTCACCCCAGAGAAATGACACAATCTCTTATTCAAGCCCACAAAGAAATTCCTCAACTGATGCCATTTTTACATCTTCCTGTGCAGTCCGGGTCTAATCGTGTTTTACAGGAAATGAATCGTCAGTACACTATTCTAGAGTACGAAACCATTTTGGAAAATCTTCGAGAGGCGCGACCAGATATAGCATTTTCTTCGGATTTTATCGTAGGGCATCCGGGAGAAAGCGAGGAAGATTTTGAGCAGACGTGCCAACTTGCCGCTCGCGTTGGCTATAGCCAAGCTTATTCGTTTATGTACAGTGCTCGTCCTGGTACACCTTCTGCCTTAAAGAGTCAACTGCCTTTTGAAATTAAGCAGCACCGCTTGTATCGGCTTCAGGAGATATTACATAAAAGCCAACTGGCGTTTAACATCAGTAAACAGGGAACATGTCTTCCCGTTTTATTGGAAAAAAAAGGAAAAAAAACAGGGCAACTCTTGGGAAAAACCCCTTACATGCAATCCGTTTATGTTCAAGCTTCCCCAGAGCTTATAGGATCTATTCAATGGGTTGAAATTCAGCAGGGATACAATAATAGTTTGGCTGGTTCCTTAAAAAATAGGGCTTGCTATTCTTTAAATAATACAGTACAATAAAAAAAGTTTTTGGGGTGTAGCCAAGCGGTAAGGCAGCGGCTTTTGGTGCCGCCATCCCTAGGTTCGAATCCTAGCACCCCAGCTGTTTAAGAGTTTTATTTATGAACACCATAAACATTAGTTATTCTTCTCGCTCTTCAGATCCTGTGTTAGGACATGAAGATTGGAGTTTTTCCGCTTCACAGCTCTTAAAAATATTTTTCAGTATGTTATTTATTCGTAGGTTTGAAGAGCGATGTGCAGATTTTTACGCCCAAGGCAGAATTCGAGGGTTTTGCCATCTTTGTATTGGGCAAGAAGCCATACCGGTGGCTTTACAGTGGGCCCGTAACGTAGATGTAGACAGTATCATTACTGCATATCGATGCCACGGTTATATGCTGGCTTGTGGTGCAGATGCCAAAGCAGTTATGTTAGAGTTGTTGGGTATGGACGGAGGGTCTTCTAAAGGAAAAGGGGGGTCTATGCACTTGTTTTCCACCCAAAATAAATTCTATGGAGGTCACGGTATTGTAGGGGCGTCCTCTGCGTTAGGTACTGGTCTGGCATTTGCCCACAAATATCGACAGGATGGAGGAGTATGTATCGCATGTTTTGGAGACGGTGCCGCCAATCAGGGGCAATTCTTTGAATCTATGAATATGGCTGCCCTGTGGCATCTTCCTGTTCTCTATGTCATTGAAAATAACGGCTATTCTATGGGAACTTCTGTAGAGAGAGGCTGTGCAAATTCCAATGCCTTGTACAGTCGGGGAAACCCCTTTGGTATTCCCGGATATTGCTGTCAAGGAGATGATTTTTTTGAAGTTTTTACTCATGTTAAAAAACGAATTTCAGAAGTTCGTGAGAGAAAAGGTCCTGTCGTTTTAGAAATTCAAACGCATCGATTTAAAGGTCATTCTATGTCGGATCCAGGAACTTATCGGTCTAAAGAGACCTTGGAGCACGTAAAAAAAAACAAAGATCCTATTAAAAACTTAAAACTGGCACTTCAACAGGTTCACGGTGTTACACTGGAAGAGATTGCTCTTCAAGAAACTCAGGTAAAACATCTTCTGCAAGATATATTGCAGTGGGTAGAGACTGCTCAGTATCCTCTTGTGAGTGCTTTGGATGATCATGTGTATACCAGTCATGGCTGAAGCTTATAAGAAAAATCTTTTGTTATATTTGGTATGGTTTAGTTTATAAGGGTAACTTTTTCTAATATAATAATTTTTTTTTTTACTCTAATTACTTTTTTATTCCAAGAGTTCATTTTTGTACAACTTTTTCAATACGGATTAAGGACAAAAATTAGGTATCCGAAAAAATTTACTTTCTTGAGCTAAGTTTTTTCATGCTCCTTCAAGCCTTAAAAGCATATCGTAAATTAAGTTTAGGTTTGAGTATTAAAGAAATAAAATAAGGCACCGTACACTCCATAAAATGGAGTAGTTATCTATCGTTTCATATTAGTCAAAAATTTCTTTTTGGGGTTTAAGTCAGAAGACCAGGGTGGAAGAAGAATACCACTACATCCAGTAGATTCAATCCATCTCTTCGTCTTATCCATGATTACATCCTGTTCAGAGGAAAGTCGTTTATCAAAAACGCTGAAACCAAGATTTCAAATCGTTTTTTACTACAAACACCATGAGCGCTATTGGCTTATGATTAATATACTCAGCTATAATATTTATTCGCTCGTAATACTTTCTACTTTTTTTTACCAATAAGTTTTCCTTTATTTTTTCAAATATCGATCTCAATGCCGCTTTCATTAATATATAAAAAGCTAACTATAGAATAATTCTCTGTACAGGACAAAAGTTTATCTCCCTGTAAATACCCGCTCAATTACAGTGTTTTGATTAAAAATTGACGCAATATCATTCACGAAATTGTTAACCGAACGATCAATTTTAAAAAATAATTCCCGCAGCAGATCCAAGCCAACGCGTAACACGCTTTTTTCCAAACGACCATGCTTTTTCTTTTTGATAGGGGCTTCCTTTACTACAATTTGACTCATTTTGTACGCAAAACAAAAAGCAATCGTTAATATCGATAGTAAATTATGTAGGCGTTCTGGGAATGTAGCGTGTGTGTCTTCAAAATTAACCCCCTTTGATTTTAAAAAACCAAAAAGTGTTTCGATGTTCCATCTTTTTTTGGATCTCGTCAAAGCATTTTCGGGATCATCAGTGGTTGCTACAATGACCCACGCACCATTTTCTGCTCGCCTAGCTGCTAACCATAAGCGTATGCCAAAAATATCTTTCTTATTTCTCAAATAACGGATCTGTCCTGGTTTGAGGTTGATAAACAATGGGCGCACGTGGACGGTATTACCCTTTGCGCTATCCACTCGCGTATTTTTCTTGATCCAAATTGTAAATGGAATCTGTTTTTCTTGCAGCCATTTGAACCATTCTCTGCCGCAAAACTCCCTGTCTGCAACTCAATCAACTATGATCGAGCTTCCAAAAATATGAATAAATTTTTCAACAACTTCAACGCGCTCTTCTAAATTTAAATTCCCCTTTTTGGGGAGAAATTTCCATACAACAGGGATAGCGACAGTGCCACAAACCACTGATACCATCAAAATATTAATATCGATTTGGCCCCATTTCCAATTCGTCCTATCCATACTAATCTGCCATTTTTCGCCAGAAGGTAAAAAACTACGCGATAAATTTTGATAGCGTCTCAAAGCTGAACGCATTAAATTCTTTTAAAAATCGCCTAATCCGCTTGTATCGAAAACACCGCCAGTGATCATGGCTTGCGCTAATTCGACAAGATTAACTGTGCGAACAGTGATAAGCGCACCTAACATTTGGGTTAAGCAATCAAGACGCCTATTGTCGATTTTGAAATATGGCTTTAAAATGCGCTTTAACTCGTTGACTGAAACCATGATGTATACCTCTTTTTCGATAATCGAGATTATACACTTTTTGTTTTTATTTCACCGAGTTACTGAGAAGAAGAAAAAAATCAAAATGTACTAATCTTTTTCACTGAACTTGACAAAGTTCAAAAAGGTAAAATAAACCAGAATGATTGGAAAGCAATTGAAGATTCTGTTGTGAACACAGTACTTCCCCATATTGCAAAAGAGAAATTCAATGAGTTTATTCAAACATTCATAATGACGATAAAAAAAATAATAGAAATGAAGAAGGAAAGCAGTAAGGCAAGGGTCGATATCTTAAGCTTTGTAGGTGGCACAGATTTCGAAGATTTCTTTAATGAAAATTATAAACTTGATAAAGAAAACTTTGAGTCATTATTTCCGAGCCATGCAGAATCCCAGCAAATCATTGTTAGAGCAAAAAGTCTTCGAAATCAATACCCAACCCTAAATGATGCCATTAAAAAAAAATTGAAAAATATGCTTCTCCAACACAATAGATCTATTCATGAACTAGAGTTAATCATAGCGGCGGTCTTTGGAGCGTCAAACATCAACAGTACTCACAGTAGAGCAAACTGTCCCGTTGAAAATCTTGAGCAATCAAACCCAAAGATAAAAATACTTTCTTGTACTTCGACGTCCTCAATAAATATTTTCCAAATAATACCGTCCTCAATAAAAGATTTAATTAGAAATCTTAATGAAAAAATTGTAAATTTTTTTCAGGATCAGTGTAAGCAATATGGTATTTACCAAGATACTTGCAACACGTTACGTGAAGGTCATGCTGCGGATAGGAATAGTGCTTCACAAAAATTTCTCAACTGTTCTAATATCTTTCAAGAAGAAATTGGAAGTTTTATTGTTAACATTAAACACAATAAAGCACAAATTAACTATTTAGAACAATTTTATCATGAGATAGGTCTAATCATAACTAACCTTAAGATTATAACAAACAGCACGCTTCCGAATGCTCATGCTTCAGGCGAATGGACTTTCATAGATTCTCAAAAAACACAGTCTCTTCTCAATGCGCATACTCCAGATGCATGGAATCTCATAACTTATCAGCCAGAACAGGAGTAGCAGAATTTAAGGCTCTCAGATAGTTCGGATGCTCAGGCTCAATATGAATTTACTCTCAAAAGATTTTGTACATTTCTTGATAAATTTCTTAACAAATTTCCTCAGGAAGATACATTAAATTTTTCAAAACACTTTCAACAGATAAAATATGTAGAAAATTTTTACAATCAATTTAGAAAACAGATTGACTATTTTAAACAACACCATCAAAAGCTTAACGAGACACTAAAGCATTTATCAAATAAAGTTCAATGAATTTAGAAAAATACTTTGGCTTAAAAGAAAAAACAGTATACATTAAACTCAAAATACCCCCTGATTCAACATTCTTGGACTGGCAACGGAAACATAGTCCCCTGTCCTATCCCCTGAGATTTATTCTGAAGGGATCCTTTTAAAGATAGGACAAAAGATGAGAACCAGTATAGCTTTGGGTACATTCGCTGATAGTTTTTGGAGTTCCTTCCACCACGATATACCCTCCTGCTTCTCCCCCTTCTGGCCCCACGTCGATAATCCAATCCAAAGTTTTAAGCACATCAAGATTGTGCTCTATAATCACTAGAGTATTTCCTTGATCCGCCAATCGATGCAAAAGTTCTAGCAGTTGGCGTACATCATCAAAGTGAAGGCCAGTAGTAGGCTCATCTAAAATATATAACGTCTTTCCAGTGCTACGCTTCATGAGCTCTTTAGCTAATTTAACCCGTTGTGCCTCTCCTCCCGAAAGGGTAGGTGCCCCCTGCCCAATGCGTACGTATCCTAATCCTACGCTTTCAATCACGGACAAACGTTTATGAATAGAGGCAATATCTTGAAAAAAAGAGAGCGCTTCTGTTACGGACATGCACAAAATATCACCAATACTTTTCCCTTTATAGTGTACTTCCAGTGTAGGACCATTATAGCGTTGTCCTTGACATTGGGTACAGGTTACGTAAACATTCGGTAAAAAATGCATTTCAATGCATAAAACGCCATCCCCTTTACAGTGCTCACAGCGCCCCCCCTGTACATTAAAGGAAAAACGACTTGGAGTATATCCTCGTATTTTAGATTCTGGCAAAATCGCAAACCACTCTCGAATCAAGGTAAACAAGCCCGTGTACGTCGCCACATTGGAGCGCGGCGTGCGACCAATGGGCGATTGATCCATTTCAATGAGTTTATCAATCCATTCAATGCCAGAGATTTCCTGGCATATACCTTCTAAACTGCGGTGTTGATTCACATATCGAACCCCTTTGCACAAAGTATCCATCACTAAGGAAGACTTACCACTTCCAGACACTCCAGCTACACCAATCATTTTTCCCAAAGGAAACGAAACGGTAAGATTTTTTAGATTATTAATTTTAGCGCCCACAACACAGAGCACCTTATTGCTTTGCCCAGGACGCAGCGTTTCAGGAACAGGAATCCATTTTTCTCTTCTCAAGTAAGCACCAGTCAAGCTATCCCTATGGGCTTCGATTTCTTGAGGTGTACCTTGTGCCACTATCTCTCCCCCCAGATACCCTGCGCCCGGCCCCATATCCACCACGTGATCTGCATGACGGATGGTATCTTCGTCATGTTCCACCACAATAACTGTATTACCTAAGTCTCTCAGTCGATGTAAAGTCCGAATTAAACGATCGTTATCCCGTTGGTGTAGTCCAATGGATGGCTCATCCAAAACATACAACACCCCTGTTAATCCCGATCCAATTTGAGACGCGAGCCGAATACGCTGAGTTTCACCACCAGACAAAGTACTAGAGGCTCGGGACAGTGCAAGATAACTCAATCCCACATCGATTAAAAACTGTAGTCGACTTTTAATTTCTCGTAAAATAGGTGTGCTAATAATACGTTTTTCATCCTCTATTTCTGGCTCGAGCTGATGAATCCAGTCCAATAGATGCGTTAATGACCATTGCCCTACATGGGCGATATGAACATCGCGAATTTTAACACACAGCGCTGCTTCGCTCAGTCTATTTCCATGACATTTAAAACATACAGGAACATCTTCTCCCTCCTCTTCTTCCCCCACTGTCCCAAAAGAAAGAACGCCCAATCCATCACACAAAGAGCACGCACCATATGGACTGTTAAATGAAAAAAGCCTAGGCTCCACTTCTGGTAAACTAAATCCCGAGACAGGGCAGCTCATAGACCCTGAGAGATGAAGTTTAGGATGGTCACTTTGGTCCAAAGGTTCTACCACAATATATTGATTTCCAAGGCGTAATGCCTGTTCTACGCTTTGTGTTAAGGTGTGTAAAAACTCGCTATTACTATCTTGAGGGGGAATACGAAAGCGATGTACTACGGCAAAAATATCGTGCATAGTACGTTTTTGCAACTTAGGTACATCCTCGATATCATAAAATTGATCATCGACTTTAACTTTTGCATAGCCCTGTTTTTTTAAAGAAGTAAAAATAGCCTTAAATTCTCCTTTTTCACCTCGAGCTATCGGTGCCAAAAGCGCATACCTTCCATTGAAAGGCAATGTTAAGATACGTTCTACCATTTGACTAGCAGATTGAGGCTCAATACACATTCCTGTAGCTGGAGAATATACTTTGCCCAGCCGAGCAAATAACAAACGCAAATAGTCGTAAATTTCAGTTACAGTTCCCACAGTAGAGCGTGGATTGTGAGAAACAGATTTTTGTTCAATGGAAATCGCTGGACACAGCCCAGAAATGGCGTCCACTTCCGGCTTTGGCATCATATCTAAAAATTGCCGTGCATACACGGATAGACTTTCTACATATTTTCTCTGTCCTTCTGCATACAACGTATCAAAAGCTAAAGAGGATTTTCCAGAACCGCTGGGACCTGTGATTACCACAAGTTTATCTTTAGGAATAGACAAAGAAATATTTTTTAAGTTGTGTTGACGCGCACCGCTAATGCAAATCACAGTTCGGGTATCTAGTATTGACATACAAATCCTGTATTAGGATAAAATTTTACACATTATAATACACTATTATAAAATAAACAAAATTGAAGCTACAGTATCATCCTAAATAGTTCTGGGGAATGAAAATAACTATAGTAAATCATATTGTACTAGGTAGAGAAAAAAAGCAGCTTATAACCTCATATTGATTCTGTAATTCTATTCTTAATACATCGTTTCATATTAACCCAGCATGTCCCTATAAAATTTAAGTCTGGTAAATAGATAGGTAAAAATATTAAATTCATAATAATTGCTAGCACAGTTACTCTCATAAACAGATTTTGCCACATTTAAAAAGTATTATGATTAAAACCACTCTCCTCTATCCACTAATCCCTCAAATTAGGCTTACGCACCCGGTCTAACAATCTGAACAATAGTTCCAATACACTCTTATTTTATTTTTTAATCTTTTCAAAGTAAATTCGTCATGTATATTATAATATTAACTACTTAGAAGCACTGTTCGGCAGCACTGAAAGCAAAAAAACATTTTTAAAGGAAACAGTGTCTTCTCTTTTTATCAGTGGACTATAAGCCTTGGGTAAAAATTGATTGTTTTTTTATAATTT
The DNA here is from genome assembly GCF_002930195.1 of Holospora curviuscula. GTDB lineage: Bacteria > Pseudomonadota > Alphaproteobacteria > Holosporales > Holosporaceae > Holospora > Holospora curviuscula. The sequence goes on along the minus strand of NZ_PHHC01000080.1, from coordinate 12,433 downwards.
TTTTAGTACACTCAAATTTCTGCCGGGTTAGCTCAGTAGGTAGAGCGACTGATTTGTAATCAGTAGGTCGTTGGTTCGAATCCAATACCCGGCACATTATATGCACTACAATATACACCACGTGTCCCGGTACTGTGTGTTTCCGTTAAATGTGCTGAACACCTTCCGCTTCTATACGTTAAACAAACGAGTTAAGTGTCTTTGAAGATACTCTAATTCTTTCAAAACTTCTTTAAAAGTGCACCATTAAGAAAATATGTGTAATATGAAAAAATTTACAATACACATTAATTCTCGCTTAACGCGTTGAGTAACATTATTTTTTGAGGTATACCAGTACTCATAGTTCTATTTCAGGAGCACCATAATGAGAAAAATACAGTGTACTTTAGCATTCACGATAATAGTAAACACTACGTGTTTTGGAGGGCTAACAAAATTGATTCCCTTGTTAACCCCCTATCTGAACGAAGAAGGAAAAGCAGTTTCAAGCTTAGTGGGGAGTGTAATCGATACCCTACAGCTTAATCAAAGTATAGAAATGAAAAAGGCATTTCGTAACATAGTATTCACTGCGTTTAAATACGATTCAAAAAGCGCTATACATCCTTCCCCCATTATGAAAAATACAGGTGAAGACATGGAAAAAAGCGTACGTAATGATGTTGAGAACAAAAAGAAGCTTCCAAAATTTGAAAAAATTGTTCGTAAAATAACTGGATTGTTCGTTGACAATCCAGAAGATTCAGTAAGATGGCGCTTTTTGAGATCAGTTCTTGCTTTAGAAGATGCCGCTTATCCTGAAGACAAACAGATTGCTCTCAAAAACATTAATGAAGATATAAAACAACACATTGCGTGGAAATGTTTATCAAAATGTGGAGCCCAGTACACTACTCCACATTATGTAGAGGTGGTACACATTAAAAATTTTTGGCAAACACTGGAAAAATTTCAAATCATTCCTACAGTTCAAGAAGACCAACAGATTCTAACTGACCCAAAAGTTCTAAAAAGGATTCCACCAAAAAACTTCCAAGAAGAATCTCCTATACTGCCCCAAGATGAAGCATCTGAACATCAAGAAAGAGCTTTTGAAAATTCTGTGCAAACTTGTCTTAATATGTGGGGGGTAAATACACAGCATTTACCACAATTGCAAAAATGGATTCCATTGTTTACCTCTTATTTAAATGAAGAGGGAAAAGAAATTTCTAGCAGAATAGAAAACGTGTTCCACGTTCTAGGAAGTCCTTTAACCACGATAAAGTTCCCTAAATTTTTTGAGCCTACTCAAGAAATGGAAGTAAAAAAAACACTTCGTAGCATAGTATTCACTGCGTTTAGTTATGATGCAGAAAGTGATGGGTATGCTGCACCGGTCATGAACGATACCGGTGAAGAAGTTGAAAAAAGATTGGGTAAAGATGAAAAGATTAAAAAAAAGCTTCCAAAATTTGAAAAAATTATCCGTAACGTAACTGGACTATTCCTCGAAAATCAAGAAGATGCAGAAAAATGGCGTTTTTTAAGATCAGTTATTTCTTTAGAAAATGCTTTCTATACTGCAGACAAAGAAATAGCCCTAACAAGCATTGATCGAGAGACGAAACAACAGATCGCGTGGAAATGTTTATCAAAGTGTGGCGCTGAGTACACTGATCAAACGTGTGTGGAAATAACACATATTAAAAATTTTTGGGAAAAACTAAGACTACTGCCCCAAGAGCAAAAAATAAACGCCCAACGCCAAGTTCAACAGCCAGGGCAACAAGTTCAACAGCCAGGGCAACAAGTTCAAACAAGGACACCTTGGAGAGTGATTCAGCAAGAGGCACAAGAAAATTTAGATCCCAACACACCCAAAACGTAATTTAGCGTCTAATGAAAAAATTCTCCAGTCTCCCTGGAGAATAACTTTTTCTTCTTTTAAATGCTTATGGCGTGTTGACATTTAAGGTTACTTTAGAATTATGAGTGATACAGCAAGGAAAAGCGTGTGCAAGTGCGTCATATCTGGGTGCAACGCGCCTGAACTGGGTTAACGTGTTGAACATTCGCTCGACTAGATTTTTCGTATGGATCGTGGGGGGATGATGACTTTGTTGCTGCCCATATAATGTGTCAGCATAATGGACAATATCATCGGCATTGTAGTCTTTATCCGCCAATAGCGTTTTAAAGTCAAAATTCTCTATTAAATCAAGAGCTTTGGTATAGTTAGCGCACTGCGCAAGCCATAAAATGAATCTAATAGGGTTTTCTAACAGCGTGGATCTTCGTGCTAAAACCGCCTGCTGAGTCCCTCAGCTTTTGTTTTTGTGACCATTGATTCTATTTTTTTTCTGACGCCCGCAGCGTGTTTATGGGCCCGAATCATTGTGGAATCACTCATGATCTATTCCGTATCAGCATCTTCTGAAAGGGTATTGAAAATCATTTTCCACACACCGGCTTTGGACCATCTTATCAACTGTTGATGAACACTCGAGCATTTCCCGTAAGATTCTGGAAAGGTAAGCCACGTTGCACCCTTTCGGGCAATCCACATGACGGCATTGATAAATTTTCGGTTATCGTTACCAGTACGTCCTGAATCCCGTTTTTTTTCCAGACAACCTTTCTTTTATTCCTTCCCATTGGTTGTCTCGTATCCCTTGCAATCTTATCTCCTCTTGTAACTAAACGCCTTAATCTTACAACAGTTAATTATAAATGTCGAAACACGCTATAAATAACATAGTTTAGTTACAGCAGTTACCTTGCGATCATTGAAAGCTTTAAGTAAAAAATAACATTTAGAATGCGTGTGTCTCTGTTTAAGCCAAAAGTAAAATTAATACGCTTAGAGACTTTAGGCTCAAAAAGCCCCCCCCTATACTCCTAAAATATACCAAGGTTCAAAAAATTCGTAAACTATTTGAGCGTCTTTGAAAGATTATCATCGGCCAAATTTGATATTATTGTTCAAAAAGCAGAAAAAAAATAAGAGTCTAGCGTTCTTTTTCTGCTAAAAAAAGCCTTATCAACCATATATAGTTGGTACTTTTAGACAAGATTTGGGTATTTTTTTATGATCAAAGACATGTATCCGAAAGTTTGGTAGAGGAATCCAATGTTTCCTATGTATATCGCATTATCGCTGATTTTTTAAGGTGATTTTAGTCAATATTATACCCCCGTAAAGAAAACGTCTAGAAAGCGTCATGATTAATGCGACCGAGCAGGCCGTAGACTCCTTTTAAACAGTACTCAATTCTTAAAGTTGTAATCCTCGTAATGCAGCAAGAAAGCATCTTACGTGTCTCAAACTCTCACACAAGATCCATTCAGAATTTCACGACTTTTAAGCAAGAGCCTTCTACTCAAAAAGACAGCCACCGTTTAGTTGATTTACACGGACCTGCGTTCTCAAAAGGTTCCAAAGTGTTGCCCATCGCTAGCGCAAGAAAATAAACCGTTATGGCATGAAATTCTATACTATTTTAGGCATTGTGCCCCTCGAACATGTTTTTTTCTAGAACGCAAAACAAAAAGTAAAAGGTTGTACCAAGAATAAAAGGCCCCTTACACAGTAGGTCTAGTACTAAATTATACTAAGAACACTTTACCTTCATTATTAGATAAAACCCCTCTAATAAATGCTTTAATCTCCCATCATAAAATGATAAATAAAGGATGTTTTGATCTGTACACTAAATTAGCGATAAAAAAAATTAGAAATACTGTATTAATTTCCTATTGAGGCCTGAGTGATGGCGTGTTATAATTTTTTTGTAGGTGTGAGATGTATATGTGCTCAAAAAATAAAAACTTTTAGTGTACGACAAAAATACAAAAAAATTAAAGATAGAAAATAACAAAACTACTTATTTTATAAAATTAGAATTTTATGCTTAAATTAAAAAACGTATTGATATGTATGAGGGAATATGACCGAAGAGCACAAAGATAAAAAACGTAAGCCGTTAAAGTTAAATATAGAACAAGTTCCCCCACGTCCTGCAGAAAAGGAAAGCGTAAGACAAACTTTTGTTCAGGGAAAGACAAAACGGGTTACGGTGGAAGTTCGCCGGGGCTCTCGGACTTCCTCAGAACGGCGTTCTGGTGGATTTACTGAAAAGTTCACAGACGAAGAACAACTTCGTCGTTTGAAGGCAGTCCAACAAGCAGTACGCGAAAAAGAAGAGACAGAGCTGTTGCGCATTGCTCAAGAGCAAGCTGAGGCGGAACAAGTGGCACGCGCAGCTTTAGATCATACGACTTTAAATCAAGAAATTCCCTCTTTTTTTGTGGATTCTTTGGAAACAGAGAGCACAGTATCTATTCAAACGGATTCTATTCCTTTATCCAATATGAAAGACTCCACAAATAGCACGCAACAAAAAACTTCTGAAGAGAAAAAACGAAAATTTACCAATACACGCTCTATGGAGAGCGGAATATTGGGAAATAAGCGTTCTAAACCCGGGTCTGAAGAAGGAAATCGTGGGTTCTTAAAACGCTCTAAACAAAAACACGAGGAAATTTCTATTTCTCCAGTACTTTTAGAAGATGAACCTTTAAGCGGTATGGAAGAAGCAGTGTCTGTCTCAAAAAAATTTCCTATTCGCAGAAATAAGATAAAGAAAGAGAAAAAAATTCGATCTATGGTTTTACGATCAATCGAGCTGACTGGCCCGGTTGTGTTGCAAGAACTAGCAGAAAAAATGGCTGTTAAAGCCCGCCAAGTGGTCCAAGTGTTAGCTACGTTTAATCATGATGTAACGCCAAACTCTGTTTTGGATGTAGAAACTGCAGAGCTTATCATCGGTGAAATGGGACATCAAAGTATTCGAGTGGGATTAGAAGACATGGAAGCTGAGCTGTGGAAAATCAAAGAAGGAACACTGGAAGAGCGTCCTCCAGTGGTAACCATCATGGGACACGTGGATCATGGAAAAACTTCTCTTCTAGATGCGTTACGTAAAACTTCAATCGCAAGTGGAGAAAAAGGAGGCATTACTCAACATATTGGTGCTTATCAAACACAACTTCCTTCTGGGAAAAAAATCACCTTCATCGACACACCAGGCCACGAAGCGTTTATGCGTATGCGAGAACGAGGCTCAGCGGTTACAGATATCATTGTACTGGTTGTTGCTGCGGATGACGGCGTTAAAGAACAAACTGTGGAAGCGATTCGTCATGCAAAAACTGCCAATGTTCCCATTATCGTAGCCATCAATAAAATTGATAAAGCTGGTGTAAAACCAGATGTCGTTCGTACAGAGTTGTTAAATCATGGGGTAGCCGTAGAAAAAATGGGGGGAGATGTGTTGGACGTAGAGGTTTCTGCGTTAACAAGAAAAAATTTGGATGGACTCATAAATACCATATTACTTCAAGCAGAAATGATGGGATTAACCTGCGTTCCTAGTGCTAGGGCCCGGGGAACAGTGATTGAATCTCATATGCGTAAAGGGCATGGACATGTGGCGACAGTTTTGATTCAAAACGGTACTTTATATAAAGGAGACATTTTTGTCACAGGAACCCTATCTGGAAAAGTACGTATGATGTTTAACGCAGAAGGAAAGAGTGTGGGATACGCACTCCCCTCCCAACCCGTAGAAGTATTAGGCTTTTCCCGTTCTCCAATTTCAGGAGAAAAGTTCTTAGCGTTGGAACGAGAATCACAGGCAAGAGAGTTTGTGGAATGGAAAAGAGAACATACACCACAAAGTGTGGAGCAGTCTTTAAAGCTTCCCGAGACCTCCGGTGAGCTGGAGGCATATTTTAAGTTTCAAAATATAAAAACACTTTTTCTCGTTATTAAAACAGATGTGCAAGGCAGCGTAGAAGGCTTGACTCATGAAATTGAGAAAATCCGTCATTCAGAGGTTGCACTACAAATTATTTCTTCTGGTGTAGGTCCAGTCAACGAGGGAGACGCAATGTTGGCAAAAACTTCTGGTGCGGTGATCTTGATGTTCAATACGTATGTTTTACCTGACGCGCAAAAAATGATAGATCAGACAGAGATACGCTTATTAAACCATCAAATCATTTACCGTGCTGTAGAAGAATTAAAAATTTTATTGGTCAATTTATTAGCACCAGAGGTTCAAGAGCATTTTCTAGGAAAAGCAGAGGTAATCAAAGTATTCCATGTAAAAAAGGCCTCATCTATTGCTGGATGCTTGGTGAAAGAAGGAATGCTACGACGGGGAGAGATGGTAAAAATTTTTCGTGACAAAACTTTGTTATTTGAGGGAGAAATAAAAAGCTTGCGTCATATAAAAAATGATATGAAAGAAGTAAAGTTTGGGTACGAGTGCGGCATGATTTTAGATGGATTTGATGGGTTTGAAGTAGGAGATCGGGTGGAATGTAGTGAAACCCGAAGCGTTGCTCGAGGACTTTAACGCAGTACACATAGAATTAAAAATTATTAAGCATGAGCAAGACTCACAAAAAACACTGAGGAAAAATGCCTTTTTTCATAGAAAACTTTTTTAGGAAAAAGCATAAAATGTTCGATATTTTATGCAGATTCTATTATATCAGCTTTTTGTGATGAGCTAACTTGCAGATTTTTTTGGAAAAGGATAAACTTGCAGCTACTTGTTTCTAAACTATTACAATAGTATGACTATGGCGCTTTCCTCTTCTCAGTGGCATGAATTTATGAGCACCTCTTCGGCTTGGCCTTTTGAAGAGGCACGAAAGCTTATTGCACGAGATAAGACTCACCACAAAGCCCACAGAATATTTTCCACAGGCTACGGTCCCTCAGGACTACCTCATATGGGAACATTCGGTGAAGTGCTACGAACGACTATGGTGAGATTTGCCTTTTCTCAGTTATGTCCCAATCATAGCTCCACCCTTGTATGTGTTTCTGATGATATGGACGGATTACGTAAAGTTCCCGGAAATGTTCCCAATCAAGCAATGATGAGGGAATATATTGGCTTTCCTTTGACGAGCGTTCCAGATCCTTTTGAAGAATACCCAAGCTTTGCGGACTATAATAACGCAAAACTTAAAAAATTCTTAGACCAATTCGGATTTGAGTATAAATTTTTGAGTGCAACCCAAGCTTATCGGTCTGGTCATTTTGATAACGGCCTGCTGAATGTACTTTATCATCATAAAGAAATTTTGGATATTTTACGTCCTACATTGAGGCCAGAGCGTCGAAAAACCTACAGCCCGTTCTTACCACTTTCTCCAATAAGCGGAAAAGTATTACAGGTTTCTATAGAAGAGTATCGTATCAACGAAGGTACGGTGATATTTCGAGATGAAGATGGTTCTTTACAGGAAAGTCAGGTAACGGGTGGAGGATGTAAACTTCAGTGGAAAGTTGACTGGGGAACCCGTTGGTATGCCTTGGGAGTAGATTATGAAATGTGTGGTAAAGATCTAATTGAATCTGTAATGATTGGAAAAAAAGTATGTCGCGTCTTAGGAGGAATCCCACCAGAAAATTTAATTTATGAGCATTTTTTAGATCAAGAGGGACATAAAATTTCTAAGTCTGTTGGAAATGGCCTGACTCTGGACGAATGGTTACGTTACGCTCCTTTGGAAAGTTTAGCATATTTTATGTATCCCAATCCTGGTCGAGCAAAACGACTTTTTTTTGATATTATTCCAAGAACGGTGGATGAATATTTAGGGTTATTAGATACATATCCTCAACAAAGTCCCAGAGAGCAGTTAGAAAATCCTGTGTGGCACCTTCATCAAGGGAACCCTCCCCTTAGAAAAACCCCGATTACATTTTCTATGTTATTAAACTTAGTAGGTATCTGCCACGCAGATACTCCAGAACATTTATGGGGTTTTATTCAACGCTACGCTCCCGATACAATGCTTACTGATGAAATGAAAGCTTGGATTCATCATGGTATTACATATTATAGAGACCGTATACTACCCCATAAAGTATATGCTATCCCGTCTGAAGAGGAAAAAAAATCTCTTTTAACACTGGCTTCTTATTTAAAAAACCCTTCCTTTTCAGAAAAAGATGCAGAATTTTGGCAGCATGAAGTGTATGAAATTGGAAAAGTCTGTGGGTTCACCGAAGGAAGATCTTGGTTTTTACTCTTGTATCGTGTTTTATTAGGTCAACAACAAGGTCCCCGTATGGGGACGTTTATTCGTTTATATGGCCCCTTAAAAGTTGCTGAAGAGATCGAGACTCGGTGTAATTCTGTTTAGTTCACACATAATAAAAAGAAAAGTTGGAAAAAAGTTGGTGCTTATAAAACAAGAACGTGCTCGCGATTTAGCTTATCTCAACAGTTTATGGAAGCTCTTTCGAGCACTTCATCAGCCAGAATCAATAGAAGCATTGTGGTTTTCTTTAATGGAGCTTAAAGGCCCCATATTAAAGATAGTACAAGTCCTCTCAGGCATTCCAGGATTATGGTCTGCGTCTATCGCAGCGCGGTTACAGCTTGTATCTTCTACTTGTTCCCCTCTTTCAAGTTTTGCTTGGGCTGAACATTTAAAGTCAGAAGTACCTCATTGGTATTCAAAGTTTTCTTTAAAAGAGTGCTATGGCGGCGCGTTAGGACAAGTACACAAAGTTTTTTGGAATGAAACAGAATTTCGGGCTTGTAAAGTGCAGTATCCCAACATGCATGCTATCTTAAAACAAGATTTTCAAAGATTAAATTTATGGCGCAGTGTATATCAGTGGTGGGGTGCTGCAGTGGATACGTCTGAGATCCTCCAGTATCTTTACAAGATTATGGAACAAGAGCTAGATTATCAGCAAGAAGGAGAATGGATGCAGTGGTTTCATCAGCATTTTCAAGACATTCCCTGGATTCACATTCCTTTTTACTATTCAGAAGCTTCCAGTAAAAATATTCTTATGATGTCTTGGCTTCAAGGAAAAAATTTTTCCCAAGAAGCATTAGTCGAATTACCTCAAAAAATACGAGATATTCTTTCTTACCGTTTACTCTACGCTTGGTACCAGCCTTTTTTCTCTAAAGGAATTCTACATGCCGATCCTCACATGACAAACTATATGTGGAATCAAGAAGGGCACATCTATATGCTAGATTTTGGCTGTGTTCAACATTTTTCACCGTCTTGGATAGAAGGTACAAAAGCGTTGTACACTGCATTGTTAAACAAAGAAGAAACCCAGGGTATTTATTATGAATACTTTGGATTTTCTCCTCTCTCAGAAGTACAAAAAGCTTGCATCGATCAATGGGCAAAATTTTTATACGGACCTTTTTTAGTAGAAGGACCTAGAATTTTACCCGAATCTATGACACAAAATGGACTTCATCTGTTAAAACAGCTTCATCACACTTTACAATGCCATGGACCAGTGCGCATTCCCTTGGAATTTTTACTATTGGACCGCTCATGTATTGCTTTAGGCAGCACCTTAATTCGACTCAAAGGCGCACTGTGTTGGAAAACCTGTTTTCAAAGTGTGATGGAGGAAGATATTCCTAAGCCCTACCCTCTTTAGCTCCCTAACCTGCTTATAGCATCGTGAAATTCATTAAAAATTCTGCAGTATAATAGACCTCCAGCATAAAAAGCAGAAGAAATTTTAAAAATTAAGTATTAAGTTGGTTTGGTGCTAATCGTAATAGTTCTTAGGTGTGAAAGAATCTGTTTTTGAGATTAGCAATGTCCAGGGTAATTTTGAACTTAATATTGTGCTTTTTTCTTTTCTGTTTATTATATTCTGTGATTCAAGACTTTAAGCTAAGCAAACTTATGTTCAGCATTTATACGCCTTAGTGAAAGTGCTCTGGGCCTATTTTTACTTTTCTTAAAAGAAAGTTCTATAGTTTAGGTTATATTTTAGGACATACCTTTTATGTCTCCAAGGGAATCTCAGTAATGTTTTAGACTACATCGACACGTTTTCAAGCCAAGCGCGTTGAGATTTTTTCTTGAGTGGATTCCGTTTTTTTGCCCAAGTCATCAAAATATTGTTTACACTCAGAGCCTTCAACGGGTTTCTGGGGTATCTCTAAAAGACGAGCAATATTCTTTTGGCTTAAAGTTCTTCAAAAGTGAATTTGAAGTTAGGCCTAGGTCTTATAGCCGCATAGCCCAAAATTGGCTTTTCGAAAAAAAATAAATGCCTGGCTTATTTTTTGTACTTATTACAATATCACACCAAAGAATCTCAAAAAAGTTCTTGGAGGTTTTTTAATGTTTGTGTACCTTATTCCCATAGAACCTTACTTTTCAGAGTGTTTCCATACTTTTCTCATCTTTTACCTAACGTTTGTTTTTTATGTTAAATTTTATTATTATACATTCATTCTCATTACAACACCTTTCGTTCTAAATGTCAACATCCTCGTTAATAAAGCAGAAACATAAGCGTATCATAATACATTCGTTACCAATTACCCTATACTACACACGTATTGTCCGTAGGGAAAGAAATCGTTAGAAGACAGAAAATGAGGCATTCAACATACTCAAAACAAAAAACGATGATCTTTAGCATAACTTTGGACATGGAAAAACCAGTCTATCTAGTACACTTTCGTTCTTTAATCCCATAGTATCTTTTCTCCATCACGTAAGCAAGCAGCTAGAGAGTAATATTAAACGCTAAAATCATGTTTTGACGCTAGAGTAGGATTTTTTCAAAAATTATTTCCTGTACTCGGCATACAAGTATTCGATTTTAGGGAATATCTTTCTAGACTTTATGCTACCAAACTCCATCCCTATAAAACGTAGGAGGTCAAAATGATAATTATTATGCACTGGTATTTTCCCTGGATAAGAAAGCACCTTTATGTCATAATTAGATCAATACATAGAAAATAATAGACCTTATGTCCTTGTCACAAAAAAAAACTTTAAGGTCCTGGATTCGAACCTGTAGGCATGCCATAGAATTTACTGGATTTTTAGGAGCAATAGTACTATTTTCCGGACTGGGATTGCCCCGAGCTTCAAAAATTGGAGGGAAGCTTGCGCAATGGCTAGGCCCTTGGTTACCTGTCCATCGTATCGGCATGAAAAATTTAATGCAAGTGTTTCCAGAGTGGTCTATGAGCCAACGTCGACGTGTGTTAGAGAAAATGTGGTTTCATTGGGGGGCAGTGTGTGCAGAATATTGCCATTTAGAACGCTTTAATTCTCAGAATTTAGAGATTGAAGGGTATGATCATATCGCACATTTTAAAGACAAACCCTGTATTTTTGTTTCTGGACATTTTGGTAATTTTCAAATGATTTCTCTTGCGTTGAAAGAATGTGGATTTAAAGTCACACAGGTATATCGCCAAGCAAACAATCCGTGGGTTAATAAAATAATGCAAAAACTTCAACGTCAAGTATGTCATCGTGTAGTGGCAAAAACAGAGCATCCAGTAAAAGCCATGGTAGAAGCCTTGCAATCTAACGAATCTGTGCTGATCCTTATCGATCAAAAATTTACTCAAGGTCCGTTAATCCCCTTACTAGGCCATTTAGCGCATACGACTTTGATTCCTGCGCGTTGTGCCGAAAAATATCAGTGTGCTTTGATCCCTGTTTATGCTGAGCGTTTAGAAGAAGCTCGGTTTAAGATTAAGTTTTTTCCTGAAATTTTACCGAAAAATAGCCCTGAAGAAACGATGCGCCAGGTTAATACGCACCTAGAAGTTTGGGTTTGTAACCAGCCCGAACAATGGTTTTGGATTCATAGACGTTGGCCTTTTGACTATGATTAAATATTATAAGTGCGTGTTCATCTCAACTTTTTGGAATTTTTAGGATAATATAACGCTTGATTGATTTATGAACCATTTTCTCTTTTTTTGATAGTTATTTCTATGCCCTAAGCAATGTCTTGTGTCTGAAGTATTGCGTTGGATAAAAATAGTACTTTTTTTTACCGAATTTACGCAGAACTTTCCAAAATCTATTCTCATTATCTTTAAAATAATGGGTTTTGTTGCATAAGAGTTCTGGAACAAATATTTTCTTTTTCTCCACCGTTTCCAATGAAAGATTAAATCTTTTATATTTCTAAAGTCATGAATGAAGGCAAGATTTTCATCTTCAAAAAGAACTTCTTTGGTCTGATGATTAAAAAGTTTGAGCCTGTAAAGTGCCTAGAAGAGTGTTTAATAGATATCGAGGAGGTTTAACGAGGGAATGTGCGGTATTTAGTGCACTGATTCTAATGCTTTCAACCTTAAAACCCGTCACGTAAAAAGTTTAAATAGCAGGAATAAAGTATAGAATTGACATCACAGAGAGGCGAGAGAGATCAAAAAATGATACAAGTGATCTAAAAAATGAAGCGTGGCAAGTTATAGAATAAGAGATTAACAAGCGCAAGAAAAAGCAAGTAAGGCCGCAGCCTAAGGATGCTAGGCGGGTATGGAGCGGCATAGTTTATATCACGAAATAGCTGGTTTGGAGGGCTTTCTCTAAAGAGTGTAGA
>NZ_PHHC01000079.1:118359-136359 GCF_002930195.1 Holospora curviuscula | reverse complement strand
AAAACCGGAGTAGTGTCATGGATAATGCTGTTTTCCATCAAGGTAAAGCTATTGAGAAAATGATTAAGGATCTTGGTCATACTTTACCTAATTCTTTATTCTCCTGACCTTAATCCCATTGAGAAACAACGGGCTCACGCTAAACAAATTCGCCGTTCTACAAATTCTTCAATTGACGCGCTATTCCCTGTAATCATTCATAGTTAGTTTACTATAGAATGTAAGCAATAAATTGATTATGTTTTGAGTAATTATTGAATACAATACCATATTGTCTCCAATTTTGTCGTAAGGTATTGAAAATTGGGTACACTCAAACCCTACGTATAGCTTAGAGTACAAAGCATCTTAGTGTAAGTTTTAAAATTGTTACGGACCAATTAAAAAATCTTAAAGCCAAAACGAATAAACAGGCTAACTTAATGAATATGCAGATTCTTAAACAAGACGGATATAAATACTCTCACAAAAATCAGCACGGCTGAAAGTAAGCCAAAAATGTATTTACGCCGAGCTCAAAGGGTTGAATGCAAATTCAGGAAAGCGATATAGCAAAATAACTTGATTTAAGGAAAGGAATTATATAGTTTATAATTCAAACATAAACAATAAAAAAAGCATACAGCATTGATCTAAGATTAAGTATCGTAAACCACACAAAATTAAGGAATAGCCAAAATTAGCAGAACCACTATTTATTTAATGAGCAAAAAACTTTGAGCAAAGGGTAGAAAAAAGATAGGGATTATTATAAAAGGCTGTACTAAAAGAAAAATCAATCTATGCTTACTAGAATCCTATAGTATTGTGAAGCCTAATACACCCTGAAAAGAATAGGAAAAAAACTTTAGCATCAGCTATGATCCGATACATAAAAAACTAAAAACTTTGGGATTTGGGTATAAAAAAATTTTTATTGTTTAGATAGTGTCGTCACGAGAGTAAATCTATACTGGCATGAGATATAGAATGAATCAATGAAAGGTTTTTATGATAGGCGCTCACCGACGCCATGATATGTCAGATCACATATGGAGTCTTTTAGAGCCGCGATTGCCTGGGCGAAAAGGTTCCTGGGGAGGTATCGCCCATAATAATAGGCTTTTTACGCCGCCTTTTGGGTATTGCGCACTGGCGCACCCTGGAGAAATTTGCCTCCTGACTTATGGCAACTGGAAAAACACGCATTGGCGCTTTTGCAGATGGCGGGACAAAGGCGTTTGGAAAGGGGTGTTAGAATCGCTTGTGATGGAGCCTGATTTTGAGTGGCTCATAGATTTGATGCAAGCCCTATCAAAGTACTCCCTCATGCAGCAGGAGTGCGTGGTGGAAACCAAGCCATGGGACGAACAAAAGGGGGCTCAATTCCAAAATACATATAGCCGTAGATGCGACTGGTATGCCAGTACGAATCTTTGTTACATAAGATAGCACAGCTGATTGTACACAGGCTGAGGCTTTTATTGAGGGCATAAACGCTCAAGGTCTTTTAGCCGACAAAGGCTATGATTCAGATGCTGTATTAGACATGGCAAACGGTCAAACCATTCAAGCGGTGATTCCTGCAAAAAAGAAGCGAAAAGAACAGCGCTTCTATGACAAAGAAATACCTTCTTGCATCTTAAGCGATGGAGAAGCATCGCCACGCGATATGCCAAAAACAGCTCCTACTTTCTTGCAGCCGCCCAAATACGCTGTCTTGCCCTTTGGCTCAATATCTCGTAACGACACTATCTAGAAAAAAATCAAGAAACAAGAGAATATTACTTAAAGAAGATCAAATAAAATTCATGAAAGTGGCTTAGCAGAAAGCATCCTAAAGAACAGAGGCGAAATAAAAAAGGCGCACTATTAAAGACTAAAAGATGATCAGTATTATTTAAGAACTAATATTATTGGAGGTTGTTTTGATAACAGCTCTACAGCACCACTGATGTTTCATGGTGTATGTGATACTACTTTATTGAGAACTTGGATAGAGAGGGTATTAGTAAAAGTGATATACCCTAGCCAAATTTGAGACAATTTTCCCTTTCATAAATTGAAACAAACAACAGCATGCATAGAATCTGTAGAAAGTAGAGTAATTTTTATTGCCTTAGTTCTAAAGCCTATAGAAAAATTAGAGACCGATCATGAATCAAAAAATATCACACATTTTAATCAATCATACAACGCTCTTTCAACTTTTTTTATTCCTAAAAAATAAGAACCTGTATTCATGGATAAAAAGAGGGAGTATAGGGAGGCTAGAAGGTAATCAGAATGAGTGATCCAAAGCATTGAATAGATCATGAATGAGAGCTAATTAAAGATCATTTTAAATCGGGCAAGTATGGTAATAGAAGTAAACACCAGAAAAAAGAGCGGCTTCCCATGGCGAATACTTCCTAAAGATTTTCCGCCATACTTCATGGTACAGTGGTTTTATCAAAGCTTTAGGATCAAAAAATATGGGAAAAAGTACTAAGCACGCTTGTCAAGATACGTCAAATAAAGGCTGGTGGAAGTGAACACCCGAGCTATCGCAGGATTGATTCACACAGTGTAAAAACTACCGGGGCTTGTAAACAACACGGCATTGACGGAGAAAAAAAAGGGACGTAAACACCATCGTGTTGTGGATACACAAAGCAATTTAGTGCACGGTACTGTTCATGACGCTAATCACCGTAAGGGGGGTGCAATGTTTTTTAAGAGGCTCTGCAACACTATCCGACACTCAAAGGCGTTTGCGCTGATGCCGGGTATAGAAAACCCATGCTAGCGTTTGTGAGCAACGGTCTTAACGAGATAGTTGAAATTTCAGAACCCCAAGATAGGCTGCGCTCGCCAAAAGATAGGTCGTTGAACGAGTCTTGGCTTGGCTCAATCATTATCCAAGATTGTCTAAAGATTAGGAAATTACTATAGAAGCTGTCGAAATAGGGTAATGATGGCTCATTCTATGCTCTTGTTAAGGCGGACCACTAATCTATAAATACAGGCTTTAAGATGTGCCAGTGCTTAAAATTTACTGTGTTTATAAATTTGTAGCTCTTTCTGGCTTTTTTGCTCTAATGTTCTTGTTTTCTAGGTAAATAAAGCATTGATGTGAAGCCTCTTAAGAAGTTTGGGGTATCGGGTTGTTTTAGTCCCACCAATTTCTTGTTAGACGCTGTACATAAAGCGGAGTCCCCAGGAGGCTAGCATGAAGATTGTTTTGAAAAATTTTTAAACATCATGCGTAATATCTGGAAATATTTTTGGTTTTCTTAACCAGTGGTCTTTGATGCCTACACCATGTTTCTCTTTGAATTCAAACGTGTTTATTCAGCATATAAGGATCTTTCATGAAAGATCCTTACACTGCTTGAAATGCTGTAGAGCGTCTACTTTAGTAATTATCTAAAAGCGGCTTTTTCCAGTGCTTTATTTTTTCTTGTTTGAAAGGCTTCCATTTTTTCTTTATATCTACCACGTTTATTCCTTTGTTTTAATAAGAAAAATAGTGTATAGGATTTCTTTGATGGTTGTATATTAATTTAGCTTGAAAATGGGATTAGAAAAAGTCAAAGTAAGGTTTTATATTATGCCGTAGATTGAGTAATATTACGGTTAATCCATCGTTGTATGGTAGTCCAGAATTGCTCAATGAGTTCAGATCAAGCGAATATGGCAATCAAAAAACTAGCCCGTAGCCAACCAATTCTATCAATTATTTTTGTCTTGTAAGCATTATAGAATGAGGAATAATCCGTAATCAGTTCGGGTTTTAGCCTTTTGATTCAACACTATTTTCCTCAATCATTAAAAAGATCTGTATTGCAAGAACTATTAAACACTATGGGAGCAATCGATCGAGTAAGTATTACAGTTATAGTATGGTTTTTTTTTGGAATATGTACTACGCTGTTTACCAACCAGTTTTGCACCTCTCTTACGCTATCCTCTATCTTTGCAAAAAAGCCACCTCTATCCCATTTTCATCTACTCTATACAAGACTTTCAGGTGCTATATCGTGGATTGTTTCTTGATAATTTTATTTCTTTACAAGCCTTCTATAGAAAGAAGAAATGCTTACGTTAAATAGCTTATTGATCTCTGCTCATAAGCTCTATTTTCGTTATTTTTAACATACATTTTTAGCGGATTTGGATGGGTTTTTTCTTTGATGTCTAGTCGTGCCTTAGGCGTTATGACTTCTTCTTTTTCCTACTGTGTCCACCCCTTACTCACGATACTTTTCTCGCCATAACTATTTTTGCGCTCGTCTTTTGATTATTACCCAATTTTATGTACTCTATTCATCTTTTTTTAGTCTAGGCTGTATTGTTTTTTTTCACTATTCTTAAAATTAATAACAAATCTAATCCTATTTTCAAGCTAAATTTTAGTATAAAACAGTTTAGTGCAGTTAAAAAGTATTATAAAAAGAGAGGCAATAAACCTCATTAAATAAAAAAAGAGTACACTTATATGAGTACTCTTTTACTTTTTGAATCGTTAGGAATCAGTAGTTTCTGCACCGTCTGTTTTGGATACTACATCTTCTTCAGAGGAAGGATGCTTACTGGAAAGTTCCATTAATTTTGTAAGCTCTGTTTCTAGGTTTTGGATGTCCTGCTCAATTGCTTCTACGTCTTCTTTTCCTAGAAGATCTTGCGTCTTGTTTACTCTTTCTTCTAGCCTATTTTTTTCTTCTGAAGATAAGTGAGCGTCTAAATTTTTTACTTGCTTTTGCACTTCGTACACTAGACTTTCCCCACGATTGCGTACTTCCACCAGACGACGCTTATGTTCATCTTCTTTTCGATTACGTTCTGCGTCTTGAACCATTTTTTCAATTTCTTGCTCACTGAGCCCGCCTGAGTTTTGAATACGAATTTGTTGTTCCTTTCCTGTGGACTTATCTTTTGCTGAAACATTTACGATACCGTTAGCATCTATATCAAACGTCACTTCGATCTGTGGAACACCTCGAGCCGCAGGATTAATTCCCATAAGATCAAAATGGGCTAGCAATTTATTATCTGCAGCCATTTCTCGTTCTCCCTGAAATACTCTAATATTAACAGATGTTTGATTGTCTGCTGCAGTGGAAAAAACCTGAGATTTTCGGGTAGGGATTGTGGTATTGCGCTCAATTAAACGAGTAAATACTCCGCCCAACGTTTCAATCCCTAGAGAAAGTGGGGTAACATCTAATAAAAGTACATCTTTTACATCTCCCCTTAAAATACCTCCCTGAATCGCTGCACCCATCGCCACTACTTCATCGGGATTAACCCCACGGTGGGGTTCTTTTCCAAAAAAATCCTTAACTTTTTCAATAATTTTGGGCATACGGGTCATCCCCCCTACCAAAATAACTTCTTGAATGTCTGAAATGCTAATGTTGGCATCTTTTAACGCTTCACGACAAGGTGTCATGGTGCGTTCAATGAGTGCAGCCACCAAAGATTCTAACATAGAACGGGTAAGCGTAAGTTGTAAATGTTTAGGTCCCGTTTCATCCGCAGTAATAAAAGGAAGATTGACATCAGTAGTTACGGTATTGGAGAGTGTTTTTTTAGCTTCTTCAGCTGCATCCTTTAGACGCTGCAAAGCAAGTGGATCTTTACGAAGATCAATTCCATTAGTTTTTTTAAATTCTTCTGCTAAGTAATCGATAATCCGTAAATCAAAATCCTCTCCCCCTAAAAAAGTATCTCCATTGGTGGCTTTTACCTCAAAAACGCCTCCCCCGATCTCTAGAACAGAAACGTCAAAAGTTCCGCCTCCCAAGTCGTATACAACAATAGTACCTTCTTTTCCCCGATCCATTCCATAAGCTAGCGCTGCAGCAGTTGGCTCATTAATAATACGCTTAACATCCAATCCTGCAATACGCCCAGCATCTTTTGTAGCTTGACGTTGGGCATCATTAAAATATGCAGGTACTGTAATGACTGCCTCTGTTACTGTTTCTCCTAGATAATTTTCTGCAGATTCTTTCATTTTTTGCAGGATAAATGCACTAATTTGACTAGGCGTGTACTGCACTCCATCGACTGAAACTCCTGCGTCCCCGTTATCCAGAGCACAAATAGGGTAAGGAACCATTTGTTGATCTTTCTGAGTCAATGGATCATCATAACGTCTTCCGATTAATCGCTTAACCGCATAAAAAGTACGTCTTGAATTGGTGACTGCTTGTCGTTTTGCAGTCACCCCCACTAAACGTTCCCCAGAAGAAGTAAATGCAACCACAGAAGGCGTGGTACGATTTCCTTCTGCATTCTCAATGACAGTTGCTTTTCCACCTTCCATAATAGAAACGCAAGAGTTTGTTGTACCTAAATCAATGCCAATAATTTTTCCCATAATATCTCAACCTAAACTTTTGACACTCGATTCTATCAATAAATACCAAAAAAGACAATAGTATAGAAAAATCGTTTAAAACTATCTTATTTTTAATTTTTTTAGCTCTCTCATCACCTTAGCATGCGTCTTAGCGCTTTATTTTATTGACTGCTTATCTTTTTTTAAGTATAATAAGAAAATGGGTTTTTTTTAGATGATTTTTAGATTTATAAAAATAAAAAGTATAAAACCATATCTTAGTACAATACTATAAAATTTAAGAGGAAATCAATAGCACCGAGAAATAGTTTTTCTGGTAAAGAAGAAAATAGAGCACTCAGAGGCTGTGATTAATAGAAGAAGTGTAAGAGCGGTAATAAAAGGCTAGAACAATAGTTCCTTGGAGCACTTTCTCCAAAGACTAGGGAAAAGCAAGTGGCGCTACACAAAAAGCTCCTAGTATAGGTTAAAGCTGGGTTTAGCAAAGAATATTTATTATCTTAATGACCGATGTGCATAATTAATTGATTCTAAAAATTATTAGGACTTCTGCTGCTTTAAAACACTATAAAATCTGGTATGCAAGAACAAAAACTTGCTTCCTAAGCCTGAAGGATTAGAGGATAAGGTGGTATTGTGCTAATCATAGCACTTTTTAGATAGGTAAGGACTCGTTTTCACTGTTCTCCTGTGTTTCTGTAGCGTTTGACTACTAAACAACTTTGAGCTAAGCAAAGACACGTTCAATGTTTGGCCGAATTGGCGATATTGCTCTGTGGAATCTGCTTTTACGGACTTTTTTTGCTTTTTTTTTAAAACGCAGCTCTACACTTAGGGTTGTATGTTATGCTGTTTGGTTCCCCCTGCCCGTACCTTAGTATATTATTGGAGAAGAAGCGCCACTTCGTGATAAAAAGTTAAATCGTGAACGAATTCCGGTGTTATTATAAACACATGAACACTGTTACCTGCTCAGGGTATCCCTCTTGAGTATATAGCCAAACAACTATAGAATAGTTATAATAAAAGAGAATGTATTTAAAGATGTCGTATTCATGAGATTTTCGCCGTAAAAGTTTAGGCATTAAGAAGAACGAAGGAGTGAGTGATGGGGAGACTGGTAAACGTTTTGGAATGGGTAAGCAGACAGTGTATAGATGGAATCAATGTTTAGAACCAAACGTAGTTCGCTCTAAGCTGGATCCTGATGCTTATCAGTCAGAGCGTGGGGTTAGCGCTGTTGGCATTTTCAAAACCCTGAGACATCTTGCTGTTCGCCATCAAAAAACTTTAAATCATCCAAAGGCAGATCTAGAAAAAAGATCTGTATTGTTCCAAAAGCGTGATCAATTAAAAAAGCAAAAGTTGATGAACCTGGATTGGCGCATGATATGCTAAGAACTTACGGGTATTCTATAAAAGGGCAGCGTTGTTATGGAAAACAGGATTGGGGTGTCCAAAGTAAAACAAATGTGTAGAACAATAGGCGCTTGAATGGGCTTTACTTTAGGGCTTATTGAATTGCTTACGGGTTCTCTAGAGGTATTGACTTTCTGGGTAAAGAAAATATTTCTAACGAATATCTCAGCCTACGTCCTTATTCTCTTGACCTTAATCCCATTGAGAAACAATGGGCTCACGCTACACAGATAAGACGTTCTAGACGTGTGATTCTCTATAACTATTTTATAGTTATTTGGCTATATACCGTTTTTCTCCAGGAATAAGATATTTTTTTGTGCTTTTAATCCCACTGCTTCAAAGGTTCATTTTAAGTTACACCTCGAGTCTTTTTTACTGGCCCAGAGTATTCTTATTTCCCAAAGAATAGAATGCTTGGCTTAGTCTAAAAGGACAATTTAACTGAGCCCACGTTCAATACATTAAAACATTTTAAGCACCTGACGACTAGGTATGACACGCTTGCTATTTCATGTCTGGCTTTTGCTTTTCTTTTCTTGAATTTATCTATGGCTAAAATTAATATCGACACGATTCAATTCTCAGTCAAAACTCTTCATCATTAGAACTTTTAGAGGAAAATTTTTTTGCGTCTTTTATCAAGTAACTTGATATTATATAAACTTTGAGCGAACACGTTGTAAATTTTTTTAACTAATGCTTTATGCAGTCGCACGCTCTCCGTAGTGATTTTTGAATGATAAATTACAAATCGAAATATTTTTGCCTGTAGTGATTATTTTCTACCCAGAGCCTGAATTAAAGTGTATGCTCTATTCTTTCTGACCACTAAGCTGTTTTTCGCAAATAAACTGACGAAATTTCATAGGTCCAAAAACAAAATAATGAGCGCGAAATGCAATAATTGCAACTTGGATCAACTTTTCTATACACGTCATACTTTCTACTAAACTCTGCCGTTCTTGCACCTCAACTGTTTGGGCTAGCTTATCTTTCAAGACGTTGTTGTGCATACACAATGTATAACACAATCCGAAAATGCGATCACCATCTTTATCCAGAGAAAGTGGCATAGCTCTAAACAAAATATCTTTACAGCTTAACGGAGGTAATAAATCATCTGAAAATGCGCTGTAACTTTTGTTTATAAAACCGCTTATGATACTTATTCCTGTCAAATAGAGGATTTTTTTTTTATAAATCAATTTTTCAACTATCTTTATTTTTTCACCTTTATACATAACAAGATTTTCCACTTTCTACTCTTCTAATACGTTCGTTCTAAACAATGCGTGGAAAGTGTGTCTTTTAAACCATTCTTGATATTTTAAAAAAATACATCATAATATAATAGATTTTTCAAGTAGTTCATTATGTCAGAAGCTGATCATTCTCTACCTATTTCTTTTATCCAATTAGGACGTTTTTTGTGGAGGTGTTGTCTACACACACCTTGGTGCGCGTCGTTTTTGGTTGTATGCCCTTTTCTTTGGGCCGCAGAGGTAACGCTTATTCCCTATGCTATTGGTAACTTTTTAGATCACCTTCATCCTTTAGTAACCTATTCGGACGTAAAAGATCCTGTGCTTTTGTTCGTAGGTGCGTTGTGTATGGTCACTTGTGCATATCGTTTATTTAATTACATGGTTGGAATTCGTATGATTCCTGGATTAAGATCCCGCTTAGCGCGCTTTGGACTCCAACATGTGTTAAATATGCCATACGCGCTGCTTAAAGAAGAGTTGCCTGGAGAGCTATCAGGAAAAATTTCTGATTTACCTAAAGTAGTGCCCGAACTGTTGGAAATGTTTTGTTGGAGAATTTTAGCACCCTGTATTGCGTTGGCACTAAGTTTAGTACTGTTAAATCGCAAAGATACAGTTTTTGCATTAATTACTTTTTTTTGGGCATTGTTTTTTATTACAGGAAACCTTTTAATGGTGCCTTACTTAACGGATCGTTCTGCCCATTTCGCTCGGTGTGGAAATCAAATATTAGGCGTTATTGCAGATTCTGTATTGAATGTTTTTACGGTAAAAATTTACAAAGGAGAAGCAAAGGAAGAGATTTATCTACAAAAAAGCTGCAAACAAGGGGAAAAAGCAGAACAAAAATTACAATGGATTTATTTTTTCATGCATCTATGTTCAGCGTTGGTTTATATTCTTACGCTGGTGGGGACTTTGTATGTGGCACTACACCGGTTTAGAGAAGAAAAAATTTCCTTAGGAGATTTATCGGTGGTAATGCACCTCAATCTTAGTATCGCTCATGTTTTATGGGAAAGTAGTTTTGACTTTAATCGTATTGCCCAACATTTAGGTCGTATGAAGCAAGTTTTAGGGTTATTTTATACACCTCGTCCCTCACCTACGATAGAGGAAAAGAATCACCCTTTGGTTTTTCATAGTGCGCCTTCTATACGATTTGATCACGTCAATTTCTCATATTCTTCGGGTGCACCTTTATTTCAAAACCTTTGTCTTACGATTAATCCGGAAGAAAAAATAGGTCTTGTAGGATATTCTGGTGCAGGAAAAACATCTTTTGTACAGTTACTGTTAAGATTTTATCCTCTTAACTCAGGAAAAATTTTATTAAACGATGTTCCTATTAACAGTATGGATCTTGAACTTTTTTATCAAAATATTACCTTTGTTTCGCAAAATCCTCAGTTTTTCCGTAGAACGATATGGGAAAATTTAGTCTATGGCTGTCATCGCGTTACGTTGGAGCGTGTAGAACAGGCCTGCAAGCAGGCTGGGATTTGGTCCCGTATTCAAGAACTTCCGTTAGGGTACCATACTGTATTGGCGGATCAAGGATCTCCTCTTTCTGGAGGAGAAAAACAGCGTCTGAGCATAGCAAAAGCTTTTCTAAGAAATACACCACTTTTGATCCTTGATGAGGTAACAGCACAACAAGATTCTCTCACTGAACAAAGCATTCACACAGCGCTTGACCCGTTAATGCACCAAAAAACCTGTATTGTGATTGCTCATCGTTTAAGGAGTGTGACCCTCATGGATCGTCTTTTTGTATTTAATGGAGGAAATATTGTTCAAATTGGCTCTCATAATGTATTGGTTCAAAAAGAAGGATTATACAAAAAACTTTGGGAAGCACAAAATCCAACACTTTCTTTGACGGGATAAATATTTTTTACTTAAGGTATTCCATTCAGTAGATAAAGAAGTCTCTTTTACAAAATTTTACCCAAAGATTCATTTTTTATAATGTAAAGTTTTTATTTTTTTTTGCACGATTTTGTGTCTAAATATTCTGAAAATACTTAATATGAAAATGAATACTCCAGTGTTTTGGTGTGGCCGTCAATACTATTTTTTCAAACTAAATCATTAAAATTTAATAGTAAAATGGAACACAATAAAACGTGTTTTTGGATAGTGTCGTAAAGGCGATAAACTGATTACAACACGGTATGCTCAACTCTCAAGAAACGTTCTGGGTGCCATCTATTGGGCTAAGTCTGTGCTTTAGCTAAATTGATGACATCCCCTAATACACATCGTCCTTTCATTGAATGTAGGGAAAGGACGAGATGGAAGAAATTATTAGCACAATTGGGTGATAGCTTAAATTTTGAATGGTTAAGAATTAATGAATTTCATCAGCAAGTTCAACCTCATGCATCAGAAGAAAAAATTTAAGCATGTAAGATAAAGCGTTCTACATCCTAGATGGAACTTAATAGGGATTAAAATCTTCTTACTACATAATCTAAAGCTGTTTTTGTTCTCCAAAAGGTTTTAGCAAAAAATACACTAACCTTTGGATTTGGGTGGTTTAATGGTTTCCAAGAAGTAATTAAACTCTTTTTAGGCGCCCCTCAAAAACTTAATTCTCGTCTTGTTTTCACCGACGAGCTACTGTCGTACAAGAAGGGTGTTTATCGTGGACAATACAATTGAAAGTTATGAATAGAATTTTGCATACATCATCTTGCTCGGTTTCATAGATAAATTCTATTGATAGTAATTTAGCTTAAAAACGGCATTAGATGTGTTATACTTATCGAAAAATGACAAAAAGACAATACAGCTTAGACTTAGAACCAGTCACATAAAAGGGTTAAATAGCAGGAATAAAATATAGGATTGACATCAAAGAGAGGTGAGAGAGGTCAAAAATCTATACAAGCGATCTAAAAAATGAAGCGTGAAAAGTCATAGAAGAAGAGATTAACGAGAGAAAAAAGAAGCAAGAAAAGCCGCAGCCTAAAGATACTAGACTGGGATAGAAGGGCATATTTTATATCAAAAAAACGGCTGGTTTTGGAGGGATCTCCCTAAAAATTTTGGGCAGAATGAAGAAAGGAAAAGAGCAAAGTCTTAGCATAGGAATCATGAACAGCCAGAGCGTAACCCAACGCGCTTTTAAACAATAAAGAGAAAGGGTATGATGGAGGCAAGAAAAGGTCGGGTAGGAAAAGACACCTTGGGCTATCCGCTACATATTGATGTACACAGCGCTAGGCCTCATGATAGCAAGTGTTCCAAAAGAGTATTATTTGGTTTGAAGAAAAAATTTCCAAGGCTGGTGAGAATTTTAGCGAATCAAGGATATCTACTTAGTGGGTTTATCTTCATACGCAACGGGTTTAGCTTAGCATTGTAAAATTGTAGAACACACTAAGAGGGATTAAGGTCCAGCAATGGTAGTAGCTTGTAGAGGGTTCATTTGCTTGGTTAGATCATTTAGAAGGCTATCCAAAGATTATAAGAGGTCTACTTCATCAGCCAAAGCGTTTATTCCACTAGCTTCCACTAAAATAATCCTCAATAGGTTAAAAAAATGGTTTACGTGACTGTTTCTTAAAGAAAAACGTAATAGAATACATAACTTAGGTAATCATCAAAAAACGAGCGCAACAAAAGTTATGGTGAGTAAAAGTAGCGTAAGTAGAGGATAGACACGCTAGAAACAAGAAAGAGCCCATTAAGCCTAATACACGATTAAGCAGAAAAGAAACCATAGATCCAAATCAGGTAAAAATGTATGTTGAAAATAAAGAACATAAAACGTGAGAAGAGAGCGCTAAGCTATTTAAATGTACGCATTGCTTTTATTTATAGAACACTTAAAAGGTTAGAGTTTAGTGATAAAAAGCCTTTACCTTTGGGAGGCTTGTGAAGAAATAAATATCACTCAATAATCAACGATATAACGCCTAAAAATCTTGTATAGAGTGACGAAAATAATATTGAAAAACGATATTCAAAGATAAGGAACAAGGTAAAAAATGCTAATTATTACAAAAAAACTTATAGTATAGCTAGAAGAATCAATCCATAGCATCCATAAATTTTAATGGTTCTTGTAATACGGGTCGTTTTAATTATTGAAAAGAACAGTATTTAATCCTTATCTCATAACTCTTATAAGACAAAAGAATTGATTGAATCACTTGGCTGTTGGCTGGTGTTCTTCCCACACTATTCGCCTGATCTGAACTCCCTTGAGAAAAATTCTGGGCTACTATGAAACTATGAAACTATGAATTAACCGTAACATTACGCAATCTACGCAATAATATAAAGTCTTACTTCAATTCGTTAAAATCCTATTTTCAAAATAAATTACTATACTTTACTTATTTACTACTTTTTGTTGATAAAGTTATGTCATTTTAGCAATTTATCTTTTTTTATCAAATCTTTATTAAAAAATAGGAATCAGGGAGAAGCTTTAGAGCATGTGAAAAAGATTTCCTTCCCCCCTTATGACCGTTAACGGCCACCTCGTGTTGAATTTTTAGGCTAAAACATAGGCGCCTCTTCCACTGCAGAAGGCTCTTTTTGGCCAGTATTGTTAACAAGTAAAGATTTAGGATTATACCCTGAATTTTCTCCCTCAGTGAGTTTGGGTTCCTGAGGCAATTTGGAACTGTTGGAAGCGTCACTGCTTTCTGTAGACATAGAAGTACTTTCTTTGTCACCCTCAGAACCTAAGTTTCCCTTATTGACAAAAGCGTCTTGAGGCAATTCTGCTTTATTATTTTGAGGTATTAAAGAATTTTCTGTAGAACTATTAGAGCTACCGAATGATGAAGAATCCTCCATTGAGGCTGAAGCCTGCTCTTTATCAGCATTTGCCCAAGATGTTACTTTTTGTCCTACCACTTCAAATAACTCTTTTATTTTTGGGGAAAAGTAATTGACAACCTGGGTTCCATTTTCTTTTGCTTGGTTTGCAACATCATACAGCATTTTCTTTCCTGCAACTGCAAACAATTCTTTTATTTTTGGGATAAAGTAATTTATAATCTGTGTCCCAGTCTCTTTTGCTTGGCTTGCAACATCATGAACTATTTTTTTTGCTTGATGACCTGCCTGTTCTGCGATCTCAGTGGCCTGCGGAATAAATTCGTTTTGCGTATAATCTTTTACCTGCTCTACTCCTTTTGTGAGATGTTCCACACCTTGTGCCATCAATCCCGGAGCTTGACTCGTTTCTTGCGCAGAAAATTCTTGAACAAAGCGTTTGGGATCTTGGTTTTTTTCCTCAGACTGAGAATCGTTTGAAACCTTGGAAGACGGATTAGACTGAGACTCATTTAAGCTTTGAGATGATGCATTAGACTGAGTATCATTTAAGCTTTGAGATGATGCATTAGACTGAGTATTATTTGATATCGGAGAGGAAAAAGTATTGGAATCAGACTCATTTAGTTCGTTAAAAGATGAACTAAATTGCCCCCCATTTGAACTTTGAGAGAATGGAAATTTATCTGGAACTTTATTTTCTGAATTTCCTATCAAACCTGCTTTTGAGAGTAACGCCAGACGCTCCTCAATAGAAATAGCATAAAGAGCCTGGGTTCCCATCCCTATAAAAAAAAGGGACGTAACATATTTTTTTTTCATTTTACTATATATGAATTAATTCTATAATATACATTATATTTTTTTTATATTATAATTTTATTAAAATTATATGCTATCGGTATATTCTTCTTGTAAAAAACGGAGTCTTTTTACCCAGATTCTTTACTATCCACACTTGAGCGTTTCACGTATGTGTAATCCTGGATATTTTAGTTATAAAATGTTCAGCCATAAGGTTTACCACCGAACAGGCACCTCAGCAAGGCCACCTCATAAAAAATTTTGTTTCAAAATACAGAAAAGTATGTCGTCACTCTAGCCCCATCCCATTTTTCTGAACCGCTTGATTGATTGTCCTGGCATCTGAGCTTGTTCAGAGCTATATTCCTGCTTATTGCCTACCGTGGCGAGCGTTTTCCTTCCGTATATCTCCTTTGATCCTCACCAAATGACCTATCTACTACCCAATGTAAGGCCCAATGACTTCTAATATATGAGAGCATTGTTTCAAGAGTGGCTTCTAAAGAAGACACATACTACCGCGCTTCACTAGAACACTTACCTTTTATCTCACGAGCGGATTCTATCCGCGCCATGCTTTTAATAGAACGCCCATTAGGGATATTTAAGATGAGCCATTGACTATCCTGACTTATCGAGCATTTTCTAACTTCAACCCTAGCGTGCCCCTTATCATAATTTGAGCAATATTTGAGCGCTTCTAAGGATACTTTTTCAAAATATCGCGTCACATCATCTAAAAGATTTTTCTGCTTAGCTTTGAGAGAGAATATATAATGTCCTCCTTTACCCATGATTTTATCTGCGATTTTATAGTGACATACCATAGCATCTAGAGAGAGAATCGATCCTTTACTATCCAGCCAATCCAATACTTTAGGTATTGCTGTGATCTCGTTGCTTTTATCCCTTCCCTTGGCCTAGCCTCTGTAGCAAACGTGCGTATCCTATGTAACATCTCCGCCATCATAACTGCGCCTTAGTGCCTTTCCATCGATTGCTATACCATTGCCTGGCTATTTTTACTTATGCGCTTCACTCAGGTAGAAAATAGATCTTGACTCAACATCTTACCATCCGTCAGCCCCGCATAGCGCTACACACAAAGTCTCTCAAACCGCTTCTTTTACTTTTTTCATTAACCTTACCTTAAATTGTTCACCATCCAAGGCATTCCCTTATTATTTTTCTTTTTTCAAATATTTATTTTTATGAGGGGGGCTCTGGAGTACCTCAGCACTTTCCTTATTTTCAGTGAAAAAAGGTTATAATATTATTGATAACTTTATAAAAAAAATCATTATGCTTATGGTGAGGGGAAAGTAGCGTTTAAAATAAAAAAAGAGTCAGCGGATAAAATTAAATCTTTCATCGAAGAAATTTATGATGATGGGGTGCATCAGAAATGCCAATAATTCTGTGCTTATGGGGCGATAAGGTTTGTAACCAGCAAATCACGGTTTCTTCATGGGATATCAAAAATTAGTCAATACAAAAAATATAATAATTTAGCTTGAAAATAAGATTTCAAAGAATTGAAAATAAGGCCTTGTATCACAGTCAGTACATTCAGTAGTGTTACAATTAATCCATGGTTTCATAGTAGCCCAGAATTTTTCTCAACGGGGTTCAGGTCAAGCGAATAGTGTGGTAAGAACACTAGCCAGAAGCCAACCAATTCAATCAATTCTTTTGTCTTATAAAAGGTTATGAGATAAGGATTAAATACTGTTCTCTCCAATAATTAAAACGATTTTTATTGCAAGAATCATTAAAACTTATAGGTGTGATAGATTAATTATTCTAGCTATACTATGAGTTTTTTGTAATAGTTAGAACTTTTTTACCCCAGCCCTTATCTTTCTAAAGTATTTCTCTATACCACTCTCTTCACTATATACAAGACTTTTCTTGGGTATATCTTTTATACTTTCTAGATATCCATCTCGCTTTTTTTATCTCCTTGTCCCAAAAAAAAAGGGTTTTATCAGTAAATCCTAGTTTCTTGCATACTATTGGGGTATATCTTTTGCCTATATAAAACTCAGCCCCAACATCTTTCAATCTAGTATTTTCGTTTTCTTTTATAAATAATTTTATCTTTAGATAGTCTATTCTACGTTTACATCCTAAACGTGCTTTAGTATCGTACTTTTTTTCTTTCTTGATCTTTCTTATATTGATGACTTTATCTACTCACTGCATTGTGTACCTCAAATATTTCTGATGCTTATTTGTTGCGTTTTTTTATCCTAACATCGTTGTTCACTTAATTGAAGGTGCTTGACTATAGCATGAAGAAAAATGATTACCAGCTAAAAAAGTATTTATTTGAGATTTTAGGTTATGCTGTTCAATTTCTTTTATTTGATGTATCTTTTAAATCGTTTCTCAAAGACTTTTATAAATAAGAATTGCTGATTTTTTTGAGAAGCTCTTTTTTTTTGGAAAAAATTATTTTACTATTTTACCTAAATATTTATTCCTTAAAGCTATCCTAGAAATAAAATTATTTCTTTCAAACTGTTTATTTTCTGAACTTTTAAGCATAAAGTATAGAAATAAATCTTAAGAAGATATAGAGGCGGACTTTTTCATGTCAGACTGTTTATTGTGTCGTAAAACTTTTTTAGGAAGCCAATTTTGAAAACCCAGTCTTGGAACACAATTTTTTTGATACCCTTATCCTACTCTGAGCTAGAAATTATGAAAAAAAATTTAAAAAGTAAATATAAGCTTATCTTAGTTATCATGTATGGGATATGTATTCCAGAAGAAATTATAAACGCTGACCATAAAAAAAGTAAAATCCTAAAAAAAAGTAGCTGCGATAAGGGTGCTTATTATGAAAAAGCTTACAACAAAAAAAATTTTACTCAAGATATACAAAATTTCTTTTTTTTCAGATCTCCTACTGTAGAGCTCAAAAAACAGTTCAGCTATTTGAGACTAGAACAGCATGGTGCATCGAGTTTAGGAACTTCGCTAGTCTTTTTTCAGCGCCAGAAATCTCAAGAAAATTTCAAGAATGTGCTTCATATGTCCCAAAAAACTTTGCCCTCTCTCTCTTCAACTCAAAAGTTTGGGAAAGATATCCGGCATGATGGAAATTCTTGGGTTTTATCGGATACTGATCCTTCTATAGTCACTAAAAGATCTTTTTTTTCAGTTCAGTATCAGCCCGATCCTTACGCTTGTACTCCTCAAACTCCTGTATTGCCCACTCAAAGAGTGGTCCAACCGCATCTTCCAGCTCCCGCCCCTCCGCTTGCGCAGGATTTTCAAGATGCTTCAGATATCGATTTAGGCAGAGCGAATAAGCCTTTAGACAAGCCTAGTCTCCATGCTCCGCTTGTTCCCACTCAAAAGAATGCCCAACCG
>NZ_PHHC01000079.1:73687-117019 GCF_002930195.1 Holospora curviuscula | reverse complement strand
CATCTTCCAGCTCCCGCCCCTCAGCTTGCGCAGGATTTTCAAGATGCTTCAGATATCGATTTAGGCAGAGCGAATAAGCCTTTAGACAAGCCTAGTCTCCATGCTCCGCTTGTTCCCGCTCAAAAGAATGCTCAAGCGCAGTCTTTATTTTTACTGCTCGAGCCTCCAGTTCTTCAAGGTTTCGTTCGAAATTCCAAACCTTCTAATAAGAGTAAGGTTAGGTATAAAAAAAGAATTTTAACTGGAAGGATAAAAAAAGTTGACCATCTAAAAATTGATCATTCGCAAAGGGATGCTGAAGAATTAGCAAGACTCAAGAAAAAAGTGGCTGATGAAAGACAACGAAGAAAGAACCTTGCACTCTTAAAAGCTGAAACAACAGAAAAACTTAAAAAAGAACGCGCTAAAATTAAAGAACAGGAAAAAAAATTCAAAAAAGAAATTACTCAAGCAATTTCCGAGGAGCTGAAAATAAAGAAGTATAAATTTCGCGCTCAAAAACAACAAGAATTATTAATTAAAGCACACACAAACAAAACACAGAAAGAACTTTCTGAAAAACTTAAAAAGGAGAGAACCGATGAAAAGCAACAACGACAAGAACAATTTATTCAAATGAAGGCTAACGACCAAGAAGAGAAGAAACAGACAGTGAGTGCTCAAAAACAAAAAGAGTTGGTCACTAAGACAAGAATAAAAAAAATCCAGAAAAATGCATCCCTGTTACTCAGAACATATGGAACAGATGAAAAGCAAAAACGACGAAAGGAATTTTTTCAAGCAAATGTTCAAAGACTAAGCGAAAATAAAGAAAAAGTAGATGCTCGACGAGCACAGAACAAAAAAGGTGTTACTTTTAATACCTTAGACTTTAAAGAAAACTTACTTGAAAAATTTTCTAAATTCGCTACAGAACTGCAGCCTTTAGGAACAAGCAATAAAAACGAGTCTACTGCTAACACTTTCAATCAAACCCTGCATTCTTTGATGGATCTAGAGTTTATTCAAACTTTAAATAAGCCGGAAAAATTAAGTATTGTTCCTAGTCGTAAAAATATAGAAAATTTGTTGCCTAAAATACAGCGCTTAAAAAATGGAACCCCTCAAGAAGAACTTGATCGGTTCATGATAAACAATCAACAGGATGATTTATCTTCTGAAAATCTTTTCAAAAAGGACAATATATGTACACCTCAGACCCCCCTCCTTGAAGACTCTGCTGTTGCAAAAAAATTATGTCGTTTCAGAGATGAAAATTAGACGATCTAGTCATAAGATATTATCCCGGAAACACAACTATGGTAGGACGAAAAAAAATGTCTACAAGCGCATAGATACAATGATTTTAAAAAAAAAGTAATCCATTCCCTAAAAAAAACAAAATGTCAAAAGTGTTTGAGGTACACAGAAAGACAGTAAGGTGGGGGCATAATCAATATAAGACAGAAGGAAAATACAATGCTAGAAAATGTTTAGGATGTAAACAGAAACTAAACTATTCAAAAATAGAATTCTTTCTCACAGATCATAAGAAGACTAGATTGAAAAATATTGGTGTTGAGTTCACTATAGTAATTTAGCCTAAAGATAAGATTTTAAAGAATTGAAGTAAGGCTTTATATCATTGAGTACATTGAGTACATTGAGTAATAGTGCGGTTATTTCATCGTTTCATAATAGCCCAGAATTTCTCAATGGTGTTTAGGACAGGGGAATACGGGCCCGCAGTACAGCGATTCTATCGATTCTTTTGTTTTATAAGAAAATGAGGTATGATCCAAAATGCCTCCTCGTCCGAGCTTTAGCGCCTGGGTTAAACAATGTTTTGCCCAATAATTGAAACGCTTCATAGCGCAAGACTCAGTAAATATTATGGGTTTTATGGATTCGTTATTCGCTAAGGAAGCTTTAGTTTACTTACGCGCTTTTCGCTTTTTTAACCAATCCCCTATCTTTGAAAATTGTTATATGTTTTATGATTTTTAGGTATCCATCTCGCTTTTCTTGCTCTGCTTCCCCAGAGGAAAAGGTTTTTTTGTTGCTAAATTCTGGCGATTGTAGTCACGAGATAAATTGTGTTGAGATAGAGTGATATGCAAACATTCCCTGAAAAAGCTCATGGTCTCTATGATATTTCGGATCATGTTTGGAGACTTTTTAAACCCTATTTTCTAGGTCGAGAGGGGCTTTGGGGTGGGCCTTGCCAAGAGACAACCGGTAATTTAATCAATGATTTTTTGGATTTTGAGAACAGACGATTCGTGGGGTAATTTTCTGCCTAATTAGCACTTTTTGGCTGAAGTAGTCTATGATCACCACGATATCGTGAATCAAGGGGCTAAAATGGTGTGATTTTCGTGATTTCAACGCAAAAAAATGCAGAATTCAACGAAATTACGACAAAAAGCCTTTATAAACTACGTTATTTGATTGAAAATGCCTCACTTCATCTCAAACAATGGCGCAGCATTAGCACACGCTATGCCAAAAAAGCATCCTTATTCCTGGCTGAGGTTCACATCAGATGTCTTGCGCTCTGGCTTAAAATTTTGTGACTACACTCTTTAGAATTGAACGATAAAAAAACTTTTTTCTCTGGGGAAACAGAGTAAAAAAACGAGATAATTATGTAGAAGTAATACAAGAAATATCTCCTGTAATACTTCGATATTTTGATAAAAATTGGATTGAACGAACCACCTACAAAGAATAAAGGTTAGGAAAAAAAGCGAAAAACTCCTAGGTAAAAAGCGTGGTCAATATTACAAAAAAACCATAAGATAGCTGACTTAGCGAATAATCAATCCAGAGCACCCCTAACGGATTTTATAATACAGCTCTTTTTAAATCAAAGCGCTAAAACCCGGCCAAACTATAGATCATGCTTCATTCCATAAATCACAAAAAATAAGAGTGCTCATCGAATCGGTTGATTGCACAATAATATTTATAGGCAATCGAATCTATTTTTATGAACATTGAAACAATGTGTGCTCAGTGTGGAAGAATTGAATGCTTGTAGATTTAGATTTTTTTTTATACACTACGTGTCTGGACATAATAGAAAAAAAGTGTTTTTATGTTAGAGCGTATTATTGAAGTTTTACATAATATAGAAAAAGAACAAAAAATTTTATGGAGGTTTCTTTGACAAAACGTCTATCCAAAAAAAACTTCAAGATCTTGAAGAGCAGTTAAAAGCGCCAGAAACTTGGAACTCTCCTCAAGCTTCAATTCCTTTACTGAAATTGCAAGAAGTTTTGCTACGCAAGCAAAGTCTTATTCAGCATATTGACCAAGAAATTTCTGATATTAATGTTTGGGTTCAGTATATTCAAGAGACCCAAGATATGGAATTTGTTCAGGAACATTACCATAATGTGATTGCCTTAGAGAAAGAGATTAAATCTTTGCGAATGGAAGAATTTTTTACCGATGAAATAGATAGACACTCTTGCTTTCTATCGCTACAAGCAGGGGCTGGAGGAACTGAAGCCCAAGACTGGGTAGCAATTTTGTTAAGAATGTATACCCGTTGGTGTGAAGCGATTGGGTACAAGCTAGAAATTGTGGACGAAACTATGGGAGAAGAAGCGGGTATTAAGTCTGTAACTCTGGCTATCTCAGACGGTGATTTTCCCTATGGTTGGCTAAAGGGGGAAAGTGGCGTACATCGTTTAGTACGATTGTCACCTTTTGATACTGCAAAAAGACGGCATACCAGTTTTGCTTCCGTACTTGTTACTCCTGTTCTGGAAAAGTTAGAGGAATCGGTTATTGACGAAAAAGATTTGCGTATTGATACTTACCGGGCTTCTGGAGCCGGAGGACAGCACGTAAATAAGACAGACAGTGCAGTGCGTATCACACACGTGCCTACGGGGATTGTCGTTCAATGTCAAAGTGATCGTTCTCAACATCGAAATAAGGCTACTGCGCTAAAAATGTTGACTTCAAAACTTTTTGCTTTGGAAAAAAAAGAAAAAGCAGAGCATGCAGCGGCACTACAGCCTGAAAAGAAAGGCATTAGTTGGGGACAACAAATTCGATCTTATGTGCTACACCCCTATCAAATGGTTAAAGACTTAAGAACTGGTGAGGAAACATCCGATACTAAGGCGGTACTAGATGGACAAATTCAAAGTTTTTTAGAAAGTTATCTTGTGCATCAGGTCACGAAAAATGACTAAAATCTAAAGACTTTTTGTTTTTAATGTGTAAACAGGCCTAAGATTAGGTAAAGCATTCGTTTAAAGCTTATTTTAAAGAAATTTTCTCTTTTTGGCTTTAACCGTAAGTATAGGAGGATTTTTTTCTACTGTAAGTTTCTGTGTACTTTTGTTCAACTTTAGTATTGTGCAAGAATTAGAGGGGGGAATAAAATGTACAAAAATTGGAATGAAAACGTGTCTTTATAACGCATCACACATTGTTTCACTTTTTATAAAAATAGATTCGTTTGTATTTTCTTAAGTCACAAGGATATAAAATTCCAATGGAAAGACTGGGAAAAAGAGATTAGATGGTGTCGATATTGACAGAAAACTAACTATAGAACGGTTATCGAGAATAGCACGTCAATTAAACAATTTCTAAAACATCTTATCTGTTTAGCGTGAGCCCATTTGTGCTCAATAGGATTAAGGTCAGGAGAATAAAGAAGGAGGTAAAGTAAAATATGACCAGCATCCCTAATAATTTTTTGCATAGCGTTACCTTTAATGGCGCTGCCGCTTTTGTCTAGGATATTGAGTAAGAACATTTCCTCTACCCAACACATCAATACCTCTACAGAACCCGTAAGCAATCTACAGTCAAGTGGGGCCAATTAAAGCGCTTATAGCATTTGTTCTACCATTCCCACTCTAATTCTGTTTTCTGTAATAATGCTTTCCTTTTAGAGAATATTCGTGAGTTCTTGACATATCATGAGTAAGTCCAAGTTCATCAATTTTGCTTTTTAATTCATCACGTTTTCAAAACGCCAACATCCCTAACCCCACAGCGCTCCGCTCGATCTGGCTAATCAGCATCAGTGGATATCGTGTTCTAAACAGTCCATGTCAATTGTACTGGCTGGCTTATAGCGAACGAATTTCGGTTCTAAACGCCTACTCCCTTTATAGTCTGATTACCCATTCGAAAACGTCTACCCGATTTCTCATAGCTCACCCCTTATTTCTTCTGAATGCATACACTCTCACAACGAAAATCCTATGAATACGAAAAATTTAAATATCTTTTTTTTATTATAACTGTTCTATAGTGAGTTAAGTATATATTATGGATTATTTTGTAATATATACCACCCTTGTTACTAATCAGTTTCTCGATTTTTTCACCAACCTCTGTTTTTGCAAATAGTCCTCTCTATACCACCTTCGTCAATACATACAAGATTTGCATACGCTATATCGTTTGATTGTTTCTTGATCAAGAATCCATATCAGTAAAAGCTTTTTTATCGCTAAAGCCTAACTTTTTAAGTTTTTTATAGACAGAAGCAATACTTGCATTAAATAGCCTAGCGATTTCTCCTCGTGACTTTTACTCACCATAACTATTTTTTCGCTTTTTTTTGATCATTAATTAATTTTATGTATTCTATTAAAATTTACTTTAAATTTATACTCTATTGTTGCTTCATTTTCTGAAAATTATTATTTGGGGAACAAGTTAAGATCCGTAAAATTCTAAGTATACTTTTATAACTTCTTCTTTAGACAGTATAATTTTTTATTGGATGTAAGCTCCTTTTCCTAGGAAAGTATTAAGCACAAACCTTGAAACCTTTCTTAAAAAAAATTATTCTATCAAGGGAAAAGTAAGAAGCACTGCTTCAAAAAAGATAAGTAAAATGTTGTACAAAGTTTTTAGGTACAGGCTTCTTCACATTCTTCTAGGCCTCGGGCTTGGGGGAAGTGCTTCACTTTTGGCCCCCCCTCAAGAATCCAGTGTTTCTTCAGAGTCCTCCTCTAGAACGCGCGCTAAAAATACTCCCAAAGAAATGCAGAAATTTTTAAAGGAAGTAAAAGAAGCAAAGCAGCATCTTAAAAAAAATCAAGAACAGTTAGACCGTATCTTGAAGCGTCTTCAAAGCTACGATGTGCCACTTCCAAGCGTTCAAGAGGAACAAAAAGTTGACAAAAGCTCTCCTCTACTCACTCATTTAGAATTTTTTTCTTTTCAGTTGAAACGTGTATTACATAATTTTTTTTTCGGATTTGAACATTTATTTCGGTTGGTTTTTGCCCCAGGATTTAGTCCTAAATCTTTTGGGGTAGTACTATGGATGCTGGGAATTTTTATTGTAAGCGGATTGAGCAACATTTTGTTGTACCGAAATTTTTATACAGAGATCCATAGAATTTCTGGAGGAACGGGATTCAGAAGTATTATTTTTCTTGGAATTCCTTTCCTAGTCTACGCAGGACTTGGGCGCATATGGTTTTTTAAGCGCTGGTTTCTTCCCTCGGCGTGTACTGAATTTTTGGCTTACTTACCGTTGTATACGTACACGTTAATGGTAGGATATTATAGTGTGGCCACTTATTTTACTTCGGTCATCCGGGTACAGTTCACCACTCCAGGAGTGCAAGTAGCACTCCATGCGTTTCAAAGAATTTTTTTAATTCATTTCGCATCTAAGATACTTAAAGAAATTTTAACATTAACCCAGGCGGATTCCTTGGTATTTTCTACATTTACTCAAAGTTTTGCGATTATTTTTAGCTTAGGTTTGTGGAATGCACTAAAGAAATTTAAATATATGATTTTATCTGAGATAAAAATTTCCGCTCAGAGAAATCGTCTAATTTTGTTGTTGAGTTTATCCCAGTGGGGCGTAGGTTTATTCCTAACCCTTTGGTTGTTTTTCCCTGGAATTTTTATGGCATTTTTTATTCCTACCTTGGTAACGGTTGGGGTATTATTGAGCATAAACACAGTGCAATTTAAAATTTATCGATTATTTTTAGAATTTCTTTGGAAAAGAAAATATCAATCTTTTATTTTTCCTTTATTATATCAATACCGAAAAAGTGTTTTAACTGTTACAAAGGCTCTGGTTTATATCGGCCTACTGACACTATGGGGAGAAGTATTTCAAGAAATCCAAAATAATGCGATATTTAGCGTAGTTTATTGGTTGTCTCCGATTTTTATTAGTCCTTGGGTGACCCGTGGTTTTAATGCAGCCTTAGTGGGAGTAGCATCGTTTCTGCTGATTAAAATCATTAATAAAGTTTTGAGGTATTATGTTGAGGACCGATATAGCGTTCAGTCCTCAGAAAATAATTTTTTATTTACGCGGCTTAAAACAATGATGGCTATTATCCGAACGATTGTGAACGTATTGGTGGGGGGACCTGCATTAATTTTTATGATTTCTCACATTTTTGGTGTACAACTTAAAGAATGGGCTGCCAGTGTGGGGGTTGCAGGATTTGGATTAACGTTTGGGTTACAAAATATTGTTCGGGATTTTATTACGGGATTTTTTATAATTTTTGAAAATAACCTTATGGTGGGAGACGAAGTAGATATTGATGGTCGCACAGGGAAAGTTGAGGCTATTGCGGTAAGAACAGTAAAAATTCGAAGTGAAAACGGAACTCTCATGACCATTCCCTTTGGTAATATTATTGTTATTGGAAACCGTAATAAGCACTTTTCTGCAGTCCTTATGAATATTTCTGTGGCCTACCATGAGGATCTGGACAAAGTACAAAAATTAATTGAAAAAGCTTTTTATATATTGAAAAAAAACTCCCCCGTAAAGCGTTATGTTTTGGGAAATTTAGAATTTAGAGGGGTAAATGAAGTAACACCCTATTCTGTAGTACTATTAGCTAAAATTCGCACCACGCCAAATTGTCAAGATCAAGTACGTCGACAATTTAATCGGGTGTTAAAAGAGCTGTTTGATGAGGCAAATATTAAGATTCCCTATCCTCCCAATATAGCATTGAATTCTACGCCAAGCTTAACCAATACACATATTTAAAAAAATTTTAGAACAAAGAAAGATATATAGTAAAATAACTATAAAATGATTATAGAGAATAGCGCGTCAATTGAACAATGTGTAGAACGTCGTATCTGTTGAGCGTAATCCCATTGTTTCTTAATGGGATTACGCTCAGAAGAATAAAGAAGGAGGTCAAGTCAAGTATGACCAGCATCCTTATGCATGACAATATCAGGGTTTTCTGGGATATTAGGGAGTACTATTTCCTTTACCCAACCCCAACAAGTCAATATCTTTGCTCCTAAAGTAAAGCCTATTAAAGCCCCTATAAATCTTGTTTTCCGTAACAACGCTACTCTTTTATAGAATACTCGTGCGTTCTTGGCATATCATGGGCAACTCCACGTTCATCAACTTTGTTTTTTAATTCATCACGCTTTTACTACAATACAGATCTTTTTTCTGGATCAACCTTTGGATAATTTAAGGTTTTTTTATCACGAACACCAAAACGTCTCAGGGCTTTCAAAATGCCAATAGCCCTAACCCCAAAGCGCTCCGCTCACTCTGGTTGATAAGGCATCAGAATATATCATGATATCGTATTCTAAAGAGTTCATGTCAATTGTACTGGCTGGCTTATAGCGAACGAATTTCGGTTCCAAACACGTCCTCCATCTATACACTGCCTTCTGACCTATTCTAAAACGTCTACCAGAGTGCTCATAGTACCCCTTCTTTCTTTTTAATGCCTCACCCCTTACGACGAAAATTTAATGCATACGACAGCTTTAAATGTCTTCTCTTTTCTTCTACTGAAACCATTCTATAGTTAGTTTTTTATAAACTTTAAAAGCCGAAGGCATGAATTGAATCTATTAGAGGTAAAATTTTTTCTCCCACCATATTCTAACGATTTAAATCCAATAATGTAACGATGGATCAAGGATAAAATTATTCAATGTAATAGAGTGTACGATGCCTTGTTTCATTTCTTTAATACTCAAACTTCAACTTACTTTACTATATTCAAGTACTCTACCCAAAAGCTTATAAAATACACATGATTCTCGATCGCGGACCTTACAACATAAGTATCGAAATTAAAAAGCCGCTTTTGAGAGAAGCGTTCAGCTGCATTATTTTTCCACCTTACCGCCTCAACAAAAACTCTATTACTCGGGTGGAAGAGCATGAACGAACAGGTGCACCATAATCGATTCTTTACCTCTGACGATAATTTTTAAAAGGAAAATTATGCACTTTTTTAAGAGAACTTGTCAAACGATTACTAGGGATATGACTGCGCGTGTTAACAATAACTTTTAGTATATCGTCGCAGTTCCTTCAATTTGAAGGGATATATGTAGACTGGTTTACTTTTTCAGAAAATTAAATTTCTCCCTTTATAAGAAAAAATTTATATTTTTTTTCTAAAAAAAATTGTACACTGAGTCTGAATATTTTTATGATTTTACATATATGTGTGCATTTCACCCCTTACAAAAACTTTTATATGTTATAACTATTTTTGGATCTTCGGTCTTAGCAGAAAACATACTCCCCCCAGAAAATTCTGTATCTACACCCAATAATTTAGCCGCTCCACTTCCTTTAGAGTCAAACTCTGAAACTAATAGCCCCCCTCCAGACAATGAAACTTATGAAGAGGAGCCTTTATCTAAAGAAGCACAACAAGAAAAAGAGCTGTATGATTTTAATGCTTATTTCGACAATTACATGGATCCTAGACCTTTTGTTATTGGAAGTACAGAATTTGGTACGTAATTTACAGTTTAAAAACTCCTGTAGGCCAACTTTTAAAAAGGTTCTACAGCCTCAGTCTTTTTGTATTCAGAAGTTTCCAAATTTTTTGAATACTTCTAAGTAGATCTACTGATCACTTCCTCTAATTAATTTTTTAATTTATGGAGTCGACATTGAGGATGTATGTTGAAAGAACCACAGGATTTTTTCTTTTAGGTAAGCAATACCTACCAGCTTTTTGTGGAAAACGTCATACATTTTGGTGTAGATCAGATTTATACCCCCAAGATCTGGAATAGCTAATCCATATCGGTGAGGGTGCACTGGATTATTGATGTAGTTGGGTAGTCAATACTTGCTGTCCAAGGTTTATTTAGAAGATGGAATAGATACAAAGAGCACGCGTTATTAAAAGCTATGGTCTTCCAAAAGGGAGTAATACAAAAAGAGGAGAAAAAAATTTTTGGCTTCCCCTTGCTTTTACCTTGATCACGATAGTGATGATAGTAAAAGGTTTTGAACGTTCACACAAAAAGTGATGGGCACCTTTTTCTTAAATAAATTATGTCTGAATTAATACCTTTTCACTGATTACGGGAGAGCATCTCTATTATTATTTCCTTTCTTTTCCTTTCACACAGATCTCTAGGAGAAGAATAATCTACTTTAGTTGTTCTAGGTAAAAACGATTATATTCACTGGACATTTTTTCAAAAAAAACACCTAATACTTATGGTCTCAAACAAATGAAGCATTAAAAATAGCAGTCTTCTAACAAACTCAAGTGCATTCAATACATAGCTCCTATATCCAATCTCCTTGAATTAGGTACATGAAGGTGGTATAGCAGAAGGAATTGAAGAATAATATATTAAAAAACGCACTGATTGTTTGATATAAACCTTGATATCGCGCAACTTTTTCTAATGCATGGTTTGGTAGTAGCTCAGTATGAATAAGAGAGTAAAAATACTATCTTTGAGGCAACAGATTCGATAAGCACTCTTATCTTTTCTGATAGATCTAATGAACAGTGAGCGATAATTGGGCTGGGTTTTAGCACATTGATTCAAAACTGTTCTCTCCAATGATTAAAAAGATTAACATTGAAAGATCCGTTAAACTCTATTGGTTCTATAGATTGGTTATTCACTATAGTAATTTAGCTTGAAAATAGGATTATATTTTTCATCATTGTCAGAAGACAATAAAAATACAATAGAGTCCAGACTTAAAGGAAAGCGTCATAGAATACATAAACTTAGGTAATGATTAAAAGACAAGCGCAAAAATAATTATGGTGAGAAAAGTCATAAGCAGAAATGACTAGGTTATCTAACACAAGCATCGCTTTTGTTTATAGAAGGCTTAAAAAGTTAAACTTTAGCGATAAAAAACTTCTACCTAAGGAAAATCTTATGAAGAAAAGGGAAATAAATATCAAGAAAAAATCAACAATATAGCCCCTTAAAATCTTATATATAGCCAAATAACTATAAAATAATTGTAGAGAATAGCGTGTCAGTTGAACAATGTGTAGAACGTCATATCTGTTTAGCATAAGTCCATTATTTCTCAATGGGATTAAGTTCAGAAGAATAAGAAGGTAGGTCAAGTAAAGTACGATCAGCATCCTTATCCATGACAATATCAGGGTTTTCTGAGATATTGGTGAGTACCATTTCCTCTACCCAACAAGTCAATATCTCTACCCCTAAAGTAGAGTCTATTAAAGCGCCTATAAACATTTCTTCTACTTTTTGCACCCCAATCTTGTTTTCCGTGACAACGCTACCCTTTTATAAAATACCCGTGCCTTCTTAGCATATCATAGGAAACTCCACGTTCATCAACTTTTTTTAATTCATCACGCTTTTGGCACAATACAGATCTTTTTTCTGGATCCACCTTTGGATGATTTAAGGTTTTTTTATGGCGAACACCAAGACGTCTTAGGGCTTTCAAAATGCCAACAGCGCTAACTTCAAAGCGCTCCGCTCGCTCTAGCTGATAGTCTTAGGATATATCGTGTGATATCATGTTCTAAAGAGTCTATATCCATTGTTCTGGCTGGCTTAGAGCGAACTAAGTTCGCTTCTAAACGCGTACTCCCTCTATAGTCTGCTGACCTATTCCAAAACGTCTACCTGATTCCTTATAGCTCACCCCTTCTTTCTTCTTAATGTCTAAACCCTTACGACGAAGATCCAATGAATACGATATCTTTAAATATCTTCTATTATAACCATTCTATCGTGAGTG
Organism: Holospora curviuscula; assembly: GCF_002930195.1. Classification (GTDB taxonomy): domain Bacteria; phylum Pseudomonadota; class Alphaproteobacteria; order Holosporales; family Holosporaceae; genus Holospora; species Holospora curviuscula. The sequence continues at coordinate 105,021 of NZ_PHHC01000079.1, read as the reverse complement.
GGCTATATTTTAGCGTAATACTAAAAAAGTGGTGGTAAAAAGAGTTACATTACGTGTTCTTTTTAGGTCATAATAAGCCTGGTCGCTGCTATACATTGGAACTCTCAAATATAATTTTGACAATTTTTCTCTATTATTGAAGCTATGAGGATAAAAATTTTGTAGAATACTTTTTTATATCTCAAGAGTCCAAATCTTAGACGTTCTGCGTAAGGATCAAATTTTAAGATGAAAAGTTGAACGTTAGGTAAAAAAGTGACGAAACTATGGCAATACCCTAAAAAGTAAATTCCTATAGGAATAACTTTTTTGAGGCTATTTGATGTAAGACCGAAACAAGCACAAAAAATAAGCCAAACATCCTAGCTTTTATGAAAAAAAAGATTCTCGGCCGCTATAAAAAACCTTGGCATAACTTAAAATCCCATATTCTGTTAAAGCATGCCAAAGTAACGCTGTGGGAACTCCCCAGAAAACTGCTTCTATGAAGCGACGAGTGTCTTTAGGTTCACGCCTCTTTGCTGTGAACAGGGATAAAAGCCACTCTAATTTTTTCTAAACTGTGTCATCAATAACTATTCTTACTAGCGTCACTCCTGCTTTTCACTTAGGTCGCAAGAGTATAGGTGCTGAATTGATTTAGGAACACACTTTAGATACACAATCAATAGATCTAGATTTATTTCATAAGTCAGACCATCAAAAACCCACGCCCTACCTAAGATTTAAAACAACTCTTAGCAAAAATGACTCTTATTTGTTTATTCTATAATCAGAAAGGTGTAATAAAGAAAAGTGAAAAAATTCACTCTTTATAACCTTTCTGAACGTGTATTTACCCGAAAGATAAATTTTTAGCGTTTTCTCGATCTAACTTTGCAAATGTGTCATCCCAGGATCCCTGGGTAGCACTTTTTGTATATTCTGTAGCGCGATTTTCAAAAAAATTTGTGTACTCAATGCCGCTAAGCAAAGGATCAATCCACTCCAACGGGTTTTTTGTTACATGATACACAGGCTTCATAAACAACTGCTCAAATCTCCTGTCCGCAATATAATGGATATATCCCTTCACCATTTCTGGAGTTAACCCTTCAATGGGCCCCTGCTCAAAGGCAAGATCAATAAAAGCTTCCTCATGAGAAACAATAGTTTTTCCAATAAACTCCACCTCCGCCTTCATAGCCTCTGTCCAAACTCCTGGGTGTTCTTGTAAAATAGTATAAAATAGCTTAAGCAAAGAATGTACGTGCAATGTTTCATCACGGATAGACCAAGTTACAATTTGTCCCATTCCTTTCATTTTATTAAATCTTGGAAAATTCAATAACATAGAAAATGACGCAAATAGTTGAAGCCCTTCTACGAACGCAGCATACACCACCAATGTAACGATCAAATCTCGAAGCGTAAATTTGTTTTTAAAGCGCTTCATGTAATCCCACTTATCTTTCATTTCTTTATATTGTAAAAATGCTTCGTATTCCACTTCTGGTATTCCCAAACTATCCAAAAGGTAAGCATAAGCAGCAATATGTACCGTTTCCATATTGGCAAAAGAAACCAACATCATTTTCACTTCAGTGGGCTGAAAAATGCGAAGATAGTACCCAGTATAACACCCCCCAACTTCAATATCAGATTGAGTAAAGAATCGAAAAATGTGAGTTAATAAGTTCCTCTCTTGGTCGGTAAGTACTAACTTCCAATCCCGCACGTCATTATAAATCGAAACCTCTTCTGGAAGCCAGTGCATACGCTGCTGCGTTTCCCAGATTTCGTAGGCAAACCCATATCGAAACGGTTTATATACTGGATTTTCTCGAAACAAAAATGACTGACTGTCTTCAATCGTAGAACGCTCTGAAATCCAGCTGGACTTTATTGAATGATTTTTTTGAATACTCACTTTTCGTACTCCTGTTATTGACATACCAAGCACTCCTCGTATTCTAAACGCAACATTCCATTTTCTGAATGATTTTGAGGTAACATTGATAAAAAACTTTGGTGTGCTTGTTTTGCGTCATGGTGCGTTTCTCCAGAACGTAAAGCTCTGGAACGTAAATAATACAAGCTTTTTACTCCTTGCTTCCAAGCACTCCAGTGGGCATTGTGTAACTCCTCTTTTGATATATCTGGAGCCAAAAATAAATTAAGAGACTGCCCTTGATCAATATAGGGAGTACGGTCTCCCGCAAGTTGAATAAGATCCTTGGGATCAATTTCATAAGCGGTTAAAAATACAGCTTTTTCTTCTTCGGATAAAATATCTAAATGTTGTACAGACCCGTCATTTTCTAAAATAGAATCCCATATTTCTTTTTTATCTTCTCCCTTTGCTCTGAGTAGTTCCCTCAAGTATGGATTTTTAATAAAAAACGAACCACTCATTGTTTTATGGGTATAAGCATTGGCTACAACAGGTTCAATACCTGGAGATGTTCCCCCACATAAAATAGAAATGGAAGCCGTAGGCGCCACAGCCCTGGTATAAGAAAATCGCTCCATAACATTCTTTTCCTTAGCATCTTTGCAAGGTCCCCGCTCTTGAGCCAAAACTCTAGAAGCTGCTTTGGAAGCGTTATGAATATGAGAAAAAATATGTTTATTCCATGTGCGCGCCAATAATCCGTGCATGGGGATTCCAAGAGACTGAAGAAAAGAGTGCCATCCCATAACACCAAGCCCCACTGCTCTCCCCCGCTCTACACCGTACACAGCATGGGCAAAGGAAGACGGTGCGTTACGAATAAAATCTTCTAATACATTATCTAAAAACCGTAGGCAATCTTCAATAAAAGTGGCGTGTTTTTGCCAATCCAAAAACTTAGTTAAATTTAAAGATCCCAAACAACATACTGCTGTGCGATTCACGCCATACTGATCCAAACCGGTAGGTAAAAAAATCTCAGTACATAAATTAGACGTCTTAATCTCCAAACCTAACTCTTTCTGGTACTCAGGAATAGACGCATTCACGTGATCAATAAAGATCAGATAAGGTTCACCCGTTTCTAGACGAACGGTCAGTAACTGAACCCATATTTCCCGTGCATCTAGAGTCTCTACAACAGTTTGAGTTTGGGGGTTGATAAGATCCCAGGGTTTTCCATACTGGACTGCCTTCATAAAGGCATCTGAAAGCAGTACACCGTGATTTAAATGAAGAATTTTACGTTGTGGATCTCCTCCAGAAGGACGCCGAAATTGGATAAAATCTATAATTTCTGGATGAGAAACAGGCAAGTAGACCGCAGCAGCACCTCTTCTCAGTCCTTGAGAAACACATTGGGTAATAGATTCTATAATTTTTGCAAAAGGAATAATTCCGGCAGCGTCTTTAAGCCCAGTTTTTCCCGCAGGACGCAAATTTCCGAAATAACTTCCGATACCTCCCCCTCCAGCACCTAGAAACATATTTTCCATCAGCAGTCCTGCCACTGAATCCAGAGTATCTTGGGCTTCATTTAAGTAGCAAGATATAGGTAAATGTAATGAAGCCGCTTTTTTATGAGTTTGTTTATGAAAATCAATAAGACCTGCATTACCCAGTACAGGAGTTGCGGGCATAAACCAAAGAGAGGAAATATACTCGTACATACGCTGTCCATGCGCATTATCATCCGCATAGGTGCTGGCAACACGCTCAAACATTTCTTGATACGACTCACCCGCGTAAAGGTATTGATTTTGCATAGTTATTTTTCCAAACTCTGTTAGGAGCTCATCTTTTTCAGGATTAAGATTGACAAATCCATTACGTAAAACAGAATAATTTGCAGTACGCAATAAACTTTTTTTATTTTTTATAGAAGATATCATGGAATTAATACTTCTCCAAAAATTCACTTAAAGATTTTATCACAATCTGTTTACAAAACCCATAGCTTACCCCAAAATTACCAAAAGTCTGCTATAAGAAAAGAAGCGCATACAAGAAGACATTTAGACAGTACTTTCAATTCTTGTGAAAAATATTTGCATAATAGAAATGATTCATATATAATTTCTCCATCCTTATATGAAATCTTTTTTTATTTATATATAAATGTACAGAAGAAAATTAAAGTTTATTAGGACCTTTTTAACTATTTTACTTTTTTACGTTTTGAATATAAATATTCTAGGAGCATCTCCAGAATCCCCTGTAAAGTTGCAGTGGGGAGAAGTCGTTTATGAAACTGCAACCTATGTAAAAGTCCCTTTAAAAATTTTTATTACACCCCCGTGGAAATTAATGGGCCCCAAAGTCATTGGCGATACTTTAAGCTATCCTCCAGAAATTTTTTGGAAAAATTCTGAAAATATATACGATGTACAGGTGCTATGGCCTGCAACGATTACATGGTTTGAAGCTAAGCAAAGAGGTCAGATTTATCGTCATCACGTATTTGCTATGCTTTACGTGCAACTTAAAGATCGCAACGGTGGAAAATTAAATATTGAATTTCGGGGACAGTGCTGTGGAAATGTATGCCAAATGGTCAAGGAGACACTTTCTTTATCCTTAGATTCCAATCATATGTTTCGTGGAAGAAGCTGGAAAATGCTATTGTTTGCGTTTTTAGGAGGAGCCATCTTGAATGTAATGCCCTGTGTATTACCAGTTTTGGGCTTAAAACTTAAAGGATTATCCCAGGTATCTCCTTTTTTGTTGCGACGAACATTTTTAATGACCAGTTTAGGAATTTTTCTGGGTTTTTGGTTGTTGGCGATCATAACAATCTTATTAAAATTTGTATTCCAAAGAGAAGTAGGGTGGGGAATTCACTTGCAGAATCCATACTTTTTGGTCGCACTTTGCTTGGTGATGGTCATTGCGTCTTACAGTCTTTTAGGACTGTTTCAATTTAATATTCCAAGATGGACGTTACGATTCGTCCCAAAAGAGTATCGTACTTCTTTGGGGGCTCTGGGTTCTGGGCTATTGGCAGTGGTACTTGCTACTCCCTGTTCTGCACCGTTTTTAGGGCCTGCTTTGGGGTATTTTCTGTGTGGCACGATACAAGAAATCCTTTATGGGTATACGGCTATTGCTTTAGGGTTTTCCCTTCCGTATTTGGTTGGGCTTGTATTACCAGTGTATCGTTTACTTCCTAAACCTGGGACATGGATGGTGGTGGTAGAGCGTATCGTGGGTATTTCTTTCCTAGGAGCCGCTATTTGGTTAGTAGGATGGCCGCTAGGGTCTTCTCTTTCCACAGTTGCACAGCATTTGGCTTTAGGATTACTTGTTTTAATCGCTTCGGTACCGCTGTTGCATTATTTTTTAACGTATCACTTATCTCTATTATGGAGAAGTATATTATTTTTCGCGCTTCCTGGTATGGCAGGAATAGGACTATTTTTACTCCCATTTTTTAGTCGTCAATCTCGTCAAAGTATCTCCATGCAGGATGGAAAAATTCAATGGATTCGCTGGAGCCCTGCGTTAATGCGCCAAGCCATACAAGCAGGACGTACAGTATTTATTGATGTTACAGGTACGGGATGTCTAACCTGTATACTGAATAAACAAGTTTTTTTACATCCCTCCATTCAATCCCTTCTTGCTAAACCTAACATGGTGTGCATGCGGGCGGATTATAGTACTGGATCGGATGATATTACTGCTTTATTAAAATCTTTTTCTCGAGCTGCTATTCCGTTTAACGTGCTTATTTGTAAAGATTTTCCAGGGGGTATTGTGTTAAGCGAACTCTTAAGTGTAAAAGAAATTGAAGAAGTGCTAACTTTGTTCAAAAAATTAGCTCCGCCTAAACCTGTACATTCTACTAAAATTTTATTGAAAAAAGGAGTATGACCATGACTGAGCCCATAGAGACAGAAATTTCTTCTTTATCTTTTGAAGCTGCGATGAAACAATTGGAAGAAATTGTACGAAAATTTGAATCTGGAGGATTAACGTTGGAAGAGTCAGTCACTGCATATGAACGAGGAATGCGACTACGTCAATACTGTGATGAACGCCTTAAAACGGCAAAACTCCGTATGGAACAGGTGGCTAAAAATGCAGAAGAGGAAAAATTAGATGATTCAGATCATACCGTATAATCTATAATTACCTCAGTATACACGTAAATATTGATTCGATTTTTTGATTTTTTAAAATAACTTTCACTAAGAACAGAAAGACGAAAATAAGCGTTTTATAATTTATCAAAATGTGTGATATGTTTTTGATGCCTCTTTTCATATGGGTTCAACGTCTTTCTATTGAATTGAAATTTGGTGAGTAGGGAGGTAAAAAAATTAACTTGCATCTCTCTAATTTTATGGATTCTTTTGTCTTTTTAGACTTATGAAATGCAGTATTATATGTGATTACGTAGATTTTAATTTTTTTATCAAAAATTATTCATTCTATGTTTCAAACATCTTAGATAGTGTAGTGATAAGATATAGTAATTCAATTTAAAGATGGGATTATATTTTTTCTCTGTACCGGACAAAACTAATTGGTTAGTTAGTTTGCATTGACAGTAACGCGCTGAAATAAAAACAAAAAGTGTATAATCTCGATTATCGAAAAAGAGGTATACATCATGGTTTCAGTCAACGAGTTAAAGCGCATTTTAAAGCCATATTTCAAAATCGACAATAGGCGTCTTGATTGCTTAACCCAAATGTTAGGTGCGCTTATCACTGTTCGCACAGTTAATCTTGTCGAATTAGCCCAAGCCATGAATCACTGGCGGTGTTTTCGATACAAGCGGATTAGGCGATTTTTAAAAGAATTTAATGCGTTCGGCTTTGAGACGCTATCAAAATTTATCGCGTAGTTTTTTTACCTTCTGGCGAAAAATGGCAGATTAGTATGGATAGGACGAATTGGAAATGGGGCCAAATCGATATTAATATTTTGATGGTATCAGTGGTTTGTGGCACTGTCGCTATCCCTGTTGTATGAAAATTTCTCCCCAAAAAGGGGAATTCAAATTGAGAAGAGCGCGTTGAAGTTGTTGAAAAATTTATTCATATTTTTGGAAGCTCGATCATAGTTGATTGAGTTGCAGACAGGGAGTTTTTCGGCAGAGAATGGTTCAAATGGCTGCAAGAAAAACAGATTCCATTTACAATTCGGATCAAGAAAAATACGCGAGTGGATAGCGCAAAGGGTAATACCGTCCACGTGCGCCAATTGTTTATCAACCTCAAACCAGGACAGATCCGTTATTTGAGAAATAAGAAAGATATTTTTGGCATACGCTTATGGTTAGCAGCTAGGCGAGCAGAAAATGGTGCGTGGGTCATTGTAGCAACCACTGATGATCCCGAAAATGCTTTGACGAGATCCAAAAAAAGATGGAACATCGAAACACTTTTTGGTTTTTTAAAATCAAAGGGGGTTAATTTTGAAGACACACACGCTACATTCCCAGAACGCCTACATAATTTACTATCGATATTAACGATTGCTTTTTGTTTTGCGTACAAAATGAGTCAAATTGTAGTAAAGGAAGCCCCTATCAAAAAGAAAAAGCATGGTCGTTTGGAAAAAAGCGTGTTACGCGTTGGCTTGGATCTGCTGCGGAAATTATTTTTTAAAATTGATCGTTCGGTTAACAATTTCGTGAATGATATTGCGTCAATTTTTAATCAAAACACTGTAATTGAGCGGGTATTTACAGGGAGATAAACTTTTGTCCTGTACAGAGATATTTTTTATACTTATCAAAAAATGACAAAAAAACAATACAGCCTAAACTTAAAGAAAAGCGTAATAGAATGCATAACATTAGGTAATAATCAAAAGACGCGCAAGACAATAGTTCCGGTGAGTAAAAGTAGCGTAAGTATAGGGTGAATTCGCTAGGAAAAAGAAGGTGTGATCAAACCTAAAGCACCATTAGAAAGCAAAAGAAACATCATCCAAATCCGCTAAAATATATGTTGAAAATAAAAAAGATAAAATATGAAGAGATCGCTTGGCTATTTAACGCAGGCATTTCTTGTGTCTATAGAAGACTTAAAAAGTTAGACTTTACCTATAAAAAATTCTTTACCTTTGGGGAAGCTTGTGAAGAAATAACTATCAAGAAACAATCTAACAATATATCACCTGAACGTCTTGTATAGAGTGACGAGCGTGGTGTAGAGATGACGCTTTGCAAAAAAAGAGAGTCAGGTAAAAGAAGTAACCCACTATTTGGTAAGAAGCGTGGTACATATTCTAAAAGAACCTATGGTATCGCTGGCATAATCAATCCCTAGCACCTACAACGGGTTTGATAATACCGGATCTTTTTAAAGCAAAGCGCTAAACCCCAGCCAGATTATAAATCATACTTCATTGCATACATCCCAAAAGACAAACAAGAGCGCTCATCCACTCTGTGGACTGAAAAATAATATTTTTATCCCCTTATTCACCATATTTAACTCCCATAGAACAATTCTAGGCTACGATGAAACGATGAATTAACCCTAGCATTACTCAATGTACTGAATAATATAAGACCTTACTTCAATTCTTTAAAATCCCATTTTTAAGCTAAATTTTTGTAGAACACGCTTGATATTTTATATCTGGCTTTTGATTTTCTTTCTGGAATTTGTCTATAGCTCAAATAAATGTCAACACTACCTAGGGAAATAATTTTTGTTATAAATAATACAGACTGGCATAGCGGGCTAAGAACACCCAAAAAATAAAAATAATATGTCTACAGTCCTATTTACGAAAGCTAAATTCAGTTGAAAAATTATGGCGCTACTTCAAAAACAATACTCTAAAAAATAAAGTGTATGATATTTTGGATAAACTTAAATCTGTTACTTCATCATTTATTGCCTTTATCCATGCGCATAGTACTGCCTCGATATATTCCCCCTGGGTTGTAACCCTTGAGCTTCGTTCCATTCATTATAATTTCTAAGGGGGCCTTTATTACAATCAGATCGCGCTTACTATTCAATAACTGAGTACGCCTGGAAAAAGTCAACCCATCTTGCACAGGACTCCTAAAAGCTACTGTTTTTGAACAGTCTTCACAAAACCCAAAGACCTGGCCCAATAAAATGTGGGCCATCACCTGAAGGTTAGAATACATTCAATGAAACTATTGAGATACTGCAAGAAACGCGTCTTTCTGGACGAAAATTTAATTTTCTTGGTCTATGAGGCGTTAGATGCTTATTTCGTCAAATCAAACGCTGATTTTTTCAGAATTTTTCGAGGAATTATTAAATTTTCTCAGTGCGTTTTTTATTTTACTTAGGTTTTTTGGAGATTACGTAGAAAGATCTGATTGATTGAGACAGCTTTGACAATATGAAACCATTCTTTGTTGCGTTTATTGATACATTTTTTTAGCACTTAGCGACTCTACATTGCCTCTAGTTTTCTATTTTTCCACAGTACTCTTTCGCTCTATCCCTTTCTTCGCAAATCCGTTGTCTTTTTTTGTTCCCCTTTCACACCGCTCTCTTCTAGAAAGATGACGCTCGAAAAAGATGATAAGAGATGTCCTGGAGAGGGTACGAGGCATCCTTTTCTGTACTAAGGATGGCTTCAGGATCATGAAGCGCGCATCATACAACCCGGAGCACATGACGATAATATCTAGTTTTCTTCCAAGAGCGATGTCCAAGCGGATTTTTGCTGGGGAGTCAGATTGAATCCTTCTTCTAAAATTCCTGATACCAGAGTGTCCTCCTGTACTGAAATAATACACCGAACTTTAACGGATCCAGGACCCACGGATTTTAAAAAATTTTCAAGTTTTTCAATATGCTGGGCGTGTTTTATAGAACAGATCCAAATCTCGTTGGGAAAGGATAAAGGAATAAGGTCTTGGGCGATTAAACGCACTGTTTGATCTTCAAGTCTTCCTATAGCGTGCAGGTCTACTGCTTGGCCTGGGCTCAATAACTCTCTACATTCCACTAAAAGATCAGAAAATAGTGTCACTTCATAGCTTCCATCTCCATCAGATAATGTAATAAAAGCATATTTTTTACCTCCTTTGCTGACTTTTTCCTTCACTTCCATTACCATGCCCCACATACGAAACCCTTGATTTTTACGAATATAATGGGACATTTTTTCGATGTTTTGAGAAGTGACTATGTCCGGTGCATTTTTCAAAAATTCTGTTAATGGATGAGACGTTAAATAAAACCCTAGCGCTTGCCTTTCATATTCTAAAGTTTCAAAATGGCTCCAAGAAGGTGCTGGCTGAAGACGGAGGGAGGATGATTCTACGGGAAATAATGTTCCTGTCACAGGCTCAGTGCTTAGTTTTAATAGCCGATCTATACTGTACATTAACGTGCTCCGATTTGGGCAGATCTCATCCAAAGCGCCTGCCATAATCAGTGCTTCCAGTTGTTTTTTATTGAGCGTGCGGGATAAACGATGAAGAAAATTTTCCAAAGAAGGAAAGGGCCCACGAAGTTCTCGTTCCTTTTGTAGGCTTTGCATGGCTTGCATTCCCACATTTTTCAATGCTGCTAATCCATAACGAATAGTTTTTTGATCCTCTACTCGGCAAGAAGCTTGGGAAGCATTGACACAGACTGGTGCAATATGAATCCCCATACGCTTGGCTTCTGTAACAAATAATCGCAATTTTTCCGTGTTATGAATATCGCAATTCATAAGACTTTCCATGAATACACTCGGATAGTTGGCTTTTAAGTATGCAGTTTGATAAGAAATTAGTGCATAAGGAACTGCATGGGCTTTAGGAAAGGCATATCCTGCAAATTTTGCAATTTGATCAAAAAAATTACTTGCAGTTTCACGATGACCTCCGTGATTTTTTAAAACCCGCTCTACAAAAATAGTGCGCTGAGCATTCATCTCAGATTTAATTTTTTTACCCATAGCTCTTCGCAGCAAATCCGCTTCTCCTAGGCTGTATCCCGCTAAGCGCTGAGCAATGGTCAACACTTGTTCTTGATAGACCATAACGCCGAAAGTGGATTTAAGGATGTTTTCTAGCACAGGATATTCATAAGACACTACTTCTCTTTGATGGCGACATGCAATGTATCTTGGAATATCATCCATAGGACCTGGACGATATAAGGCCACCAATGCAATGATTTCCTCAAAAGATTCCGGTTGAAGTTGGCGTAATACATCGCTCATTCCGGTACTTTCCAATTGAAAAATTCCTACAGTTTCTACGCGTCTTAATAGTGCATAGGTTGCGGGATCTTTTAAAGAAATGTGGGATAATTCTAATGTAATCCCTTGAGCTTTTAACGTATTGATGGCATTTTGCAAAATAGTCAGTGTCTTTAAGCCTAAAAAATCAAATTTAATAAATCCACACGCTTCAATATATTTCATAGAAAATTCTGTAGCGGGTAAGGTGTTGTTTTGATCTTGATACAAAGGAACTCTTTTAGACAAAGGCTCATCAGAAATAATCACACCGGCAGCATGGGTGGCGGCATGACGGTATAAGCCTTCTAGAGGTTTTGCAGTTTCAATGAGTGTACGTACACTTTCATCTTCTTCCCACATCGTCCTAAGAGAAGGCTCTTGTTTCAACGCTTCAGTCAAGGTTATCGGATGAGCAGGTTGGTAAGGAATAAGTTTACATATCTTATCTACTTGACGATAGGGAATTTGTAATACGCGTCCTACATCCCGCAACACGGCCCGCGCTTGAAGGGTACCAAAAGTAATAATATGGGCTACGTGATCCTTTCCATATTTTTTCGCAACGTAATCAATAACTTCATCTCTGCGCTCTTGACAAAAATCCACATCAAAGTCTGGCATACTTACGCGTTCAGGGTTCATAAATCGCTCAAATACTAAGTCAAATTCCACAGGATCTACATCCGTAATATCTAAGCAAAACGCCACCAAAGAACTGGCACCGGAACCTCGGCCTGGACCTACAGGAATATGGTTTTTTTTGGCCCATCGAATAAAATCTGAAACAATTAAAAAATATCCAGAAAATCCCATAGGTTCAATAACGCTTCTTTCATAATCCAAGCGCTGTACATAACGTTTTCGCACTGCATCTTGGTCTATGGACTCAGAAAGTTTAGGAAAAATGTGTTTAAGAAGTCGATGCTCTAGTCCTTGCTCACTTTCTATACGAAGCTGCTCTTGTTCGTGAGGACAGGGAAAGGAGGGGATACGCATCGCGCAAGATTCCAATAAAAATCCTATGCGTTGAAAAAATTGGGAGGTATTTTTAATAGCCTCAGGAATATCAGAAAACAAACACTGCATTTCTTTTGGAGTTTTAAATCGGTACTCTGGTGTTAGTTTAGGACGATTTTCTTCTACTACATAGCGTCCCAATGCGATACAGCGTAACGCATCGTGCGCTTTAAAATCTTTTTCTTCCATAAAAAATGCAGGGTTGGTTGCCAACAGGGGAATTTTTTCTTTGTAGGCCAGCTGAATGCATGCCTCATCTAGGGTCTTAGAAGCACCAGGATCACATCGTTGTAATTCAATATAAATGTGATCTTTGTAAATATTTTGTAATAAATTTAATGTTTCTTGGGCCTCTTGGAGTTTATGTTGGGCTAAGAGGGTGTACAAAAATCCATTTTGTCCCCCGGTAGTTAAGATTAATCCTTCAGAAAAAAGCTGAAGTTGTTCTAGAGTGACTTTTTCTCGCATGTCACCGATATTGGAGACTGTCGAGCAGGTAATAAGCTGACATAAATTTTCATATCCTTTTGCGGTTTTAACCCATAGTGCCAACTCCCAATGATAGGTTTGAAACGCTAGGGTAAGCGTGCATCCCAGAATAGGGAAAATTTTCTCGCGTTTACAGGCCAAAGAAAATTCCATAGCGCTAAACCAATGATGACGATCACACAACCCTAAAGCAGGCATTTCCAACATTTTTGCAGCGTGAATCAGTTGAGGAATACGAATAGAACTCTCCAGCAAAGAATAGCTACTGTGATTGCGAAGGGAAATGTACACGCTGAAGAAAACACCAAAAAATTAATTATTCTTTATTTTGAAGTAAAAAAAAAAAAAAGTCTATGCCATACTGTGCTTATAAAAGATTAGACTTTTTGTGTAAGTAGATAAATCGTTTCTGGACAAAGTGTTCCCTTTTTCCGGACAGACTATAGGAAGCAATATTTGAGGTTCAGGATAGCGGCGATAATGTTGAATTTCATGCTATAATCCATGATTGTGTTTAGTTTTAGATGGTTTGATGTTCCCAAAACTAGGCTTTACCAAGACTCAAAAGTAAAAAAGCACTGGAGGCTTGTTTTTGAGATTTTATAAGCAAATCGAGGTTTTGATGGGTATTGCTAATCCCTTGATAGCCCGAAGCTTTTTTGGAAGACGTTTTTTTCCTTTTAGAACCAGTACAATCCTGGATAGCCCAGGATAAGATTTTGGGACCTACAAGAGGCGATCTTAGACTGGGCGACGTATTGCTATTTTTAGAGTATGGCACTGTTTTTTTCGGCACAATAAAGTTAAAGTTTTTAGCGTTCTTTATGGGTTGCTCCGTTGCATCAATAATGAGGATTTCCGTCGCCTCTTTCGACACTTTTTTACTTTTTAAGGACTATCCCAGAGACTAAAATGAGCTCAAAATCATCAACGTTCTGTCTGAAAAGTCTAACTTTTTTTACAATTACGTAAAAACACTTCACTGAAACACTAAAAAAATGGTAAAATGTGCTGAGGTTCCTACCAATCTTGGTGCATTTTAAGAACATAAAAACGCTCTTTTTGTCGGTAATTCATACCTAATGCTATAACCCATACCTAATACTATAGTAATTTAGATTAAAAATTAGATTTAAAAAAATTGAAGTAGAGCCTTATATCATTCAGTACATTGAGTAACGTTACAGTTAATTCATCGTTTTGTAGTAGCCTAGAATTGCTAAATGGGGTTTAGGTCAGGAGAATAAAGCGATAAGAACACTAGCCCGGAGCCAAGCGATCTCATCAATTGCTTTTGTCTTATAAACTGTTATCAAATGAGGCATTATCCATAATCAGGCCGGGGGTTGGTACTTTGATTAAAGAATGCTCTACCCAATAATTAAAAAGATCCGTATTGCAAGACCCATTAAACCCTATGGGTGCTATGAATGGATTATTCAAGCCATAGCCAACTAACTATAAAACAGTTGTAAAGAGTAGCGCGTCAATTGAACAATGTGTAGAACATCGCACCCGTTTAGCCTGAGCCCGTTGTTTCTCAATGGGATTAAGGTCAGGAGAATAAGGAGGTAGGTAAAGTAAAGTATGACCAACATCTTTAATTATTTTTCCGTATAGCTTTACCTTTATGGAAAGCAGCGTTATCTAGAACAACACCACGGTTTTTTGGGATAACTCGTACGCAATCCAATGGCTCCTAAAGTAGAGCCCATTAAAGCTTATACCATTTGGTTTACTTTCCCCAATTCTGTTTTCCGTCACAACGCTGCGCTTTTACAGAATACCCGTGGGTTCTTGACATATCATGGGAAACTCCACGTTTATCAACTTTTCTGGTTCATTCATCGCGCTTTTGGCACAATAGAGATGTTTTCTCTGGATCCGCCTTTGGGATGATTTAAGGTTTTTTTTTATAGCGAACTCCAAAACGCTCCGCTCGCTCTAGATGATCGGCATCAGGATACATCTTGATATCGTGTTCTAGAACCTATATTCATGGATAAAATGAGGGAGTATCGTCAAGTTGAGAGGGAATCAGAATAAGTAATCCAAAGGATTGAATAGATCATGAATAAGAGCTCATTAAAGAGCATTTTGAATAGAGAAAGTATAGTAATAGAATTAACCACGAGAAAAAAAGCCTATTAATGAAGTAGTTTACATAATAAAGAGCGGCTGCCCATGGCAAATGCTTCCTAAAGATTGTCCGCCATGCTCCACTGTACATTCGTTTTATTAAAGCTTCAGGATCAAAAGAATATGGGAAACAATACTAGGCGCACTTGTCAAGATACGTCGAATAAAGGCTGGTGGAAGTGAGCACCCGAGCTATCGCAGCATTATTCACACAGTGTCAAAACTGCTGGGACTTGTAAACAACGCAGCATTCATGGAGAACAAAAACAAAGGGACGTAAACACCATAGTGTTATGGATACACAAGGCACTCTCGTGCACGCTACCGTTCATGACGCTAATCACAATAGGGGGGTACAATATTTTTTAAGAAGCTCTGCAACACTATCCGACACTCAAAGACGTTTTCGTCGATGCCGGGTATGGAAAAACCATGCTAGCGTTTGTGGGAAACGTTCTTAACAAGACAATTGAAATTTCAGAACTCCAGGATGGGCTGCACTCGCCAAAAGATGGGTCGTTAAACGAACTTTGGCTTGGCTCAATCAGTATCCAAGATTGTCTAAAGCGTACGAAATTGATGTAACAGCTCTCGAAAATAGGGTGATGATCACTCATTCTATGCTCTTGTTAAGACAGGTCGCTCATATATAAATACAGGTTATAAGTTCGGTTCTCAGCGCGCACTCCCTCTATAGGCTGCTTACCTATTCTCAAACGTCTACTTAAGTCCTCACTGCTAACCCCTTCTTTCTCAACGCCTAAACCCTTACGAGTAAAATCCTATGAATACGACATCTTTAAAATATTTTTTCTATATTATAACCGTTTTATAATTATTTTTCTATAGTTTTGATTGTTTGATTATTTTTTAGCACTAATAGTGTGATGTGCAAGTTAAATACCTTAATTCATCTTATGAGGGAGGATGTTTTCAAAAATAGTCTCCACTTAATAATTTTGTATTCTTAATAGTTTCGAAATTTTAAAAGAAGATTCTAATGAAAAAAGATGGTCGTGGTTTTTTTATCAGACTTTATAATTTCAAAAAGTATTATATTGCTTTTACAGCAATCTACTAAGGAGTATCTTACAACACCTACAAAGCGTCTTGTACCCATCCATATTAAAACGTTTAGCGATTATTTTATATACCCTTTTAGTATATCAATGCGAGGTACTAGGCAACTTTTAAAGGTCACTGAAGTAGCTATTCTTAAACAACTTTATAGATCTGGCCAGCCATTCATGATGTTTCGCTCAAAACATTCACATAGCAATAGTGTGGCCATTTTCCAACGAATTATTAAGAAAATCCATGCAGAAAAATACACTTTTGTCATCGATAAATGGAGCGAATTCTTCAGCATTTTACCTGAACACGCGTTTCATACTTTGCTAAAAATACGTTAAGATACGTATGCCATGTCACTTATGTACAAAGAAGGTGTATAAAGCGTTTTTTTAAGCAAGCAGCTTAGGTTATTTTAGGATTTCTTTTTCAGAAGTAAGTCCGATGCCTTTATCACAGGATAACGTTCGTGGCTGCTTAAATAACAAAAAATTTCAACCAAAAGAGATTTTGGCAACGTTCAATCAATAATATCAGCGCATAAGAACCGTGTTCGTTGATCGCTGATAATACTATCTTATCGAAAACACACAGTCAAAATAAATCTTATGAATTATCAATATTCTGGGAATATCCATAATGTCATTGTAGGCATTGGCCTGATTAATATACGCTCGCATAGCTTATAAAGTGGTCAATCTATTCTTATTGATTATTGTGTTTACGATAAATCCCTTGATAAAAAAACAAAGGCTAGGTACTCTTAAAGCGATTAGCGCTCATGGTTGGGACCACGAATAACATTGAGAAAAAATCCTATTATAAATCGTGATGTTGGGGTAGAACCATTGGGAGATCTCCAAAGAAGGACTTTTCGGTTCATGTACGTAATTATGGTTGGGTGTTTGTATTCAAGTTTGTAGAAAACAACGGCCAAATTCACTTACGTGGCAACAACCATAAAAAACATAACACGTGCACTAGAAAAACACATCATAGATCCCATGTCTGGCCTGTTGAGGCCTATCATCGTGAGGTCAAACAAACATATGGAATAGCGCGTTGTCAGTGATCCACAGGCTAAGAGGAAAAAAATACAAGTTGCGCATTACAAAAAAAATTATGATGTATCAACAAAATTGATACGTGATTAAAACAGAGATTCAGGAACAGACAAAGCTCTTAACACTTGTAACTGGACAACATAAGTACCAAACTCGTACTAAAAAAGGCATTATTTAGGGTTTACTACTAAGGAAACAAGCAGCGATATTGGTCATCGTCTAGTTCACTTTAAACAAAAAACTAATGCTAAATCGCAGAGTATAAATATGGCTTAATCGTCTCTACTTATTTTATCATTTTTTACAAAATTATCCAGAAAATCTCTTTCATTCTTTTGTTAAATGTAATTCCACTAAAAGCGCTCCTCTGTTGTAATAGAAAACACCAATAAGCATTAATAGAGTATTTTTCCTAGCTTGGATAGAAGAGTAAAGATTTTTTTGGTTCTACCAATTTCTAAAACGCTTTAGTGTATGCAATTTTTTAATTATTACACTATTTTTTTGAGAAACTCGACACAACTTTAACACTTTTTAATTAATGCGGAAGAGTATCCCAAGTATTAATACTTTAAAAATTTTATGGAGTTCTTAAGTGTTCTCAGTTTACAATACGCGTTATGAAAGGCACTCTAGAGCACTAATCTGTAGAGAGGGCATCAATATAAGTTTGAAGAAGCGCTTCTTGCTCCGAAAACTTTTCCGGCTTCATACGACGAATTTGTAACACTTTTTTTATAATTGTTATATCAAAACCTTCTCCTTTGGCATCTGATAACACTTCTTTCATTTCCTCAGCAATATGAACACGCCTCTCTTCAAGCTGCTCTAGTTCTTCAATATACTGCTTAAGCTTTTTACCACTTACTTCTATCATAAACTCGTCCAACCTTCAATGCGTCGATACCCAGGTATTACAGCTTTAACGTGCTCGACTAGTACAGCAAGAGCATTAGGTGCATGAATCGCCATGTCTGCTAAAATTTTACGATTCAGCACCTCTCCTGAGTCCCCCTGTAAGAGGTTTAATCCGTGAACAAAGTCTCCGTAGGTAATGCCATACCCTCGAACTGCGGCATTAATTCTTTGGATCCACAAAGATCTAAAATCTCTCTTTTTGCACCGTCTATCTCGGTACATATACTGTAAAGCCTTTTCTACCCGCTGAAGAGCGATACGAAAGCAAGACTTAGAACGACCTCTGTACCCTTTAGCCATCTTAATAATTTTTTTGTGACGTGCTTTCCCAGTAACACCTCTTTTTACTCTAGTCATAATTTACACCCCTTTAACTAAGCCCATAGGGCAAAAAACTTTTTTTGATTACTTTAGCATCACACGAATCCATAATACACATACCTCGTGCATCCCGCTTCATATCAGTAGGTCTTTTACGCATATTATGTCGCTTCATAGCATGACCACGACGTATCTTTCCACTGGCTGTCAACTTAAAGCGTTTTTTTGCACCACTATGGGTTTTTAGTTTAGTCATTTTTTTTCCGCTTGGTCCCTCGTATTTTTAGATTATATCTAGATTTTATCAATTTTCAATACATACCCGCACTAAGACCGCACGTTTTTAGAATAACAAAAAGGGTTTTTTGGGCTAATTATAGGGATCAGATATATTCAACACATCGCAGTAATTTATATAGCTTTCCCCAGTTATAATCTGATATGATATATTTCTTTTAACGATCTCATTGATGTAGGTTAAAACCATTTATGGAGGTTTAAAATGAAAAAAATTAGCATCATAGATCAGGAATAGGTGGATAAAGTTACAATAAAGCTGAAAAGTATGGTGTATCTGTCAGAAAAGTTGAACCGAAAATACATTTTTTTGATGCATAGAGATTGGATAAAAATTCTAGTATAAGTTGTCCATTGTTTAAAAAAACCACAAGCACTAGATATCGTCATGATATATTTAACCAAAGTAAAAGACACCTAATTTGAGAAGCATAGAGAAAAAAAATACTGTATTTTGGTTTTAGAGCCTGTATTTATGGATGCGCGATCCGCCTTTAACAAGCGTATAGGATTTGAGGGATCATCACCCTATTTTCGACAGCTTCTACAGCCATTTCGTACGCTTTAGACAATCTTGGATAATGCTTGAGCCAAGCCAAGGTTCGTTCAAGAACCCATCTTTTGGAAAATCCAGCCCATCCTAAGGTTCTGAAATTTTAATTGTCTTGTTAAGATCGTTTCTCACAAACGCTAGCATGGGTTTTTCATACCCGGCATCGACGAAACCGTTTTTGAGTGTCGGATAGTGTTGCAGAGCTTCTTAAAAAATATTGTACCCCCTTATTGTGATTAGCGTCATAAACAGTACCATGCACGAGATTACCTTGTGTATCCATAGCACGATGGCGTTTACGTCCCTTTTTTTCCCCCCCGTCAATGCCGCGTTGTTCACAAGCCCGGGTAGTTTTGACACTGTGTGGATCAATCCTGCGATCGCTCGGATTTTTACTTTCACCAATAACGAGTGTAGCGTGGAGTATGGCGGAAAATCTTTAGGAAGCATTCGCCATGGGCAGCTAAAATCTCGATTAATTCTATTACCTACTTGTCCCATTCAAAATGACCCTTAATGAGCCCTTATTCATGATCTGTTAAATCCCTTGGATCACGCGTTCTTATTATCTCCAAGCTTGACTATACTCCCTCCTTTTATCCATGAATACAGGTCTTTAGTCTTCAGATCTAAACCCTATTCAGCCAAAGTGGGAGAAGGCTAAAATAAAGCACCGGAAAAGTCTATCATTGATTCATGATTTCAAGAATTAATATTTATAATCTTTTTACTTGTTCAACACTATAACCGGTAATGCTCATTTAAAAAAAATGAAAAAAGTAGGTGAAATTTTTTAGTGATTAGGGTATACTTAGGGTAAAGATATCGCTGTAAAAGGTAATGAAGTTTTGGGCCCCTCTTCAAAGAGGCACGATAATACGTCGATATAAGCGTTTTTTTGTGGATATAGAATTAGAAAATGGGTCCTGTGTTACTGCGCATTGTGTTAATACTGGTGCTATGATGGGGTTGGCGCAACCAGGTTCTATAGCGTGGGTATGTCCTAAAAAGCCCCAATCTACTGGAAAACTTCCTTTCGTCTGGATGATGGAAGAAGTTCAGGAGGAAAAGGAAACAATTTTAGTGGGGACCAATACTACAATACCCAGCGCGCTTGTTAAAGAAGCGTTGATGGAGCGTCAATTTCCTCAATGGTCTTGCATGAAAACACTTCAAAGCGAACCTCGATTAGGAGCATCGCGGTTAGATTTTCTTCTAACATTGGGGGATCTTTCCCTCTTATGGATTGAAGTCAAAAATGTCCATTTAAGTCACCAAAGCATCGCTCTCTTTCCAGACTGTGTTACGCAGCGTGGAACAAAACATTTAAATATCCTCACAGAACTTGCACACCAAGGGAAGCGTACTGCAATGATCTACGTTGTACAACGTAACGATTGTTCTGGCTTCCAAGTTGCGGGATGTCTTGATTCAGATTACGGGAAAGCCTTTGAAAAAGCCCAGCAAGCAGGCGTAATAATGTGGGCTTATGGATGTGTATTATCTCTTGACACTATTGTGCTTCAGCCTACACCTTTAAAAATTCAAGGTGTTCGTTGGGCGCCTTTGAAAAAATTTTTTAACTTTGAAAAAGGATCATAATGTACACGATATATACCTTATTAGAATCGTTCTTCATACATCCTTTTTTGCAACGCGCAGCACTTTTATGTGTTTTATCTTCAGTGCTGTGTGCACTGATGGGAGCAATATTAATGTCTGGACGCACGACATTTTTAGGAGACGCACTTTCTCACGGAATGTTGCCAGGGATAACTTTGGGAATACGTATGGGAGGACCTTGGTGGACCGTAAGCTTTATGGGGGCAGTATCAGGTATTATTCTTACCAGCATTGCGCTATGGACTTCGCGACACAGAGCGTTAGACATGAACAGCAGTATTGCCGGCGTTTATTTAGTTGCCATTGCGATCAGTATGTTTTGGGGAGGAAGCGAGGAAATTATGCACGCATTTTTTGGTTCTATTTTAACCATTCCTCAAAGCTATGTTTATGTTTTGGCGGCCTGTACTTTTGGTTCTAGCATATTTTGTTACTTTTTTCTGAAAGACTTGAGAGCGTACAGTTTTGATGCGGATTTTGCTTGCAGAGCCTATCCAAAAATGCTTTGGATTTATCGGGGATGGATTGGATTGTTTGTCCTCAATGCAGCAGTTCAGTTTCAAGGGATGGGTGCTTTAGTGGTTCTTGGACTTACAATTTTACCTTTCTTAAGTTTTTATGTTTTGGAAACGCATCTTAGACATATTCTTTGGAAATCCATCCTCTGGAATATCTGTGCTACGGTACTTTCATTAGTTTTGTCTTGTCAGAAAGATTGGCCTTACGGTCCGACTCTGATCCTTATTTTAGGTGCGGGATATGGAGGAGCATTAGTCTATAGCCGTATTAACTTTTCCTATTTGTGGCGAGGAATACTGTTATTTGGAATGATCCCAATGCTTTATGCACAGCGCTCTCAGGTGGTAACTTCTTCTCGATTATTAAAACATATTGTAGAAATTTTATTGCCAAAAAGTTTTATAGTAGAGACCCTTTCAGAGAATAATCATTTTCATCATGTATCTTACAGTGCCCGAAATTTAATAAAATTAACCCAAACAGATCTGATTATTATTCATGGAACAGGAATTGATATGTACTGGCTTCCTATTCTACAATCCTTAGAAGTTAAGGCCAGAGTCTTAGTTCTGTCTCAAGAAATTACATTCAAAAATTTTCAAGAAGGGCATGACAATTTAATTTTAGATGGCCATCTATGGCATGATCCTGGGTATGTCATTCAGTATGTTAAAAGTATTGAGAATATTCTTCTTTCACTGTATCCCAAATGGGCTCATCCAATTCGGTCTGCAGCGCATGCTTATGTTCAGAATCTTCTAAGATTGGATCAATGGATTAAGAAACAATGGTTTGGACGAAAAAAAGGAGCTGGGCTAGTGGCCCACGATGGTATGACTCATTACCAAAATCGCTACGCAATCACTTTGTATCCTGTTCCTGAGATCCGTCATCATCAAGGAAAGTATCTAAAAAATTTAATGCAACGAAATATTTGTGCTGTTTTTCCAGAACAAGGCCATAACTCTCATACACTTCATCAATGGGCTGCAGACTTAAATATAAAATTAGAAGACCCACTGTGTATTGATGATCTAGCGTTAGGAGAAACTTACGTGGGGATGATGAGAAAAAATACTAAAATTTTATGTCAGGGGCTTACATTGAATATCAAGAAAAAGATCTCCAGTAATAAATAGATATTTAACCCTAGCTAGAATCTGGATATATCATCATTTAGCTTGAAGATGGGATTTAAAAGAATTGAAGTAACGCTTTATATCAGTCTGTACATTGAGTAATGTTCCGCTTAATCTATCGTTTTATAGCAGCCTAGAATTTCTCAATAAAGTTCAGGTCAGGCGAATATTCCCGTAAGAACACTAGATGTTTAGTCCCGCCAAGAAATGGTTAGGATTAATTGTAAAATATTTTGGATGAATTGTCCACTGATTTAGAATAAATTGCCAAGGAGTTTTGCCTTTGATGGCTTTAAGTCGTTTAGCGAAGGTATAAGCCATTAGATAGGCATGCAGATGCTGTTTCAGCTCATCATGAGATGCATAATGGAAATTGTTTACAGTTGCCTCTTTAAGCGTTCTGTTCATTCGTTCTACCTGCCCATTAGTCCAAGGATGCTTGATCTTAGTCTTTCTATGCTCTATCTGATGCTCATTGCAAACACGCTCAACTATATGAGTAAAAGCATTTTTATGATGATCATGATTGGTAACGTAAAAACTCTGCGGCAATCATCTTAGTCTGGCTTTTATGGAGCTCTGCATAGGCAAATTTTGATGTTGTATCTATTGCTACGTATAAATATAACTTAACCTTCAGCTGTCCTTACTTCTGCTATATCTATATGCAAGTAACCCATAGGATAGTGTTTAAATTTCTTTTTGTCAGCAGAGGTAAATCTTTCTTTTTTAGGCAAAACAGAGCAGCCATGACGCTTTAAGCAACGATGAAGGGTTGATCGACTTAAATGTGGAATAGTTTCTTGTAAGCTATACAAAACATCATCAAGAGGCAATGGTGTAAGCGGTCTGAAAGCCACACTCGCCTCTTCTTCTGTCTCTGATAGAACTGTAGATTTTATCTTTTTAGGTCCCATGGGAAGGTCTTTCGTATCTTCTCTTTTTCTCCACTTGAGGATTGTTTTTGGGTTAATATTAAATCTTTTAGCCGCTTTTCCTATGCTCTCTTTACTATCACGGATCTCTCTACGGATTGCCTCCGTTGTTCTGGCATTTGCGTGTAATACTTGTCCCATAAGCTTTTTCTCCATGCATTATTATCTTCATAATATATACCATAACTCTCTGGGATCAAACAATTAGACTGTGTCGACATTTATAATTAAGTGTTGTACGATTAAGGATTGCAAGGAATACGAGACGACCAATGGGAACAAATAAAAGAAAGTTTTCCTGGGAAAGAAAAGGATTCAGGACGCACTGCTAACGATATAGATTACCCACAAGGGTGCAGTGTGGCGTGCATTGCCAAAAATCTTACAGGAAATGATCAAGGGTTCACAAACGATTGATACGATGGTCCAAAGTCGGTGTGTGGCAAATAGATGCTGATACGGCATAAATCATGATTGATTCCACAATGATTCGCGCCCATCAACACGCCGTGGGCGTCAGAAAAAAAATAGGGTCAAATGGTACACAAGAACAAACGCTGAGGCGCTCAGCAGGCGATTTTAGCACGCAGATCCACGCTGCCATGAGATGCTTTAGGAACCCCCATCAGATTCATTCTATCGTATGGTCAGTACTCTGACCATACAAAAGCCCTTGATTTAATGAAGAATTTTGACTTTAAAACGCTATTGGCGGATAAAAGTTACGATGCCGATGACATTGTTCATTATGCTGGCAGCAACAAAGCCATCATCCCCCCACCTCCACGATCCATGCAAAAGAACCTCAGAGAATTTGACGCAGGGCTTTATAAAGAACACAATCTAGTCGAGCAAATGTTCAACAAGTTAACCTATTTCATGCGCATTGCACCTAGAGATGAAACACTTGTACACGCTTTCCTTCCTTCGTTCATTTTACTGCATCACTTATAATTCTAAAGTAAACTTAAATGTCGACACGCCCTAACTCAAAGCCAAGCGATTCCATCAATTTTTTTGTCTTATAAGCGTTATAGAATGAGGCATGCTCCATAATCAGGCTGGGTTAGCGCTTTAACTAAATACTGTTCTCTTCAATGATTAAAAAGATCTATATTACAAGAATCATTAAAACTCCTAGCAAGAACAGATTGATTATTTCAGCGATACTATAGATTCTTTTGGAATATGTACTACGATTTTTACCAATCAGCATTTTATTTCTTTTACTCCATTTTTTTTCTTTAAAAACGTCATCTCTATACCACTCTCGTCACTCTATACAAGAATTTCAGGCACTATATCGTTGATTCTTTCTTCATACACCTCCCCAAAAGTAAAGAATTTTATAGATAAAATCTCACTTTTTAAGTTTTTTATAGACAAAAGCAATACGTGCGTTAAATAATCTAGGGATCCCTTGCTCATGTTTTACATTCTTTATGTTCAACATACATTTTTAGTAGATTTAGATCTATAGTTTCTTTGTTTCTTCAACTATTGTTACACTTTTTTTTGACGATTACCTAATTTTGTGTATACTCTTCTTCTTTCTTTTAAGTCTAGACTAGATTTTCTTTTTGCCACCTCTACTGTATTTTTTTTATTCCCTTACAATTATGACAAATTTCATCTCATTTTCAAGCTAAATTACTGTAGTATAAAAGCTACTACCGATACTGATATCTCACGGTGTATAAAAGTTGCATAGAAAACCCAGATTACCCAAAAAGAAGACTAAGAAAAAAAAATTTTAACAAAAGAGAATAACAAGACAAACCAAAAAGTTTCTAACAAGAGAGTAACGAATGAAAATCTCATAGATATACTTAGATAATGCAATATCTAAAACATACAGAAAAAAAAGACAAAGATTCGGCTTCATATTAAATGTAATTTTTGCTCTTTACAATACCGAGTTAGTATAATAATTAAGTATGTAATAGGTCTAATATGTGTATTGACTATTTTCGTCTAAAAATTATTACTTTTTAGCATATAGAACATTAACTATAGAATGATTATAGACAATAGCACGTCAGTTGAACAATGTGTAGAACGTCGTATCTGTTTAGCGTAAGCCTATTTTTTCTTAATGTAATTAAGATCATGAGAATAAGAAGACCGGTAAAGTAAAGTATGACCAACATCCTTAATTATTTGTTTCATAGGTTTACCTTTATGAAAATTAGCGTTATCCATGAGAATACTACGGTTTTCTGGGATAGTGGTTAAAACATTTCTTCTACCCAACAAGTCAATACCTCTACAGAATCAGTAAACAATCTAATCGCCCCTAAAGCAGAGCCTACTAAAGCGCTTATGCCGTTTGTTTTACCTCAATTCTGTTTTCCGTAACAACGCTGCCTTTTTAGAGAATACCCGTGAGTTCTTGGCATATGATGCGCGACTCTAGGTTCATCAATGGAAGCACTCTATTTCCTTTGCTTTTTAATTCATCACACGTTTGGCACAATACAGATCTTTTTTCTGGATCCTTCTTTGGATGATTTAAGGTTTTTTTATAGCTTTCACCAAGACGTCTTAGAGCTTTCAAAATCCCAACAGCGCTAACGCCAAAGCGCTCTGCTCGCTCTCGCTGATAAGCATTAGGATACATCTTGATATCGTGTTCTAAACGTTCCATATCAATTTTTCTGGCTGGCTTATAGCGAACCAATCTCGGTTCTAAACGCTTACTCCATCTATAGACTGTTTGCTTACCGATTCAAAAACGTCTACCAGACTCCTCATAGCTCAACTCTTCGTTCTTCTTAATTTCTAAAACTTTACGACGAAAATCTAATAAATACGATATCTTTAAATATTTTTTATTTTTTTCTATTATAACGCTTCTATCGTTATTTAGTCATACTTTCTATAAAAACAATCTCATAAAGTATAAAAATAATGCAACGTTATCATTTGAGAATTATAAGCTCTGGACCAAACAGGCTCTGAACACGGTCTATTTCTTGAGAAGTAACGTTTGATTCAGAAATATCTAATATTTTGAGCTTGGGAAGAAAAAACTTCTCAATTCCTCTGAGACTTGTAATCCCTGAAGTTAATTTCAAGTACACTAAATTAGACAATCTTAAAGAGGGAAAATAAGACAAATCGTTTATTTCTTTACTACCACCTTTTCCTAAAAACTCCGCCACGTGTTTGGAATGACTTTGAAGGTTGCAATATAGATAAAGTACTTTCACGTGAGAAAAATCTATATCCTTTAATTCTGCTAGTGCGGTATCAGATAATAGGCAATTTAATTCAACACACTTTAAAGAGACTAAAGAAATATGAGTCAATCCTTTAAAACTTTCAATATCCATATTTCTGAATGTTAACTTTTCAAGTTTTGGTGATAAATAAGAAATACCTTCAAAATTTTTTAATTCTACATGACGAGAGACAAAAATTTCTTTAAGGTTGGGCGTTTTCCATGTTCTAAAAGAAGTGAAATTTTTAATATTAACATTAACGATCGACAACTGCTCTAAGCGAGGCAAAAAAATCAAGGGGATGGAATCTGAGAATTTTGGAGGCTCAAAAGATTTCAATGTTAAGCTTACAATCCCTCGAGTCGAAGGTAATTTTAGTACACCCCAAGAACTTAATTCTAGTCCGTCAAGCACCAAATGTTTTAGACGGGGTGCTTTGAGTTCAAGAAACCAGTTAATATTTTTTAGCCCTGACAGCGTTAGCTCGTCCAACGCATCAAATTTTTTTATTTCTTTAAATACGGATAAGAATGCGGAGATATTATCTTCATGAAGAAATAAACGCTGTAAACCGTTTAAAGGAACAGGTATGGTTAAATTTTCATGAGAAGTAGGCATTACTGTAGGAGAGGGATCAGAACTAATTTTCGAGAAAGAGAAGCCCGTTACTGAATACGCATTAAAACAAATAAAAAAAATAGTTCTTATTCCTCTACCATATTTTAAACACTTCATAACACTTACTCTTTCTTTAACAATCGAAATTCATCATATCGTATATATAATAAATGTCAAGGGGCGCAAAAATCAGCTTTACAGTGCTTTGAGTACCCAATGAAAATATAGAGAAACAGGCTAGTAGAGAGTAAACTGTTTTTAATCAGTGGCCTTAATACTTATCTGATTTATTCCCCTTACCAGCTTTGCGGAGAAATGCTGGTATCGTCAAATCTTCTGTGTCTTGCTGGTCTCCATGAGAATCTATGTTTTCCTTTACGTAGGGGATGCGTTCTTCCACGCGACGCGAAAAAAATTTCTTTAATCTCGAAACACGTTTCTCCGGAGGACTATCTTTAAGAGAAAATTCTTGCCCGGAACCATAGCCTTCCTCTGTTCCATCTTCACGAAGACTAGAAAATGAAGAAAATCGCTCGGATTCAAAACTAAAATCTCCATGACGTCTTCCTAAAGCAGGAATATCCGCTAATTTTTGATCAAAAAAATCCTCTATGGAAGATGCTAGCTCTGGTTCAAGATGATCTAAGGGGGAAGAACCTGTTTTTTCCTCTGCTGAAAGCACTTCAGTTAAATGGGATGCTTCAATCTTTGGGCTTGCAGCCTCCACACGCTTTATTCCTGTAGCCACTACAGAGATTTGAAGCTCTCCTTTGGGAATTGTGTTGTCGAAAGTAGCGCCAAAAATTATGTTGGAAGGCTGAGGACGATCTGAAGCGTCGTCTTCGATTTGAGACCGAATAAAATGTAAGGCTCCATCAATTTCCGTTAACGTCATATCTTCACCACCGGAGACCTGAACCATGGCAGCTTTTGCGCGACGAATATGTTCTGTTTCCAACAAGAAACAAGAAATTGCAGCCTCCGCAGCCCGCATAGCGCGATCTTCCCCTCCTGCCCGCCCGGTGCCCATCATAGCATCGCCTTTTTCCTCCTCTGCACCATCTGCGTCTCTTAAAATAGCCACAATATCTGCAAAATCTAAATTCACCAATCCTGGTTTTTCCATAAGACTGATAAACATGTCTACCCCGTCTCTTAGAACTTTGTCTGCCCAAGCAAACGCTTGGATAAAAGATGTTTCTACCCCCGCCAATCGAAAAAGTTTTTGATTAGGCAATACTAAAAGCGTATCCACACTCTCTCTTAACTTGATAATCCCTTCTTCTGCCACACTCATCCTGCGATGACCTTCAAAAAAGAACGGCTTTGTCACCACAGCAACCGTTAATATTCCGCGATCTTTTGCTGCTTTTGCTAAAATAGGGGCAGCTCCTGTTCCAGTACCTCCCCCCATACCTGCCGTTACAAACAACATATCTACTCCATCTAAGCGTTCAATGACCGTCTCTAAACTGACTTCTGCTGCAATGCGACCAATTTCCGGACGGGCCCCAGCTCCCAACCCTTTTGTGACCTCAAACCCTAGCTGAATACGGTTTTCCGGAGAACATAATGAACTACTTAACGCTTGCTGATCAGTATTGCAGGAAAGAAACTCCACACCAAGATGACGATCTTGGACCTCTCCGGTATACTCCAGCTTCTTTTCTCGAAGCATAGAGTTTACCGCGTTTCCGCCTGCGCCCCCAATTCCCATAACAACAATTTGAGGACCAAATTTTTTTTTCTCAAATATTTCCACGATCTTTCCTCTCCTTTTTATAAAGCTAATTCTCTTTTTTAAACAACGTATTTAATCGACTCCAAAAAGACTTAGAGCGATAATTTGGAATAAATGAAGACAGCGCAGAACATTGAAAATCATTAAAAGCGTCTTGATAAAAAAATGTTCCACTGACTGCAGAAAATTCACCACACACTCGAGGTGCCTGTTTTAGTGGATAAGATTTTGCGATGCGTACAGGACGCTCTAGAACCTGAGCCACAAGCTCGCGCATGCCCGGCAATTGACTGCCTCCCCCTGTAAGAACAATACGTTGACAGGAAAAAGGCTGAGTTGCACATACTTCATCCATTTTCATTTTCATCATACGGCAAATTTCTTCCGAACGCGCCTGAATAATATTTATAAGAAAGGAACGGGCGATATGTCCCATGGTATCTCCTCCTCCCAAAGATGCCACCGGGATCATTTCTTTATGATCACTGGATGTGGGAAGTGCCGCACCATACAAAACTTTAATGCGCTCGGCATGCTGAATAGGGGTCTCACATCCCCGCGCAATATCTTGTGTAATATGGTCTCCTCCTAATTTAACTGTTTTGGATCCCACCAAGCGTCCCTGAAAAAAAAAGCCCATTCCGGTAGATTGAGCTCCCATGTCAATAATGGTGGCGCCCAATTCTTGCTCGTCTGAGGTTAAACAAGCAAGACCACTGCTATAGAGTCCTAATAATAACCCAGAGAGCTGGATTTGACATCGCTTTAAGCATTCTACCAGGGTATTAAAGCGTCCCTTGTGCACCCAAACAACGTGACAATAGCACATCAAATTTACCCCCGACATTCCCCGAGGATCCTTGATACGATCTTGATCGTCCACACAAAACTCTAAAGGAATAAAGTGTAAGGGGAAATAATCTTGATGCCGAGATAAAAATCTTCCCCACAACTGATCTAATAATTTTTGAGTAACGACCCCTTCATAGATAGAAGATTTCAACACATGATAGTCGGAGTAAAAAAAGTGACCATTTAAAGTAACCACTGCCTGATGAATTTGTACGTTGGACTGACGTTCTGCTTCGTAAATAGCAGCAGTAATTTGAGACTCTAGGGCTCCTACATCTACCAAATTTCCCCCTTCAATGCCTCGCGCCGCTGCGTGTCCCGCTCCAATAATTTTAACTTCTTCTTCGCGCTCCCAAACTCCCGTCCAACAACAAAACTTGCTAGATCCAAGATCAATTCCAGTAGCAAAACGGCCTGTCAACAAACTGGGCATATTAAACTTCTTCATTTTTTTCCTTTTTATCCCGCTGTTCTTTATTCGGCAAAGGACCATTCTTGTCGAATTCCATCAGTACTGAATCCCCAGATCTTAGATCAATAACTTTAACATTTTTGGGGATTTTGTGACGTAATGCTAAGAATCGCTGCAAACCAAACGTTACTTCACCTTCTGGAAGTTTTACACATAGTGTATGGTCAACATACACATCCCAACGTCCAGAGCGTAAGAATACCGCCCGATGAATGGTCTTAATGTGCAATAAAGATAACGCTCTTTGTAAATCCAGCACATTGGACGGGGCGTTGGCTCCCATAATTTTTAAAAGTTTATTCCATTTTACAGTATCTTTTGGATTAAGAGCTACAATAATTGTTCCCTCTTTATCAATGAGATACTGTTTTTGCTCTGGACCTATCCACACTGCAATCGGGTCTTTCTCACACAAACGGATATACACACGATTCGGTAGGATACGCTCAATAACTGCAGACCTCACCCAGGGCATACGTTCTATTGTATTCAATATTTTTGGCAAATCCAAGCTGAAGAGAGACTTTTGGGGAATTAAATTTAACGCACGTTTTATACCTGAAAGATCTGTACGCTTTCTTCCTTCTACAAAAATTTCCTGTACTGAAAATCCTACACAGCATAGAAGGCGATGAAGAGAACTAGGAAAATACACTGTATAGAGTACACTTCCCATCCCAATTACAAAAAATAACGTAGTTTTTAACGCAAAAGGTAACCACTGATAGTATTGGAACACGTAACATTTAAATAAACAATAAGTCTTCTTAAAGCATGCCACTTTATTACAAATTATACAAGAGTTCTTTAAAAAAATCTGAATCTTCCTTTAAAAAATTATTGAAGGACTCAATTATAATCCTATTTTTCCTCCTAAATTCTTTGATAAGGCTTTCTTGAACGGTTCTAGATTTTTAGCTGACGAAAATAGTTAACAAGTCAAATTTTGGGAATACAATAAGTATATTTCCATTATTTACACGATGACTCAATCTTTGTTCTGAGATATTTATGGATGAGCAATCCGCCTTAACAAGCGCATAGAATGCGCGATCATCGCTCTATTTTCTGCTACAGCCATTTCGTACGCTTTAGACAATCTTAGATAATGATTGAGCCAAGCCAAGGTTCGTTCAACGACTCATCTTTTGGCAAATACCGCCCATCCTGGGGTTCTGAAATTTCAATTGTCTTGTTAAGACCGTTTCTCACAAACGCTA
>NZ_PHHC01000079.1:69825-71751 GCF_002930195.1 Holospora curviuscula | reverse complement strand
CACCCCAGTGGATAGATTTTATGGTGAAAAGATAAAAATTTTATAATGTAGATCTTATATAAAAATAAATTTTAATTATCTCTGTTTATTTACTTTAATAAGTTTTAACACTTTTTTTTGTTGTACCCTAAGAGCAGCTGCATAAAAATACAGTTTTGTTTTCAGAAAAATTTTTGCTTTCTCGCGCATACTTTCCCCTTTTATCAGAACGTATAAAACAAAAAGATTAGCACACAATAGAACCAGTCCCGCAACCCGTTGTTCTACCCTATTTAGGATTTTTTAGTGACGGTTAGTGGAATAAACGCTTTGGTTCATGAAGCAGACCTCTCATAATCTTTGGATAATCTTCTAAAATGACCTAACCAAGCCAATGAATGCTCTACAAGTCATCATTGACTTTAATCCCTTTAGGGTGTTCTGCATGGTGTACACTAGACCTCTTGAGAAACTAGATTAAATTTAAAGTTTGATGTAAACGCTCTATAGAAGGATCTGTCATGAAGTACGAAACCATAAAAAATATAGAAGACGAACAATTTTATCGTTTAACAGGCGTTAAAAGATCACCTTTTGAAAAGATGCTTGATATTTTGAGAAAAGTTGAAGGCCTTAAGAAAGCGAAAGGCGGTGGAAAGAACACGCTTATTTTAGAGGATCGCCTTCTTAGGGCTCTTGAGTACATCCGGGAATACCCGTACTTATTTCCATATAAGTCAAAGCTATGGGGAAATGGATAGAAAGAACGCGTATCAAGCACTCTGATTTTGCTTTGCCAGGTAAGAAAGCGCTTTTGAAACGTGATATGAATGATGAAGGGGTGTTAATAGATGCAACAGAACCCCCAATAAAGCGCCCAAAAAAAGACAAAAGCATACTACTCAGGGAAAAAGAAAAAACACCCCTTAAACACTCAAGGTGTAGTAACTCAAGAAGGTATATGCACGGCTTTTTCAAAGGGCAAGCGTCATGATTTCAGGGTTTTTAAGGAATCAAAAACTCATATTCATCCTAAAATTAAGGGTATTACGGATACAAAATATCACGGCTTGAAAACACTCCATAGTAGAACTGACATTCCAAAAAAGAAGGGTAAGAAAAATCCGCTAACGCAAGAAGAAAAAAGAAAAAATAGAAAACTTTCCAGTGAGCGGGTAATGAATGAAAATGGTATTGGGATGCTCAAACGCTTCAAGATCATCTCTGATACATACAGAAACAGGCGTAACAGATTTGGGCTGAGATTCACGCTCATTGCAGGGGTCTATACCATGGAATTAGAACAATGAGAGTTTCCGAAGGGGTCTATTGCTAAGCTAAGCCTCTGACGTATGAAGATAAACCCACTGATTTAGATCACCTTGATCGCTTTGATGGGCTAAAATCTTCACCAGCCTTGCAAATTTTTTCTTCAAGCCACAGGAGACTCTTTTGGCACACGTCCTATCACGAGGTCTAGCGCTGTGCGCATCACCATTTAGCCGATAGCCTAAGGTGTCTACCCTTAGATATCGTTTTTTATCCGCCCCTTTCTTACCTCCATCATACCTTTTCTCTTTAGTGTTTAAAAGATCGTGGGTTCACGCTCTGGCTATAGATGATTCTTATGCTAGAACTTTTTTCTTTTTCCATCTTTATTCTAACGCTATCTTTAAGTTTATCCATGAATTCTTGAATGATTGCTCTATGCTTTATCCTGTTCAAGGTATTCAATACTCTCTTTCCTGGCCTACACGCTTTAGGGAGATCCCTCCAAAATAGCCATTTCGTGATATAAACTATGCCGTTCTATACCCCCCTAGCATCGTTTAGGCGGCAGCCTTCTTTGCTTTCCCTTGTAAGCGTGTTGATCTCTTCTTCTATAACTTGCCACGCTTCGTCTTTTAGATTACGTGTATAGCGTTTTGCTCTATCTCACCTCTCTTT
>NZ_PHHC01000079.1:65532-69199 GCF_002930195.1 Holospora curviuscula | reverse complement strand
GAATATAGAAGTAGGAAAACTAGCCCTCAGCCACCCGATTCACCACTTCTTTTGTCTTATACGCGTTATGGAATGAGGAATGATCCAAAATCAGGCTAAGTTTTAGCGCTTTGATTCAACTCTGTTCTATCCAATGATGAAATCGTAAGAACCATTAAACCCCATGGAAGCGATCGATTGATTATTCTAGGGATACTACAGGTTCTTTTGGAATATGTAGCATGCTTCTTACCAACCAGTATTTTACTTCACTTCTTTTCCTCTATTCTCTATCTTTGCAAATAGTCTGTTCTATACTACTCTCGTCACTCTACACAAGACTTTCGGGCGCTATATCGTTGATTGTTTCTTAATATGTATTTTTTCACGAGTCTTCCCAGAGGTAAAGTATTGTGCTCTCTAAAGCCTAACATTTTAAGCCTTCTATAGAACAAGAGCAATACCTCTTGCGTTCAATAGCCTAGTGATCTTTTTTCATGTTTTATCTTCGTTATTTTCAACATAAACTTTTAGCTGATCTATCTATGCTTCCTTTTCTGCCTAATCGTACTTTTACGCTTAATAATTCCTTCTTTTTCGTAGCTTATCCAACCGCTACTTAGCGCTTTTCTTTTGATTATGCCCTAATTTTATGTATTTTATTACGCTTTCCTTTAAGTTTAGCCTGTATATCTCTATGATTTTTTTGTTATTTTCTGATAATTATAATAAATTCAAGGTAAATTACTATAATAGTGATTTAATATTACTTAATTTTAGTAAAAAGAATACCAATAGGTTTTTTAGAGCAGATAGACCATCCTGAGCATTGTCAGCTAAAACACATCCTTCATATTCCAAAAATCTTTTATCCAGGGCCCTAAATCTTAGAGTCTGTCGACATTTATAATTAAGTGTTGTAAGATTAAGGATTACAAGAGATACGAGACGACCAATGGGAAGAAATAAAAGAAACTTTGCCTGGGAAAGAAGAGAATTCATGACGTACTGGTAACGATATGGATTGCCCACAAGGGTGCAGTGTGGCGTGCATTGCCAGAATCTTACAGGAAATGATCGAGGGTTGACAAACGGTTGATACGATGGTCCAAAGCCAGTGTGTGGCAAATAGATGCTGATACGCAATAGATCATGATTGATTCGACAATGATTCGCTCCCATCAACACACCGCGGGCGTCAGAAAAAAATAGGGTCAAATGGTACACAAGAACAAGCGCTGGGGCGCTTAGCAGACGGTTTTAGCACGAAGATCCACGGGCTTGGAGGGGATACTCTTTGGGAAACCCCGTAAGATTCATTCTATCGCCTGCTCAGTGCTCTGACTATACAAAAGCCCTTGATTTAACGAACAAACTTAACGAACAATTTTGACTTTAAAACGCTATTGACGGATAAAATGTTACGATGCCGATGACCTTGTTCATTATGCTGGCCGCAACAAAGCCGTTATCCCCCACGATCCATGGAAAAAAAATCTCAGAGAATTTGACGCAGATCTTTATAAAGAACGCACTCTAGTCGAGCCAATGTTCAACACGTTAACCCATTTCAGGCCCGTTGCACCCAGATATGACAAATTTACACACGCTTTTCTTTCCTTCCTTCATTTTGCTGCATCACTCATAATTCTAAAGTAAACTTAAATGTCGACATTCCCTAAGTCTTAGTCTGCTGTGCGGTAAACTCTTATCGAATTTTCAAGTTTATTGGCGCAGGGGATTAGAGATACAAGGCCGTGCAAAATTTTCTCCTTAATAAAAATGCTCTGAAATACCATAATGACATATTAATAAAAATTTATTTTTACACAAAAGACGTTTGGATTTATGCTTAAAAAGTAAATAGTTTATGCATTATCCATTCATGAAAAATTTAAAATTAAACCACATATGTATAGTATTTTTTGTAGGAATCTTTATTTTAGAAGAATGTGTACATGCTGTTAGCCATGGACAAGAGCCTAATCCTCAGACTCTAGGGGGTAGGTACGCGCAGTTTTTCTCCAGCTTCTCAAGCACTTTTCAATTTTAGCGGAAAAAATAGGGGCTGATGATTGGCGCAAAATAGCTGATTTTTTGAAAACATGAATCGCTCCTTACCTTGAAATTCACAAGTCAGAACATTTTTTACAGGAATTAGGGGCTTACATTAACCCAATGATCGTAAGGGCACCAACACATTCAAGCGCTCAATGAGTCACCGATTTCGTGGGGGGGGCGAAATGATATTTTTGGATGATTTCTTTACTCTGAAATATCATTTTAAGCGAGAAAAATTTGGATCTTTTGTTCTTTAAAAAAACTAGAAAAGATACAAAAATTCAAATTATGCACAACGACTCAAACAAGGAATACAAACAGTCCTAAAGAAACGAAACGATGTTTCCTTATCGGAAAAAGAAATTATTATAAGAAAGGTATCTAAATTTAAGCCTATTGAACCGAAATCCAGCCTACCTCCGAGAAACATTCTTAATATAAACGATGTGATTGAGGTCATTGATAAGACCAAGATTACAAGCGTCTTGAAGATATCAAAACCTGTCTTGTTAGTCGGGCTCAGTTACGATCTTCCAGATTGAATGATTTACAGCGTGACCGAGAATATATAAAAAAACGTATTGAAAACCAGATACAGCAAGCCAATCTTCTACTACAGCCACATCTTGAACCAAAAAGTCAAGAAGGGTACCAAATTCAAGAGCAACTTAATAATTGGAATAAATTTCAAAAAAACATTGAAGAGATCGCGCAGTATATGGGGAACACTTTTTCTAATATCCATATCCAGTGGAAGCATTAAGAAGCTTTCAAAGCACATTTTTTAACCTGAAAATAAATTTTAAGCAGATAATGCAACAAGAAGCGCTCGAGGTAAACGTCCTAAAGGATAAGGAGAGCAAGCTTGAGGAGGCGCAAATAAAGACCATAACGCGCATTGAAAGTTGACAGAATCCGGAGCTTTTTGTTTCTCAAACTTCGCAGGACGAAGTTTTTCAATCTCCTACTTTTTCCATAAATGTTGTGAACGTTTTAGTGCTCAAAGATCAGCTTCGCGATCTGGAGCAATTTCTTGATCAGCGCTCTGCTCAGGAAGACAGGCAGCACAAGCAAGAAACTGAATCGATGAATCAACTGCTTGAGATAAAAAATAAGTTAGAAACAAAGTGTGAGGAATGGTCCATGATAAGGGCTATAACATTAGTTAAACTCCAGCTAGATGCCAAATTTGACCGAACGAAGAAAAACGTAGAATACTCCCTTCAACGGAAAAATTGGTGGCAGCCTTTTGCAGAACAGGTTGAAAAAAGGAAGCCCCCTTCCCGGAAGCAGAAAGATTTAATTCAATCCTCCAAAATTGATACCAAAAAAGACAAATTGTAATCCCACAATACTATTAGACTCTCTTGGGGAAATTGATATTGCGTCAGTCCCCTCTTTCTCTCCCTTAAGGAAAGCGGGAGGGAAGCACTATTTTTCTAAAATGTTTAATTTGTATTTAAAAACATTATCTTGACACCCCAGTGGATAGATTTTATGGTGAAAAGATAAAAATTTTATAATGTAGATCTTATATAAAAATAAATTTTAATTATCTCTGTTTATTTACTTTAATAAGTTTTAACACTTTTTTTTGTTGTACCCTAAGAGCAGCTGCATAAAAATA
>NZ_PHHC01000079.1:57808-65437 GCF_002930195.1 Holospora curviuscula | reverse complement strand
CCAAAACGTCTACCCGATTCTTCATAGCTCAATCCTTCTTTCGTCTTAATTCCTAAATCTTTACGATAATAAATACGGAATCTTTAAATATTCTCTCTTATTTTATTCTATTATAATTGTTCTATCGTTATTTGGCTATATATTTCCTAAATAGGTACTTGCAGTATGAGTGAACCTGAAAGAAAAGCCAGAACCATCAATTAAATTACTGCTGAGAAAAATGCTATTTCCTTCAAACACCTTGCTAACTCTGTCAAGATAAATTTTTCCTGCGTAGGTCCTGTACTGTCTATCACTTTTCCTATCTTTTTTAAGACATGTATGCTATATTTACGTCGATGTTTTTATATTAAATATTTTAATGAAGACTCTTGATATTCGTAATGCTTTTTTAGAAAAATTTCAGTCCGTCGGTCATACAGGTGTTCCCTCTTCTGGACTTATTCCAGAAAATGATCCTACCTTGCTGTTTACGACTGCAGGAATGGTACAATTTAAAGACATCATTACTGGAAAGCAAAAAAAATCTTACACAACTGCAGTCAGTTGTCAAAAATGTGTTCGTGCTGGAGGAAAACATAATGATTTGGAGCAAGTTGGGTATACTGCACGCCACCACACGTTTTTTGAAATGTTGGGAAATTTTTCTTTTGGTGAATATTTTAAAGAGCATGCCATTGAATATGCTTGGGATTTTTTAACACGATGTTTAAAGATACCAAAAGAAAAATTCTATGTCACGGTTTATCATACAGACCTTGAAGCGGCGCAATTTTGGAAAAAAATAGCAGGCCTCTCGGATTCGAGAATTTTGTTTATCAACAGTCAAGATAATTTTTGGGCTATGGGAGATTCTGGTCCTTGCGGGCCTTGCTCTGAGATATTTTTTGATCACGGCGCTCATATTCCAGGAGGACTACCCGGGACAGTTCAGCAGGACGGCCCTCGATTCGTGGAGCTGTGGAACTTAGTGTTTATGCAATTTGAGCGTACTCCAAAGGGAGATATACCCTTAACCAGTCCATGTATTGATACTGGTATGGGGCTGGAGCGCATCACATCAGTGATGCAGGGCGTCCATGACAATTTTCATACGGATATACTCTATCATATAGTGAAAGTTTCAAAAACTTTATGTTCTGGCGTTTCATCTCGTTTATTTCCCTTGAAAGATTTACCTCATCGCGTTATGGCTGATCATGTACGGAGTGCGAGTTTTTTAATGGCGGATGGTGTTTTCCCTTCTCATGAAGGGCGGGGATATGTGCTGAGACGTATTATTCGACGAGCACTTCGGTTTGGATCTTACATCGGAACATCATTAGATCATTTATCAGAACTGGTATCTCCATTACTTGAAACCATGGGCGAAACGTATCCAGAATTAATGCGTGCAGCAGCGCTCGTAAAAAAAACTTTACTTTACGAGGCAGAGCGCTTTGAGCATACCTTGGCTCAAGGAATGCGATTGATAGAAGGAAGCAAATCTTCTATTCAAAACGGAATTTTTTCTGGAGAAAAAGCGTTTCAACTTTACGATACTTATGGTATTCCTATAGACCTTATACAAGATATTTTAGCAGATGAAGGAATAAATGTTGATCATGCCACTTTTGAATTGTGCCTAGAAGCTCAAAAAATATCCTCTCGTCAGTATCGTCTTGGAGGCCACGTAATTCCTCTGTGTGATGAAGAAACCGAAAATTTTTGGACTGAAATCACTCAAGGCCAGGCTCCCAGCAAGTTTTGTGGTTATCATACACTAGAACACACTGATAATATTCAACTTATTTTAGATCCTAGTGAAAAAATACCTTTGGTAGAATTGCGGGGTACTGGGTGTATTGTAACCCAAACTACACCATTTTATGCGGAATCCGGGGGACAAATTGGAGATAAAGGATGGATAAAAGGCCCGCACGGTGTTATGAAAGTCACCCACACTGAGCAACGAAATCACCTTTTTGTTCACCATGGCACTATGCACCAGGGAATATTAAAAGAAGGCGATCTCGTTCTGTTAAGTGTAGATATCTCCTATCGTAAACGAATTCAAAGTAATCATTCTGCAACGCACTTGTTACATAGTGCATTGCGGGGAATATTGGGAGAACATGTGACACAAAAAGGCTCTCTGGTCACACCAGAGCGTTTACGTTTTGATTTTTCACACCCTATAGCAGTATCCCCAGATCAATTACGATATATTGAACTGTGGGTGAATGAACGGATATGGGCAAATCTTCCAGTTCACGCCAGAATAATGTCTCAAGAAGCTGCGTTGAACGCCGGCGCTATGGCATTATTTGGAGAAAAATACGCTCAAGAAGTTCGAGTTATTTCCATGGGAAAATCTGACGATTTCGTTTCTATGGAACTATGTGGTGGAACTCATGTAGAGTACACAGGAGAAATTGGCCTATTTAAAATTCTTCAAGAAAGTAGTATTGGTGCTGGATTACGGCGTATTGAAGCCATCACTCAACACACAGCGCTCACTTACGTTCAAAAGCTTTTTGATGCACAAACACATCTTACACGCTTATTAAAAACAACGCCTCAAGGATTAGAAGAGAAAATAAATCGTTTGATAACCTCAGCTAAACAAGTACCTTCTATTGTTTGCCCGTTAGAGCGTATAGATCACCCTCAAGGATCTTTATGGTGGGGCACACTACAGGATGTAGACCCTAAAGCTATTAAACCTTGGATCGATGTGATTCGTACGGAAAAAGGGTTTGATGTTGGAGTATTTTGGCTTACATCCCAAAGTAAACATAGTGTATATCTGGCAGTAGAAGAAAGGAGAGCAAAAACCCATAGTGCGCTCAGATTACTTAAAGGGCTTTACGAAGCTCTGGCTATGGAGCCTCAGGGAGGAGGATATGGAACGTTAGCTCAAGGAAAATGGGAAAAAGAAGCATGTAAAATTAAGGCTATTGAATATATTATTACCCTTATAAAAACTTAGGAAGTTCGTGAGGAAATATCGGTAAATTTTTCTTATTTGATTTAATACCTTCAGCTAAACAAGCACCTTATTGTATTCCCATTAAAGAGGGTAAATAGC
The DNA here is from genome assembly GCF_002930195.1 of Holospora curviuscula. Classification (GTDB taxonomy): domain Bacteria; phylum Pseudomonadota; class Alphaproteobacteria; order Holosporales; family Holosporaceae; genus Holospora; species Holospora curviuscula. The sequence continues at coordinate 62,367 of NZ_PHHC01000079.1, read as the reverse complement.
CAACCACCTGTAGAACGGTTATAGAAAATAGCGCGTAAATTTAACAATGTGTAGAACGTCGCATCTGTTTAGCGTGAGCCCGTTGTTTCTCAACGGGATTAAGGTCTGTATAATAAGGCCGTAGGTAAAATAAAGTATGACCAGCATTCTTAATCATTTTCTGCATAGCTTTACCTTGATGGAACGCAGTATTATTCATGACAATACCACGGTTTTCTAGAATATTGGTGAGTATCGTTTCTTCTACCCAACATTTCTTTTACTTTTGACACCCCAATCCTGTTTTCCGTAACAACGCCACCTTTTTACAGAATACCCGTGAGTTTTTGACATATCATGGGTATTTCCACGTTCATCAATTTTGCTGTTTAATTCATCACGCTTTTGGCACAATACAGATCTTTTTTCTGGATCCGCTTTTAGATAATTTAAGATTTTTTTATAGCCAACCCTAAGACTTCTCAGAGCTTTCAAAATGCCAAAAGCCCTACCCCCAAAACGCTCCGCTCACGCTAGCTGATCGGCATCAAGATCCATCGCGATAGCGTGTTCTACACAGTCCATGTTCATTGTTCTGGCTGGCTTATAGCGAACGAATTTAGGTTCTAACCGCTTACTCTCTCTATAGTCTGCTTACTCATTCCAAAACGTTTACCAGAATCCTGATAGCGCACCCCTTCTTTCTTCTTAATTCCTAAACCTTTACGACGAAAATCCAATGAATACGATAGCTTTAAAGATTCTTCTCGTTTCTTCTATTATAATTGTTCTATAGTTAGTTATTTATATTATTTGATAAAAAAAAGGCATTTTAATATAAATGAAGTAGTTTATAGAAGTCTTTATTGTAATTTCACTGAGTACTGAAATTTTTTCGCGCTATAGTAATTTAGCTTGGAAATAGGATTATATGTGGTACAATGATGAGAAAACAGCAATACAGCATAATAATAAAATAGATAAAACTAGTTAATGATCAAAAGAAAAGCGAAACAATAGTTATGGTAAGAAAAAGTAGCATAAGCAGAGGTGGGTACAGTAGAAAAAAGAAAGAGTCATAAAGCCTAAAGCACGATTAGGTAAAAAAGAAATCATAGATCTAAAGCAACTTAAATTACGTACTCTATACCTATGGAATTACTCAATACTTTTCCGCAAAACGCTTTAACTCAGCGTTGGTGTTTTCCTTGCGCCGCTCATCAACCGTTCTTTAGATTTTTTTATCAATTCATTATTCATTACCATTGTACCAGAATAAAAGCCTTTGTTATCCTTTTAAAGCCCTTCACTACTACAAGTATAGACAAACGTATTTTCGCTGCCTCAAAACGTCCTATTTTTATCTGGAAGCAGATATCCCCTTATCATAAATGAGCGTCCGAGTAGGATCCAGATTCAGATTGTGCACAAATAATTTTAGGCCAGCACACCACTTGCTGAGGCGCTAGCTTCACCCAATGGGGCCAGTGTTGAGTGATTAATGCTTCAATACGTTCAGGGCGTGTTAAATAGCACCAATGACTTTGCAGCACAGAAATATCCTCTTGTAATTGGGCGCAGTGGAGCTGTGTTGTTTGGTATTCATGCTCCAAGGCAAGCACTTGATACTTAACATGAAACAAGAACATTCCCGAAAGTGTAGTCATAATAAAGGATGTACACAATAAAATTTTCATCAAGAGGTCTCACATCGTTGTACCCAGCGCAATTTTGCTGATCGCGCTCTGGGATTTTTTTTAACTTCAAGAGCGGAAGGAACAATAGGTTTTTTACAATAGCGATAGTATTCCTTAGGGCACGCCTGAATTGCTCGCTTTACGATTCCATCTTCCAAAGAGTGAAAGCTTATAACAATAAGGATTCCCAAAGGTGCAAGGGCCTCAATGGCTCTAGGAAGCGTTTTGTATACTTCTTCTAATTCTTGATTCACCACAATACGCAACGCTTGAAAAACGCGAGTGGCAGGGTGTAAAGAAAATGTTTTATGGCGTATTCCCAACGCATGACACAAGAGTTGTGCTAAGTCGGTGGTGGTTTCCAAAGACCCTTTATGATTTTTAATCACTCTAGCCAGATAGTGTGCTCGCCGTTCCTGGCCATAGGTCCAAAATATATGGCTTAGCTCTTTTTCTGAAGCATTTTTTATTAGATCTTTTGCGCTAAGACCAGACTGACTCATACGCATATCTAGTGGACCAGAGTATCGAAAAGAAAATCCCCGCTCTGGTTGATCTAATTGAGGAGAAGATACACCTAAATCTAATACTATGCCAGAAATTTTGCCTGGAATATAATGCTCAAAACGAGAAAAGCAATCTCCTACCCAATAAAGATTTTTATAACGATGTTGAGTTTTTCCCCAAATCATGGCTTCAGGATCTCGATCAAAAGCCCAAATCTTAGCATAGGGAAAGTATTGCAAAAAAATGTCAGTATGCCCCCCTCTTCCAAAGGTTCCATCCATAAATGAAAAGGATGGACCTTGAATTTCTGGTGCTAACGGCGCCAATAGGCTCCTTATTTCTTCTGATAGGACAGGAATATGCATCTGTTTTATACCATTGCTCTTAGTCCGTGCTCTTTGTGCTTTAAGCGATCTCGGGCCGCTTGTTGATAGCTCAAAAATATACCAGGATTCCAGAGTTGAAAACTTTTTCCTCGTCCAATGAACGCCACGATATCCGTAATACCTGCGTAGGTACAAAAAATTTCAGGAAGTTGAATACGTCCCTCTGAATCAAAAGGAAGCTGATAGGAATCAGCAAAAATACTGGCAGTCCAATCTTCATAATCTTGAGAAAATACATCCAACTGATCGAGATCCTGACTCAATTTTTCCATGCGGGCCATACTAAAACCATCAATGGCTTGAAGGGTAAGAGAACGAAAGACTACAATACCTTGAAATGCTTGATCGGCTAATACTGCTCTAAAAGAAGCAGGAACCGAAACACGTCCTTTTTTATCGATTCTATTTTGAAAAGTTGATAAAAACAACTGCACGTTTATACAGAATCACACTCTAACTACTGAAGTAAGCATTACATGGGAATATTTGGGAGTCAATGGGAAAATTTGGGTTTTTTCTCCACAGAGTTATCCACACCCTGCAAGTCAGTAATTTAGCCTTGCAAAACAAGGCGTTTTTATGAAATCTAACATTATATATCTACAAAATATCCACACTTGGGGAAAAGATTATCCCCCTCAATTAAGGGTTAATTATTATGACTTAATAAAAAGTCAATACATAAACAATCCCCAACAGAAGGAAGAAGATACTTTTAGCTAGTAATCTATCCGACAGGTAAAGACGGTAGGTTTGACATTTTCACAATATCTAAAATACAAAAACCAAAGAATAACTTATCCTAGATCGTTTTGTAGTAGGGGTAGCGTGCGTAATGTACTATCACAATATAAGCGCCACATTGCAGTAAATGTGACACGTGGTACCAATAGCCTCATCAAAGAGCACGTTACATGCCGCACACAGTAACAGAATAATATTTTTTTGTCAGTGAAGCACATCAATACTTCAGACCGCCATAAGAATAAAAATACTATGCATCACAGAACTTTTTTCATGTAAATTAGACATATTCACTTATTTTCCTGAACGATGCCTTATACTGGAATTGCAATACTTGATTAGCTATGGAATTTTAAAAAAAATCTTTCCTAAAAAATCTTTCCTATTTAAATTTTCAAAACTCAAAAATAAAAAAGAAAATTAACTAGATAGTGTCGTTACGAGATATTGAGCCAAAAAGGGAAAGACAGCTCATAGAAGCGCTGTTCTTTTCGATTCTTTTTTTCAGGAATCACCGCTTGAATGGTTTGACTGTTTGCCATGTCTAATACAGCATCTGAATCATCGCCTTTGTCGGCTAAAAGACCTTGGGCGTTTATGCCCTCAATAAAAGCCTCAGCCTGTGTACAATCAGCTGTGCTATCTTCTGTAACAAGGATTCGCACTGGCATACCAGTCGCATCTACGGCTATATGTATTTTGGAATTGAGCCCCCTTTTGTTTATCCCATGGCTTGGTTTCCACCACGTGCTCCTGCTGCATGAGGGGGTACTTTGATAGGGCTTGCATCAAATCATGAGCCACTCAAAATCAGGCTCCATCACAAGTGATTCTAACACCCCTTGCCAAACGCCTTTGTCCCGCCATCTGCAAAAGCGTCGATGCGTGTTTTTTCAGTGGCCATAAGTCAGGAGGCAAATTTCTCCAGGGTGCGCCAGTGCGCAATATCCAAAAGGCGGCGTTTAAAAAGCCTATTATTATGGGCGATACCTTCCCAGGAACCTTTTCGCCCAGGCAATCGCGGCTCTAAAAGACTCCATATGCGATCTGGCATATCATGGCGTCGGTGAGCGCCTATCATAAAAACCTTTCATTGATTCATTCTATATCTCATGCCAGTATAGATTTACTCTCGTGACGACACAGTCTAATTGTTTGATCCCAGAGAGTTATGGTATATATTATGAAGATAATAATGCATGGAGAAAAAGCTTATGGGACAAGTATTACACGCAAATGCCAGAAC
>NZ_PHHC01000079.1:27820-57599 GCF_002930195.1 Holospora curviuscula | reverse complement strand
CCTTCAGTTAAAGACTTTTATTGATGTGTTAAATCACTTGGATAGGCTATTCTTTCTCCTTCTCCATATCTTTAATCCATTTATCTTGAATTGTTCAGACAAGTTTTAAGATACATCTGCTAGAGAGTATTATCTTATAATCAACGAGTTATGCAATAACTCTGACCGTCTATAAGAATTTTTCCACAACTGGTGACGAATTCAAGCGTTGCATATATCATAATCTTTAACCACATCCACAATAATACAGTCAGAGTTTCGCTTCAAATTAAAGCATAATTATCAAATTAAGAGGAAATCAAATCGCGCTCAAAGCGTTTCCATTAATAAAAAATGATGGCATAAAAGAAATTTCAAATATAAAGAGTAATGAAAATTGGTTTGTTGAGAATATTTAAAAAAAATTTAATGTTTGTAAAATTTTTTCAAAAAATTTTTATGCTAAATCCTTACTAAAGTCTCTATTGAACTTTATGTAATTTTTTAATAACATAAAGATTCGGAAAGATGGGCGAGCGCTGTAACACTGTGTGTTAAAGAGGAAAGTCCGGGCTCCAATAAAACACAACGCCGAGTAACACTCGGCCAGGGTAACTTGAGGGAAAGTGCCACAGAAAAAATACCGCCTTTTTTTAAAGGTAAGGGTGAAATGGTGCGGTAAAAGCGCACCGCGTTAGGAGTAATTCTATACGGCAAGGTAAACCCCGTTGGGAGCAAGGCCAAATAGAAGTGACAAGAGTATATACATGCTCGCGTAATGTTTTTGAGCGTCGTCACTTGGGTAGGCTGCTAAAGTACTTTAGTAATAAAGTTACATAGAGAAATGATCGCCAAGACAGAACCCGGCTTATAGTCTTTCCGTTTTTTTACACAAGTCATTATAGATTAAATGCGAAACAATATTCTGAAAGTGTGTAGAAAAAAATGATACCTTTTTTCTGTAGTAATTCTCAATACTAGATGAATATCCAGGAGTTTTGGACAAATTCAAACTCCCTGCTTGTGACCCAAGACTCTTGAAAAAAAAAAATATGTCTTTAATAATGAATAAGTATAATTTTTTTAAGGTATACAAATGAAAAATTTGAAATTAAGCACTGTGTTACTTTTTTGTGCGGCACTTTTTTCTTCTGAGGAGGCAATACAAGCGGGTAACAAGAAACAAAAGTCAGTTTCTAACCAAGAGCAAGACTCCCTTTCTGAGCAGAATCAAAGAAAAGAATCATTACACCATTCACTGCTTACGCCAATAATGCTGGGTGCTTTATGGAGTTTAAAAGATTCATCCAGTATGGAACATATAATAAGCACCCTTAGTCACACTCAATATCGTTTCCTTGAACACCTGCTAGGCGTTCCGAGATTTGAAGAGATTTATAATAAGTACAATATTCCAAAGCCAGCCTTGATCAACATAATACAGTATTCAATTCCGTTCTCGTTTTTTCGGATTAGTAGCGCAGTTAAAAATCTAAGCGAAGGTACAGCTCTGCTTCAGATTTCAACTTTTTCAGATGTTCTTTCTGTGCCGTTTTCGGATTTGGATAAAAAATTTTCAAATTTGTCACTTAAAGAGAGGGACATGCTTTCAGTATTTTCTTCTGAGAACGTATATACGCTTTTAACAACGCAATCTCTTGAAAGACTAAAAGTGATTCTACAGTTTGACCTTCGAAAAGTCTCAGATAAACACGTGGAATACCTCATGACACAGGATCGTAAAATTCTTGAATTCTTTTTTAAACATGGTCGTGAAGTATTTCATAAGCTCTCAGATAAACACATAGAATACCTCATGAGAGAGGATCGTGAAATTCTTGCATTCTTTTTAAAATATGGTCGTGAAGTATTTCATAAGCTCTCACATACAACGCTCCTGAACTTTCGAGGAAAACCGCTTTCCAGAATTAAATATATTGTAGACCTTTGCATCAGGTTTGATCCTTCATACTTTTCAGATGAACAATTTTCCCGTCTCTTATCCAGCGATAGTATCGAAATTCAAAAAAAGTTAGACAAATTAGAACAGTCCGAAGATTTTAGGCCTACAGAGGTTCTAAAAATTTTAAAGCTTAGTTGTGCCCCAAAGCTTCTCCGACATGTTATTGTCTCTGATGAAATCCCTGGTCCTGTAAGCCCTGTTTGGGAGGGTTCCTATGATGAAATGCTTAGTTCTGAGCAACATGTTTTGACGCCGATCTCTGATGAAATACTTAGTTCTGACTTTTTTTCGGTGACTTCCTCTGATGAAATGCTTAGTTCTGACTCTTCGGAAAGTTTCTCTGATGAAATGCTTAGTTATGAAGAGCTTCGTGCTAACAACGATGGTTTAGAGCACGTGTCTACCCTTCTCAAGGCTAGAGTTCCTGAAAGTTATGGTTTCAAGCCTACGTCTATCCCTCCCAAGCCTAGAGTTCCTAAAATTTGCAAGCTTAGTGCTGACAACCATGGTTTAGAGCCTATATCTATCCCTCCCAAGCCTGGAGTTCCTGAAATTCGTAAACTATTACATTTTTTCTCCGAGAAGCTTGAAAGGATTCTGACATTTCAAGCTTCTACGCAATTATTTACGGATCTTATAAAATTTGAACAACTTCCGGATGACTTTATGAGCAAGCTTTTCCCACGGTATAGAGGCGATTTTGAGCAGAATCTTAAGAATCGGTCAATCAGTAGTGAAGAGACCAGAAAGAGGTCCTTCAAGGGACTGTTACCTCATTCCATACGAAGAACTTTACATGGGTTTTGTGAGCCACTTGAAAAAATAATGATATTTGGATCTACTAAACAAAAATTTCTACAGCTTTCGATTCCTGAGATCAGGAAGGTTAACCAGATTCCGTCTGCACAGTTTGAAAAGCTGCTTGATCTTAACCCCGAAAGTTTTCAAATATTTCGACACTTTAATCCTTCCTCAGTTCAACACCTTACGCCCAAGCATTGGGACATGCTTTTAGATCTTGAGCCTGAGAAGCTTAAAAAATTACGACACCTTACCCCTGGGCAAGTTTTCCAACTTTTAAAAATTAATAGCTTGGCTATAATAGAACTTCTAGCGTTGGAGACACATCAAATTCATCGGTTAACGCTTAATGAGGAACATATTAAAGAATTAGAAGCTTGGAACAATACTTTTCAAGCATTTAAACCTCCTCTAAATTCAAGGAGGGAACTTACAAATGAAGAGTTTGCACAGATACAAAAGCAGATTAATTGTACAGAAAGCTTTGTCCGGAAGGCTCAGCAATTAGCTCAATCCCTTAGTTGTAGTTACTCCAAAAAAGATCCCTCTAAAGAGCAATTCGAATAAGCATATTGAATAGTTCAGGAGTGTTGGCCAGATCCGCACCCCCGAGCTTATGACCTCAGACGCTTGACAAGAGATCAGTTTAGATCTATTCTGAAAAAGTAAACTTATTGTTAATAGCGTTATGCAAAAAATAAAATCTCTTACTATTTTTTTGGCAATTTTTACTTTGGAATATTTTGTTTGGGCAGGTAATGAAAAACAGAATTTAGTTTCTAAGGACACTCAAGAACATGATCAGCACAATCAAGATCAATTGATGCAGCAAGCTCTAGTTCCTGTTATGTTATCTACCCCTATTCTGGAAAAATTGACGCAGCGTGGATTTTCGAAGGATACAATAAATGCAATGCAATATTTTCCAAATAATTTGGTTGAAAAAATCCTGAATCTTTCAGATTCAGGTCTTCCAATTGTTTACCTCGAACGATCTATTCCAAGGCTTTCTTTGCTTCCCGATACACAAATTATTCAATTTTTAGAAGGTCCAAAAGTGTTGGTGCCGCACGTTCTTCAGCTTACACTTTCCGATCCTAGAAAGGATATTCAAAGCTTTTATCCTGACACAGTACAGAGAGAGTGGAGCAGGATCCAAAAAGAGTGGAGCGAGAAAAATACACAAGCTATACTTTTTCCTTTGCAAGCAAAAAGAATTATAAGGCTTTTGTATCCAGAGATATACAATATTATTCAGCTTGGACCTATAGAACTTAAGAATTTTAGGCAGCTTCCACCTTATCGGCGTCAAGAGCTTTTAAAGGGTGTTCTTCCAAAAGTTAAAAATGTTTTACGGCTTTCCCCTTTGAAAATTAAAACCCTTACAGATGAAGAATTTACAACGCTTTTGAACCAATTTACGGCTGAAAAAATTGAAAAGTTGTCTCACCTTACGCCTTCACAAGTTGCGATCTTGAAAGAGCTTGACTTGTACAGAATACTTAAAGTTTTAAATTGTTCCCGTACAGAGATTAACCATATTCTACAACTGAATCCTAAGCAGCTTGAGCGCTTTTTGCAGAGAGACGCAGATGAGATGAGGCGTATCCTCGATTTATCCCGCCATAACCTCTCTTATATACAAGCTTCTTATATAACACAGCTTTTGGAGTACCAGTCTTTTCAGATTTTCACATTGTCACACTTTGGTCAAAGTAAGTTTTTAGCTCTTCTAAACCGTTCTTCTGATCCTTGGTCCCTAATTGAAGAGCTTCCGGGACGTCGGAAAGAGCCTCTACGCGAGGAGTATGACATTAAGAAGTTTTCAAAAATTTTACAGTTTGATCTTTCACAGCTTTCCGATGATCAATTTAACACTCTTTTATTGACGGATGCGATAGATAAGTTAGCACAGCTTACACCTAAACAGAGTATGGAAATTTTAAGTTTTCACTTTTTTAACGCCGGAAAAGTACTCAAGCTTATGCCTGAGGAAATAGAGCAGCTTCTAGAACTTCCGTACCACAGAATTAAAGAACTTATACAAAAAAAAACTAAAATCATTAAACAGATTTTACAGTTTGATCTTTTACAGTTTTCGAATGAGGAATTTAAAGATCTTTTACAGCTTACCCCGGAAAAAATAGGTGAGTTAACACACCACATTCCTCTGAAGCTCAAAAATCCGGAACAGCTTCCTCAGAATACAGTACTTTCAGATCAACAAAAGCAAGAGCTTATACAGAATTCTTATCCCAAAGTTGACAAAGTTTTACAAGGTGATTTGATAGGGATTGAAAAATTTCTTCAACTCTCTCCTTCTCAGCGTCAACAAATTTCGGAGTGTACTTCTGAGAAAATACAAAAGATTTTGTCGTTTGACCATTTGCACGTGACGCAGTGTACGTCTAAACAGTTTGAAACTCTGTTAACGCTTGAACTTGAAAAGTTGGAAATGTTACGCCAGCTCACGCCTTCACAAGCTGAAAATCTTTGGGTACTGAGATGTGAGGAAATTCAGAAAATTCTAAAATTTTCACTTCAAGAGTTTCACCAAATTTTAAATTTTGATCTTAAAAAGCGTTCGGATAGAAAATTTAACAATCTTTTGTTATGTACGCTTCAGGAGAGGGAAAAATTACAACAGTTTTCACCTTCACAAATTGTTCAAATTCTAGGGCTTGATGATCCAGAAGATTATAGCACAAGACCTAAGCTTAAGATTCGGAACTTTATAAATCTTTCTCCTTGTCAGATTGAAAAAATTAAACAGTTTCAGCCTGCACAGTTTAAAAAAATACTCAATATTAATCCCGAAAGTTTTCAACGCATTAAAGATTTTGATCTTTTAAAGATTGAACACTTTGTACGCCTTACACCTGCGAAGATCGAAAAGTTACAACAGCTTACCGATGATCAGAGGACCCGCCTTTTAGAAATTAGTAGTGATGGCTATGGTGCAAAAAAACTCTTGAAGTTTGATCTTAGTGATATTTCCCGTATATTAATGCTAGATCTTGGATACATTAGAGAATTTGCACAGTGGAGCAGGACTTTTCAAAAGTTTCATGTCCTTCCAAAAGAAGACATTCTAAAACTTTTAAATTGGACACATGAATGGGACGAATGTGCTTTTCCCCTTCCAAAAAAATTTCTCAAAAAGGTTGGGCAATTTAAGCAACAGATAACTCAAGACTTCGCAGAGTGGAGCAGTACTTTTAAAACGTTTAATGTCCTTGAAAAGAAAGAAACTCTAAAACTTTCAGAGTGGGAGAATGAATTGAAAAAGTATCATTTTCCCTTTTCAGAACATCTTTTAAAAAAGGTTGAGGAACTCAAGCAACAAATAACAACAGTGGTTCCACAGGATTCACAAAGTACCTTTACCTCCAAGAAAGATCCCTCTAAAGAGCAATTCGAATAAGTATCCTTAACATTCCAGGGGTGCTGGCCAGATCTGCACCCCTCGCTTATACCCTACTGAGATTGCCAAGACAGGAGTTTATATTTATTCTGAAAAAGTAAACTTATTATTAATAGCATTATGAGAAAAAGAAAATTTTTATTATTTTATTTAACAATCTTTACTTTACAACCTTTTATTTGGACTATTGGTAGTCTGAAGGAGAAAAAAGATTCATCCTCTCAGAAAAACGAAAATCAACTTGTTTTACAGACTATTAAACGTCCAGAGGTACTGGAAAGTTTTGGGTTTTCAGAGCCTATAATCATCGTTTGGTTGAAAACATGTTAGGTCTTTCGGGAATAGAATCTCTGATGGCGGGGATACCTCAACATTATAAGCATTCTATTCCAGAACATATCTCTATGAAGATAGCAAAATTTATGCATACTCCTACTAATCTTATCTTGAAAAATAAATTCCCAGACTTTTAGGGCAACCTAAATCTTCTATACTCCCACTTTTAAGGTATACATCACAATGGATGCATCTAGTTCTAAATCTTACACGTGATAAACTTAAAAATGCTCAAGACGCTTCCATTACGCAGAAAAAAGAATTCAACGACGTTCCCCATGAGACGACACTTTCCTCTCAGCAGGCCCAATGGTTTTGAATGCTTGTTTTTCCAAAGCTTAAGAAAATCTGAAAAAAAGTCCTAGTCCTCAAGAGATTAACCCTCTTCATCAGCTTTCAAAGCCTCTACGTGAAGCACTTTTTGACTGTACTCATTGGAATCTTGTTAAAGGCGTGGTAGATCTTGAGCCTTCTGAAATTCAAACGCTTGAGAACAGTATTAAAATTTTAAAGGATAATCTTCTGGCAATTGGTAATCTTATAGTGTTTCCTAGCGAGCTTAATACTCTTACTATGTATCCATTACCTCAAAGGGAATGTCTTTTTAATTCGTTTAGTCTACGTCCCTTGCAGGGGGTAGAAAGGCTCAGAGATTTTTTAAACCATGAAGATACTGCGTATGAATGGATGCTAAATCTACCTATTGAGAAATTGCTTCTGATTACAAGGCTTAGCTATTATAAGAGATTAATTTTATTTTAACTTGAGCCTGCGGAGCGACTACAGATTCTAGAATTTTTGTCTGAAAAAATTCTAATTCTTTTTAATCATTTTAACACACCTTTAGAAATTCAATAATTTCTTTAGCTAGATGGTCACAAACTTCAACAGTTTGAGGATGATGATTTTGCTTATCTTTTAAATAAACACAATATTCAAGACATTCAACAAATTTTAACGCTAGATCATTCACAGGTTCCACACCTTTCCTCTGCACAGTTTAAACGGCTTTCATGGATCGAGCTTGAGAAGCTTCAAGAGTTAAAACATCTTACCTCTGTTCAGATTTCCCCCTGTCTAGAGTTTAGAAATTATAAAATTATCGTGATTCTTAAGGAGTTAACGTTTCATCATATGAGACGACGCCTTTTAGATATGAATTCTCTCGAGATCCAACATTTTTTCAACTACTGTAATGCTTCTGAGCGTCAACGGATCCTAAATCTTCCTCTAGAAAAATGGCAGCAGTTTTGTAAAACTTCAATCTCTTATGAGAGATCAATTTTCTTTCAACTTAACCCTTCAGAACAGGACCAAGTTTTAGAATTTTTTTATCGAAAGATTACCGGCCTTTCTTATCTAGGAAGAGAAGCTGCAGAAATGAAAAAAATTCTACAGCCAGGTGTTCAGAAACTTCACCAGTTTCAGGATGACGAGTGTTTTTTGCTTTTAATTAACGACACTCAAAAGATTCAAGACATTCTAGAGGCTAGATCGTTCACAAGTTTCATACCTTTCACCTGAGCAGTTTAACCGGCTTTCATGGATTAAGCTTGAGAAACTTGAGAAGTTACGTAATCTTACCTCTGTTCAGATTGAGCGTATTTTAAAAATTGATAGTGCCAATTGTATAAACGATTTGCTAATATTTGAGCCTTATCAGATTGCTTATGAATGCATTCTTGATCATGAGGAGATTAAAGAATTGATACACTTTAAGCATTTTAGTCGGGGTAGAGAAATATTTCTACAGAAGGCTAAAGAGTTCAAGCTACAAATGACAACAGTGATTCCACAGGATCAGCAATGTTCTGTTACTTCCTCCAAAAAAGATCCCTCTAAAGCGCAATTCGAAGAATAAGCGTTCTTAATAGGTCTTATAGTGTTGGCAAACCTCATACCCCCAACCCATTGAGATTGACAAGACAAGAAATTAGAGTATAGTTAAAAGGTAAATTTATTTTTAAAGCATATTATGAAAAAAATAAAATCCTTATTATTTTTTTTGGCACTCTTAACTTCAAACACTGTAATTTTGGCTACTTCCAGTCTTGAGGGACAGCAAGAACAAGACGAGCTACCTGATGATGATTCAGGGGTAATGTTGGCTATGGCCGCTTTTGAGGGGCAGCAAGAACCAGTCGAGCTACCTTATGAATCGGTTCTGCAGAGTTATTTAGCGCCTCATAATCGTCGATCAGTATTTCAAAGTTTAAAATTTTCGCCAAACACTATAGATGCTATGCTACAAATTGAACCTCATCTTACTGATAAACTTTTAGGCAGTGAATTGACTCAACAGATACGCGCGTCTCGCCATTTACCAACTGCGGCTTTTGTGAAACTACTAACCCTTTTTCATCCTCCAATTTTTACAATTGAAAGACTTTTCATTCTTCCCAATGCCAATGCACAAATTGTTCAATTTTTACAGCGTCCACAACAATGGATTCAGACAATCCTAAACCTAAAGCTTCCGTGTCCGGAACTTGAAAACGATCAATATCCTTCCCCTGCGCAAATCCAAGAGCTGCAACAACTACCCAATACTGCGGTACTGTCATCTGAGCAAGCTCAACGGTTTGTAAAACATTTTTATCCGAGAATTTACAAGATTTTACGGTTTAATACTGAACAGAGTACAAATTTTATGCAGCTCTCATATCCTCGGCGTCAACAACTTTTAGAGTATTCTCCTAATACAATTGACAATATTTTACGGATTGAACCTTACCACATTCAATTGCTTACAGATGGGCAGTTTGAAGACCTTCTTCATATTAATCCTGACCATTTTAAAAAATTTCGCCATCTTTCGTCTTCACAGGTTTACAAGCTTCGAGGACTGGAAGTTCAAAAAGTTGACAAAGTTTTAAATTTTGAGCTTGAGCAAATTCAGCAGATTTTAGAGCTTGAGCTTGGACAAATTAAACGGATTATAGAGCTTGATCCTGATGAAGTGACCAGGGTACTTGGGTTTACATTACCTCATAGGCAACGCATTTTGATGGCTGAAGCTCCCGGAATTAAAAAGTTTTTACAATTTGATGATGCAGAGTGTGGGTTCTTTTTGGATGGCCCGCCTCAATGGTTTTACATGGTTCAAGAGCTTTTGGTTGAAAATTCTTATTTTTTCCGCTTAAAAACGCTTGGAATGAATTATTGGGAAAGGCTTTTCGATTTTACGCCTTACAAGGTTACAGCACTTCTAAACATTTTTGATAATAATACTCGTCGGCAAATTCTAGAACTTAATACGTTTAAACCCATTCTTAAAATCCTTTCATATGATGCGTTTAAAAATTTTTTGAGTTGCAAGCCCCAGGAGAGAGAGACGTTAACCCAATTTAGAAATTTTTTGACGGATAAGTTTCCCCAGAAAGAGATGTTAACCGAATTTATATCTTCACAGATTGAAACAATTCTAAATCTTGAATCTTCCTCCAGGGGCAAAATTCTCACGCTTATGCTTGAAGAAATTGAGAAGTTTTGCGATTTAGTACCTGAGCACCGTGAAGTGATTGCGCGTGAAAACATGTCTGAAAGCATTCAAAAAATTTTAAAGTTTCGTGATTTTGAAGAGATTAAACCCTTTTCAATTGATAAGTTTAACAATCTTTTGTATCTTACACCTGAGGAGATCGAGACGTTAAACCAGCTTACATCTCTACAGAGTGCAGAAATTCTAAATCTTAAATCTTACTACGAGCGCAAAATACTCACCCTTATGCCTGAAGAAATTGGGAAGTTTTTACAGTTTTTACCCAACCACCGTACAGCACTTCTTAAGGTTGAAAACTTTTCTGAAAGCATTCAAAAAATTTTACAGTTTTGTGATTTGGAAGAGATTAAAAGCTTTTCAGATCATCAGTTTTACAATCTTTTGAAGCGTACACCTGAAGAAATAAAGAAATTAAACCATCTTACATGTATAGAGAGAGAAGAAATTTTAAATCTTGAATCTTACCAGCAGAGCAAAATACTCACGCTTATGCCTGAAGAAATTAAGAAGTTTTACGATTTAGTACCTGAGCACCGTGCATTGTTTGTGAAGCTTCCGCGTGAAAACATGTCTGAAAAAATTCAAAAAATTTTAAAGTTTCGTGATTTTAAAGAGATTACACCCTTTTCAATTGATAAGTTTAACAATCTTTTGAATTGTACACTTGCGGAAATAAATACGTTAAACCAGCTTACATCTTTACAGAGTGCAGAAATTCTAAATCTTCACTCTTACTACCAGAGCAAAATACTCACGCTTATGCCTGAAGAAATTAGGAAGTTTTTACAGTTTTTACCCAACCACCGTGAAGCACTTCTGAGGGTTGAAAACATGTCTGAAAGCATTCAAAAAATTTTACAGTTTTGTGATTTGGAAGAGATTAAAAGCTTTTCAGATCATCAGTTTAACAATCTTTTGAAGCGTACACCTGAAGAAATGAAGACATTAAGCCGTCTTACATGTATAGAGAGAGAAGAAATTTTAAATTTTCAATTTGATAATGACACAAAAAAAATGCTCACGCTTATGCTTGAAGAAATTAAGAAGTTTTGCGATTTAGTACCTGAGCACCGTGCATTGCTTGTGAAGCTTCCGCGTGAAAACATGTCTGAAAAAATTCAAAAAATTTTAAAGTTTCGTGATTTTAAAGAGATTAAACCCTTTTCAATTGATAAGTTTAACAATCTTTTGTATCTTACACCTGAGGAGATCGAGACGTTAAACCAGCTTACATCTCTACAGAGTGCAGAAATTCTAAATCTTAACTCTTACTACGAGCGCAAAATACTCACCCTTATGCCTGAAGAAATTAGGAAGTTTTTACAGTTTTTACCCAACCACCGTACAGCACTTCTTAGGGTTGAAAACTTTTCTGAAAGCATTCAAAAAATTTTACAGTTTTGTGATTTGGAAGAGATTAAAAGCTTTTCAGATCATCAGTTTTACAATCTTTTGAAGCGTACACCTGAAGAAATGAAGACATTAAACCGTCTTACATGTATAGAGAGAGAAAAAATTTTAAATTTTCAACTTTATGATGACACCGAAAAACTGCTCACGCTTATGCTTGAAGAAATTAAGAAGTTTTGCGATTTAGTACCTGAGCACCGTGAAGTGCTTCTGAAGCTTGCGCGTGAAAACATGTCTGAAAGCATTCAAAAAATTTTAAAGTTTCGTGATTTTAAAGAGATTACACCCTTTTCAATGGATAAATTTAACAATCTTTTGAATTGTACACTTGAGGAAATAAATACGTTAAACCAGCTTACATCTCTACAGAGTGCAGAAATTCTAAATCTTGACTCTTACTACGAGAGCGAAATACTCACGCTTATGCCTGAAGAAATTGGGGAGCGTTTAAATATTTTATCTAAGCAGCGTAAACAGGTTCTGTGTAACGCTGAGGAACTCAAGCAACAAATGACAACAGCAGTTCCACAGGATCAGCAATGTTCTGTTACTTCCTCCAAAAAAGATCCCTCTAAAGCGCAATTCGAAGAATAAGCGTTCTTAATAAGTCTTGGGGTGTTGGCCAGAGCCACCCCCTTGCTCCTTGCATTCCTTGGCTTAGGAGAAGTAAATCAAAATAAATCAGAATTTTTATTAGAATTGCTAAAAAGCCTTGGACGTATACATTGAGGGTTATAGTACAAGGTCCAGACCATATATAAATGTTCAATACATTGTATGGCTTAACCCAGCAGCATTGAGAAAATACTCCTTCTTTTTTTAAGCTTCGATAAAAATTTCTAAACTGAGTACAGCATATTTTAACTATACAGCCCATAAAATTTTCTAGCCATCAGACTCATAAAAAAAATCTTTCACTGCTCCTACTGGCGCCAATAAAACCACCACGGCTTGAGCATAATGTTTTTCGTCAGAAAGACTTAAATAAGACGTCATTCCTCCCCAAGGAATAAACTTATACACGTGTTCAGAGATTTTTAAACGAGGTCGCCCTTGAAGATTGTGACATACTTCTATATCCAACCAAGAACATCGCTTAGAGATTCCCCAGCCCAACGCTTTAACAAACGCCTCCTTTGCACAAAACCGAGAAGCATAATGAGAGTAAGGATTAAATTTGCCACTGCAATACGCTTGCTCTTGTACAGTAAAAATACGATCTAAAAAGAAAGATCCGTGACGTTGAATTTTTTCTTGCAGACGAGAAATTTCTAGAAGATCTGCTCCTAATCCTACCATCACTGGAATCTGTTGAAGATATTTTTCAAAAAATTCAGCACTATCCTTCTGCTGCAAGGGATCAGATATCATATAATCTATTAAGCTACACTACTCTCAAAGATCTTTTCTGCTTTGGTGTATCGAGACAGCCATCCTAAGACATGTTCCATTACGCACTTAAGCTCCACAGAACAAGGCCCTTCCACCAAAACACGAATAACAGGTTCTGTTCCTGAAGGACGTATCACCAAGCGTATATGGGGTTCAAGAGACGCACGCAATGTATGCAAATAAGATTGAGTATCTGATTCCAGAAAAGAAAAATTTTCCGTTATGGGAAGTGCACATTGCATTACAGGATATGGAGTAAAAGCTGGAAAAAGAGGGGCTTTCATTCCCTTTAAAAACTTCGTGCTCAATTCTAGGGCGATCCAAAGCCCGTCTCCCACAGGCAAAAACGAGTGATCAATAATATGCCCCGAAGCTTCTCCCCCCCAGCGCAGTCCATAAGCTTTTAATGCCTGAGCAATCCACCTATCTCCCACATCCACCCGAAAAAAAGATCGTCCGTTTTCACGGCAATGGCGTTCTAATCCATAATTACTCATAACAGTGCCCACCATAGACATCGCTTCTTGGGCCAAAACTGCTAAAATGTGATCTCCGTTCCAATATTTTCCTAAAGCATCCACAACACCTACCCGATCTCCATCCCCATCAAAACAAAATCCTAAATCCGCACTGTGAGCTAGAACAGCTTGTTGCAAATGATTTGGATATAAAACACCAATATTTTCATTAATATTATGCCCGTTGGGTGCACTCCCTAAAGTAGCCAACACATGGGCACCACATGCTTTAAAGCACTGAGCAGCAAAGTTCCAAAGAGAGCCATGCGCTCCGTCCAACACAACACGCAATCCCATTAAATCACGGTCCTGAATCAAAGCCTGAGTGTAGGGAAGTTGGCTATACGAGACGTGTTTGTTGAAATATTTTCTAACCGTCTTCTTTGAATCTTGAATATATTGATCAATAAAAAATTCAATCTCTAACTCTTCTTCCGAAGAAAGCTTACTACCTTTAGAATCAAAAAATTTAATGCCATTATAAAGCGATGTGTTGTGAGAAGCAGAAACCATAATGCCAAAATCCGCACCATAATAACGAGTTAGCCAAGCCAAGGCTCCGCTGGAACATACCCCCAAATTCCCTATCCCTACTCTACCTTCTTCCAATCCTGCTGCAAGCGCAAAAAGAAATTCAGAGCCAGAATCTCGAGTATCCATACCCATCAGAACCCATAATGATTTTTGAGAATCTTTTCTAGATTTTTTTCCAAAATTCTTAGAAAGTTTTTTGTGCAAATAGTCCGCGAACGCACACCCAATACGGGTGAGGATAGAAGGAACAAATAATCCCTCAAAGGCAACACCCCGAATTCCATCAGTGCCAAACCATCGTAACTTCTGCACGGATATTACTCATTAACGTTTTTAGCTAAATTTTGATCCCGCGCACGGGCTTCTTGGCGCAACAAGCGCTCAAATAAACCAGTTCCCGCAGGAATCAAACGGCCTGCAATTACGTTTTCTTTCATCCCCTTTAAAGTATCCACTTTCCCGTGAACCGCTGCATCCGTCAGTACCCGAGTCGTTTCTTGAAAAGAGGCGGCAGAAATAAAGGAATCTGTTTGTAAAGATACTTTTGTAATACCTTGGAGAATGCGTACAGCTTGGGCAGGTAATTTTCCTTCCCGTAGTGCAGCACGATTTCCTTTTTTCAACTCTTCAAGAGTAATGTGGTCCCCTACCAAAAATAAAGTTCCCCCGGGCTCTTGAATTTCTACACGCTGAAGCATTTGCCTCAAAATAACTTCAATATGTTTTTCATTAATTCGTACTCCCTGTAATCGATACAACATCTGGATTTCTTGAATTAGAAACTCGGCTAAAGCATCAACACCCAAAATTGATAAAATATCATGAGGAACCATGTTCCCTGCCACCAGAATGTCTCCCTTATTTACGCGATCTCCCTCGTAAACCAGAATATGAAGCCCTTGCGGCACAGTGTACTCTACAGGTTTTTCTTGGGGATCATGAGGAATTACAGAAAATTTTCTTCGATTTTTTTGATCTTTACCGTAGGCTACCACTCCAGAATAACGGCTCATCACGGCCGGCTCTTTTGGACGCCTTGCTTCAAAAAGCTCCACAATACGGGGCAATCCTCCAACAATGTCTCGAGATTTAAAGGCTTCTTTTGCAAGTCTTGCAATGACATCCCCCTTTTTAACTCCTTGCTGATCTACTGCAAGCACCACCGTATCTACAGATAAAGAATACCGTACTTCAGAACGCAGCGTATCGTAAGGTTTGAGTACAAGCGTGGGACGGAGCTCCTTTCCTTTTGCAGAAGAACGAGAAGGCACAACAATACGTTGCGTAATTCCAGTCAAATCATCTAACACCTCTCTCAAAGAAATGCCTTCCATCAAATCTGTATAATGAATAACTCCTTCTTGCTCTACAATAATAGGAAGGTTATAAGGATCCCATTCCGCTAGGCGCTCTCCCTGTTCAACATGAGCCCCTTGATTGACCAGAAGTACTGCACCGTAAGGAAGACGAAAACTCATGAGCTCTTGACCTTTTCGGGTAAAATCCAAAATCACCAGCTCCATAGAGCGGCCCACCACGATTGTCTGACCATATCGGTTCACCACGGTACTTTCCTGACGAAACATCACCTCTCCTGCATAACGAGCATCAAGAGAAGAAGATTCTGAAGCGCGTTGCGCTGTACCTCCCGAGTGAAAAGTTCGCAGAGTAAGCTGAGTTCCGGGTTCACCAATAGACTGCGCAGCGATAACCCCCACTGCCTCACCCCGCATAACAAGGCCTCCTCGAGCCAAGTTTCGGCCATAGCATAGAGTGCATACTCCATACTTTGCTTTACATTTCAGGACTGAGCGCACTGCAACGGAATGAATATAATCTGCTTCGATACGACCAATAAGAATTTGATCCAGTAGTACTCCTTTAGCAAGTACTGTCCCATCAGAAAATGTAATATCTCGAGCCAATGTACGACCAAAAATACGTTCTCTGAGGGACGGCCCCACACCAGAAATATCGTCTAAGGCATGCATTTCAATAAATTCAGAGGTTCCGCAATCTTCTTCTTGCACCACGCAGTCTTGGGCAACATCCACCAACCGACGGGTCAAATATCCTGCATTAGCCGTTTTCAACGCAGTATCGGATAAGCCTTTACGAGCCCCGTAAATAGAGTTAAAATATTCATCCGATCGTAATCCTTCTTTAAAATTAGAAATAATGGGATGTTCAATAACAGTACCGTCATGACGGGCAATCAATCCTCTCATTCCCATAAGCTGTCTAAGCTGTCCTTTGGCACCCCGCGCTCCAGAAACCGCCATGAGATAAAGCGAGTTCAAAGGCTTACCCGGAATATCTTGAGAAATATGTTCCATCATATGATGCGCCACTGCCTCAGAACATTTTGTCCAGGCATCAGTAATACGGTTGTATCGCTCACCAAATGTAATTAATCCTTCCAAATACTGTTGATGATATTCTTGAATCAATTTTTCAGTTTCTTTTACCAAAAAATCTTTTTCCGGGGGAACCAAAAGATCATCTTTTCCAAAAGAGATTCCCCCTAAAGTAGAATACTTAAACCCTAATTTTACCAAAGCATCGGCAAAAATAGTAGTCGCTGTACCGCCACAAAAATGGTACACCTGTCCCATAAGCTCGTTAATTTCCTTGGAACTTAAATTACGATTTAAAGATTCAAAAGAAATTTTAGCGTGTTTAGGAACGATATCCCAAAATATCAAGCGGCCCGGCGTGGTAACTTGACGAGTATATACCACGTTTCCTTCGTTATTTAGCGCCTCCACTCTAGCCTGAATACGCGCATGGAGAGAAATATCTTTTTTCTCCAGAGCCATTAATACTTCCGCAAAAGAGGCAAAGATCATTCCCTCTCCTTTCTCCTGAGCACGCTCCAAGGTTAAATAATATAAGCCCAAGACCATATCTTTACTGGGAACAATCACCGGTTCACCACTGGCAGGACTTAGAATATTATTTGTAGACATCATCAAAACGCGTGCTTCGATTTGAGCTTCTAAAGAAAGGGGAACGTGTACCGCCATCTGGTCTCCATCAAAGTCCGCGTTATACGCGGCGCACACCAAAGGATGCAGTTGAATGGCTTTACCTTCAATGAGCATCGGTTCAAAAGCTTGAATTCCCAAACGATGCAAGGTAGGAGCACGGTTCAAAAGCACAGTACGCTCTTGAATTACTTCTTCTAAAATATCCCAAATCTCTGGCCGTTCTCGCTCTACCATACGTTTTGCAACTTTGACACTGCTTGCAAGACCATAGCGCTCTAGTTTAGCGTACACGTAAGGCTTAAACAATTCTAAAGCCATTTTTTTAGGCAATCCACACTGATCTAATTTTAGTTCTGGCCCCACTACAATGACAGAACGTCCCGAATAATCTACACGTTTTCCCAGAAGATTGGATCGAAATCGCCCATGTTTTCCCCGCAACATATCTGAAAGAGACTTTAAAGGTCGTTTATTAGTACCCGTAATAGGACGTCCTCGGCGTCCGTTATCAAAAAATGCATCAACCACTTCTTGTAACATCCGTTTCTCATTGCGAATAATGACATCAGGAGTTTGCATTTCCATCAATTTCTTAAGACGATTATTTCGATTCAATAAACGACGATAAAGGTCATTTAAGTCGGATGTAGCAAACCTTCCTCCATCCAGAGGAACTAAGGGTCTTAAATCCGGAGGAATAACAGGAATAACATCCAAAATCATCCACTCAGGACGCGTACCAGAACTTACGAAAGCCTCTACAAGTTTCAACTGTTTTATAATACGCTTGCGTTTAAACTCTGATACAGATCCATCAAGTTGCGCGCGGAGTCGATCGCGTATTTCTTGAAAATCTAAGCTAGCCAACATTTCTTTAAGCGCTTGAGACCCAGACCCCACTACAAAATTTCCAATTCCGTATTCTTGGCAAAATTTATTGTACTCACTGTCCGTCAAGACCCTTCCATAAGCAAGGGGAGTCAATCCTGGATCTAAAACAACGTGACCTTCAAAATACAGAATACGCTCCAGTGTTTTTATGGTCATGTCCAGAAGAGTAGCGATGCGACTAGGTAAAGAACGAGAGAACCAAATATGCGCCACGGGGGAGGCCAGTTCAATATGCCCCATGCGCTCTCGTCGTACTTTTGTTTGAGTCACCTCCACACCACACCGTTCACACACAGCGCCTCTATACTTCATGCGTTTATATTTTCCACATAAACACTCATAATCTTTTATGGGACCAAAAATGCGTGCACAAAATAGACCGTCTTTTTCTGGCTTAAAGGTTCTATAATTAATGGTCTCCGGTTTTTTTACTTCCCCGTAAGACCATGAGCGAATTTGCTCAGGACTTGCAATAGAAATACGTATGCCATCAAAATCAGTTGCGGTCCCTGGACGATAGGAGATGGGGGGATACAAATCTTCAAAAATATCCGCTACGTCTTCAGAGGACTCAGCAGTGAATAAGACAGGATCCACCGAAGAGTCTTTTTTATCATCCTCCTGATCTAAATGGAGAAAATGTTCCAATTCCTGAGGATCTTCCGGAGAATTGTGTTGATTTTTTGACCAAAATTCAATTTTTTTTTCTATATTCATACCCAAAGCTCTCCTTTACACTGCAACAGAACTAACTTCATTCTTTTGCACATACTCTACGTTCAAACATAACGTTCGGAGTTCTTTAACCAAGACATTAAAAGACTCTGGAAGGGTAGATACAGAAGATTCCATATTTTTTATAATTGACTTAAACATTGCCATTCTTCCATCCAAATCATCGGACTTTACTGTAATCATCTCTAAAAGAATCTTTGCCGCTCCATAGGCCTGTAAAGCCCACACTTCCATTTCTCCGAATCTTTGGCCTCCAAACTGAGACTTTCCTCCAAGAGGTTGCTGCGTTACCAATCCATAAGGCCCCACAGAACGTGCGTGAATTTTATCATCTACCAAATGGTCAAGCTTCAACATATACATAATCCCCACCGTTACAGGACGATCAAAAGGCTCTCCTGTTTTTCCGTCATAGAGACGTTCTTGGCCCGATAAATCGATTCCCAATTCTTGAAACAAACGCTCAATATCTGCAACTTTAGCACCTTCAAAGACTGGTGTTGCCATGGGCATACCTTTACTGGTTTCGTGAGCCAATTTCATTAAAGATTCTAAAGGCATTTCCTTAATCTTGCTCACAAGATCTGGCTTTTGATACACATTGGAAAGTCCTTCCCGCAAACAGAGTCCGCCCTCTAAAGCTTCCATAAAAACCACCTGCTTTAAAAGTTCATGAACCTTTTTACCAAAGTTTAAAGAAGCCCATCCCAGATGAGTTTCTAAGGTTTGTCCCACATTCATACGAGAGGGGAGCCCCAAAGAATTCAAAACAATATCAATGGGAGTGCCATCTTCCAAATACGGCATATCTTCCTGGGGTACAATAACAGAAACAACACCTTTGTTTCCATGACGTCCCGCCATCTTGTCTCCAGGTTGTAATTTACGCTTCACCGCTAAAAATACTTTCACAACCTTTAAAACCCCTGCGGGTAATTCATCCCCTCGACTGACGCGATTTACTTTTTGTTCACATACAGTCTCCAACTCTCGGACATTTTCTGCATATTTTTCACGCAAAGCCTCTAGTTGGGCTCCTTCAGGACTTTTAGGATCCAAAGAAAAAGTTCGCCATCCTCCCGATTCCACCACCGTGGTCCACAATGGTTTTTCAAGACCAAGACGTTTTTGGTACGCTAACGTCAAATCTTGAGTACTAGCCTTCATAATGCGTTCAAGAATATTTTTTTCGATATCTTTTTCTCGTATCAGGCGATTTATTTTTTGCTGCTCAATGATTAAAGCGCGTTCATCTTTTTCCACCCCTGCACGACAAAAAATTTGCACATCGGACACAACGCCTCGCATTCCCGAGGGAACGCGTAAGGAGCTATCTTTGACATCCGATGCTTTATCTGCAAAAATGGCACGGAGCAACTTTTCTTCAGAACTTAGAGCAGTTTCCGCCCGAGGGCTAACCTTTCCTACTAAAATATCTCCAGGCTCCACTTCTCTTCCGATGTGAATAATACCAGATTGGTCTAAACGAGCGAGCATTTCTTCTGGGACTCCGGGAACATCAAGAGTAATCTCTTCTGCTCCCAGTTTAGTATCCCGAACTACCACTTCTAGCTCTTCAATATGAAGAGTAGTAAATGTATCGTCTTTGATCAATCGATCAGAGATGGCAATAGAATCCTCAAATCCATACCCGTACCAAGGCATAAAAGCGACCAGTGCGTTGCTCCCTAGCGCAAGCTCTCCTTGATCCATAGCACATCCATCTGCAATAATACTGCCTTCCATAACTCGCTGTCCTACACTGACCACGGGTTTTTGATGAATACACGTTCCAGAATTAGAACGACGGAATTTAATAAGTTTATAAATATCTACTAAAGTTCCTTCCTCTTGATCATCAGGAATCACCACAATACACCGAGCATCTACATTATCCACCACACCACTACGTTTTGCATGAATAATGGCACCAGAGTCTCTTGCCACCAAAGCTTCCAAGCCCGTTCCTACTAAAGGAGCTTGACTCTTCATCAACGGAACGGCTTGGCGTTGCATATTAGACCCCATCAAGGCACGCTTAGCATCGTTATTTTCTAAAAATGGAATTAATGCTGCCGCCACAGAAACAATTTGCTTAGGAGAAACATCAATAAAGTTAACATCTTTTACGGGAACCAATACATATTCTCCCGCTTTGCGAGTACGAACCAAATTTCCCTTCAAGTATCCTGCCTCGTCTACCTCTGCATCGGGTTGAGCAACATAAGCATTCTCTTCTTCCATCACGGAAACATAAACAACATCCTGTGTTACCCGACCATCCACAACCCGTCGATAAGGAGTTTCTAAAAAGCCATATTTATTAACCCGCGCGTACACTGCCATAGAGTTAATCAACCCAATGTTTCCCCCCTCAGGTGTTTCTACAGGACAAATTCTTCCGTGCTGACTGGGATTTACATCACGCACATCAATCCCCGCACGCTCTTTACTCAACCCCCCCGGACCCAATGCAGATAAGCGTCGTTTATGGTTAACAGAAGAAAGTGGATTCGTTTGATCCATAAACTGAGAAAGTTGCGACGTTCCAAAGAATTCTTTAATTACAGAAGAAATAGCACGAGCATTAACAAAATCATTAGGCATAGCGTGCTCAAGATCAATGGAATTCATACGCTCGCGGATTCCTCGTTGCATACGCAGTAATCCAGAGCGATACTGCGCTTCCAAAAGCTCTCCAACGGAACGTACTCGACGATTACCTAAACTATCAATATCATCAACAAACCCCTTCCCCTCTTTCAGCTCTAATAAATACTGAATGATTTCAAGAAAATCTTCCTTGCACAAACAGGTTTGAGAAAGCGGAGAGCTTAATCTGGGAAGACGTGCATTCATTTTTAAACGACCCACTTCCGCCAAACTATATCGCTCCGGATTAAAAAACAAATTTTGGAAGAAAGTATACATTACCTCTAAAGTAGCATGTTCTCCAGGACGAAGGATACTATAAATCTCCTCCAACGCTTCTTTTCGGGATGCATTTTTGTCTGCCAGCAATGTATTACATAAAGGTGCACTATTACTTACGTGGTCCATAGAAAGTAACTGAACTGATTTACAAGAAGTATGCAAAATTTTTTCTAAAAATTCTTTTGTAATTTCCTCTCCTGCTTGACCAAAAAGTTCTCCGGTTTCTAAAGAAAAAATATCATTGGCCAGACAACGACCAATAATTTGGCTGATATCTGCCCTAACTCGTTTAATGTTTTTCTTTTGTAATCCAGACAAAAATCTTTGGGTTAAGCGTTCGCCTACTCTAGCCACAATCTCTCCAGAATCTGCATCTGTCAAATTTTGTGTCAAGACCACGTTATGCCATCCTTTAGGATTAAAATCACAAGTCCATCCATCGTCCTGTAAAATCCAACGCTCCACTTCGTAAAACCGATGTAAAATTTCAACGCGGGACATTCCTGGTTTTAACCAAGGATCTTGTTCTGAGTCGCCTGCCTGGTCTGACTCCAACGCCATCATAAGTGTTGTGACCAAAAATTTACGCTTTCGATCGATACGAACGTACATAACATCTTTTGGACTAAATTCAAAATCAATCCAAGCTCCTTGAAAAGGAATAACACGCGCTACGTAATTTTTTACGCCATGATGACCAATATCTTTATCAAAAAATACTCCCGGAGACCTCTGAATTTGAGAAACTACAACACGCTCTACTCCATTAACTACGAACGTTCCTTCTGGAGTCATAATGGGAATATCTCCCAAATAGGTATCCTGCTCTCTAACTTCTTTAATATTTCGCACTCCGTCCACCACTTCAAAAAGCGTCAACCGTAAGCGTACCTTCAAAGAGGATGCATAGGTCAAACCCTTTTGACGAACTTCATCAAGATCAAACTTAGGAAGCTCTAACGTATAATAATCTAAATCAAGTTGAGTACGCTCCGAAAAATCCTGTATAGGAAAGAAGCTCATAAGAGCACCTTGAAGGCCCTCTCGCTTTCTTTTATTCCAGGGGGTATCTTTCTGTAAAAAATCATCATAAGACTGCTTTTGCAGCTCTATTAAGCTAGGAATTTCCATAAATTCTGGAAAACGAGAAAAACTATACCGAAGCCGCTTCGGAGCCAAACCAAATGACCCATGGTCTACCATAAACTCTCCCTAAAGTAAGTAAATTTTTTAATCTTTTTTATTTTCGAAAGATATGAAATTCATTCAAGACAAAAAAGTAATGAAGGGAAGTAAAACGACCTATCAGAAAAATTTACAAACACCATACCAATGAAGAAAAGATTTGCATGATATCCCTCTATTAAAGGTGCATAGTTTAGAATTTTTTTTTGCACCCTAGAAAGGAATATCGTCTCTTATCTAAACACAGAAAGAACCTACTCCACAGAAACAGCAGCACCAATATCTTTAAACTTTTGAGCAATTTTATCTGCATCCGCTTTGGAAATGTCTGACTTCACCACAAAATCTGGCGTCTCAGAAGCAGCTTTTGCTTCTCCTAGTCCAAGCCCTGTAACCGCACGAATTTCTTTGATTACTTCTAACTTTTTAGCGCCTACACTTTTTAATATCACTTTAAACTCTGTCTGCTCTTCCACTGCACTACCAGCGGTAGAAATTCCAGGAGCTACCATAGCTACAGGAGCGGCTGCAGAAACACCCCAATGCGATTCTAGTGCTTTTACTAAAGCAGACACTTCTAAAATGGTTAGCGTATCCAACTGTTCACGAATTTTTAATAACTTTGCGTCCATAACTTTAAATCCCCTTGTTCAAATTAAAATTTATTTTTTTTCTAGCGCGCACCTAAAACCGTCACCATACCCTGCGCTGGAGTTTGAAAAACTGAAAGTAAATGACTTGCTACCCCGTTAAAAACACGCAATAAGCTTGTCTGTAATGCTTCTAAAGAAGGCAAAGAAGACAATTCAATAATCTGAGACTCTGAAAGCAACACCCCATCTAACCGTCCCAAAACAATTTGGAATCGATCTCTTTGCTCTTTAGCAAATTCGACAGAAACTTTTGATAAAGTTATGGGGTCCTTGGAAAAAAGGACTGCAGTAGAAAAGCGAAAGGCTTTAGAAAACTCAGCATCCTCCCCCAGTGCTTTTTTTGCAAGAGTATTTTTTACAACTTGAAAGCTACCCCCAGCGTCTCTCACCCTTCTTCTAAAGGTTGAAATGTACTTTGAGCTCAACCCTGAATGTCTCACAACCAGTATACACGGGCTCTGGTATACGCTTTGGCGCAAATGATCGACACACTCTCTCTTAGCTAAACGATCCATATATTCTCCAAACCATGCACGTAATCAACGTACAGTAGATCATGATTTTTCATTTAATACAAGTCCCTTAAACGCTAAATTTTTACAAACAAACAAAATCCCATTGTACTAGAGATTCCTTTTTTCTTAACAAACTCTCCCTTACTCTCTCCAGGACGTAATCTGCGTAGCGCTTCATAAACGTGCAAAAAATTCTCTTCTAGTGCATTAGGGGAAAAGCTAAGCTTTCCCATTAGTCCATGAACAATTCCAGCTTTCTCAGGTCTAATTTCCACCTGCCCAAATTTCGCGTTTTTCACTGCCTGCGCCACATCCTTAGTGACTGTATTGGTCTTCATAGTAGGCATCAATCCTCTAGGTCCTAAAATACGTCCCAAAGTTCCTACTTCTGACATTAAATTAGGCGTTGCGATACAAAAATCAAAATTAATATTTCCTTTTTTTACTTCCTCAATAAGATCTTTTCCGCCAACAATTTCCGCTCCTGCCATGCGAGCTTCTTGGGCTTCTCCATGTTCTGCAAAAACCGCTACACGCAAAGTCTTTCCCGTACCATGAGGAAGAGGAATAAGCGCTCGAATCATTTGGTCACTTTTAGTGGTATCTACATTGCACTTGAAAACAAATTCAACGCTAGAATCAAATTTTACGCCTCCTTTCCCCGGCTTTCCTCTTTCCTGAAGCAAATTAATGGCATCAGACAGGGAATACACCGCATGCAAATCAATTCCTTCATTTCTAATCTGTAGTCTTTTTGTTGTGTGACGTTTCATAATTTCCTTATCAATCCTTAATCTCAATACCTAAAGAACGTGCAGAACCTTCTAGTGTTCGTACTGCAGAGGGAATATCGTAAACATTCATATCTTCCATCTTAAACAGCGCAATCTCCTCTAGTTGTGCACGACTTAATGTAGCGATAGGCTTCTCTTTTCCAGTAGTACTACTACCCTTTGCCATTCCGGCAGCTTTTTTCAATAAATAACTGGCTACTGGCTTGGTGACACGAAACTCAAATTTTCGATCTCCGTAAACATCAATAAGTACTTTTACCGGAGCACCTTTCTCGAAGTGATCAGTTTTCGCATTAAAAGCCTTACAAAAATCCTGAATATTTAATCCATGCTGTCCTAAAGCTGGCCCTACTGGAGGCTTTGGAGTTGCCTGGCCAGCACCAATTTTTAGTCGAATGGTCCGCACGGGAACTCTTTTTTTAGATTCTTTTGAAACTACGCTCATTTACTACTCCTCAATGATTTCAATTTGATCAAATCCCAATTCCACAGCAGTCAAACGCCCCAGAATAGAAATGGAAACTTTCGCACGTTGTTTTAGAGGATCTTTTGATTTAATCATTCCTTCCATAGTAGAGAACAATCCTCCGCAGACCCTTACCATTTGCCCCACTTCCAACGAATGCGCAACGGGAGGAGAGGTTGTCAGTGTAGTAGCTTGCTGAATAAGGCCTGCCACTTCTTCATCCCCTAAACGCTGAGGTCCTGTATCACTTCCAAGAAATCCCAAAACTCTTGGGGTACTACGCACCACATCTCCCACAGAATTATTCAAAGCGACACGAATAAATACGTACCCTGGAAATATTTTTTCCTCTACATACTGGCGTAACCCACGTCGTACAACCTCTACTTTTTTTGTTATGACCAAAGTCTGATAGACATCTTGCCAAAGATGGGCATCCTTGAGTTGTTTTTCTACTTCTAAAGCAATTTGCGTCTCTGCATTGGAAACTACACGAATAATATACCAGTGCAGCGCTTCAATCGTAGCCATAGCCTAATCCCAATCGCAACGCATAAATAATCATTTGATCCACAACCAAGAAAAATATAGAAAAAATAAGCGCAAGAATAAAAACAATGATTACATTAAAAACAACCTCACCACGTTTTGGCCACTCAACACGCTTTACTTCAGTAAACACGCTCAGTAAAAAATCGTGAGCTTGCCTATACCAATGGAGCATTTTTTAACTACTTTTCTCTAATCAAATCTAGATTAAAATATTTTTTTTTAAACGTCAAGTGCTAAAACCCCTTAAAATCGTTTTTTATCTGAAAAAATAAGCTATTACTTTTTCTTTATTCTCCCTTTTAAAAGCGATCCAGGAACTTCCTCTTCACTGACAGAGACCACTTTACTTACTTTTGATTCTAAACGCACTAAAGCCGCCATTAATAAACAATCTCCCATAAAAATAGCCCCCATAATCACAGTAAGCTTAGTAAAAACACTATTCCCCCCTCCTGGTCCACGAAGAGAAACAGATTCTGCTCCAAAATCTTCCCCTTTTTGAAGTAAAATAATTCCTACCATAAAAAGTGTCACAATAATGTGAAAAATCATCAGTACAATAATCATATTACACTACTCTATTTTCTGTCTTAATTTAAAGAATACAGTATTTCTTTTAGAGGGTAAAGCCCCAGTCTAGTTCTAGCGTATTATCCTCAGAATAAAACTCCTGATCTTATTCTTACTCAGACTCTTTTTTACACTGTACCTATATTAAGCAGTACTTGGATCCAATCTTTTTTATGAACCCTCTTTTGTAAGATTTTTTCAATGGCTTTTGCAAAATTTAACTCTATACAATAGCGTTCATTACGCAGTAAAACACCGCCCAACGACGCAATACCTTCTGTCAAATCCAGCGTTTTAGTGCAAGATTCATCGCCAAAGTGCTTACCATAAGAAAAATTACGAGATGCTTCACTGGTACAAGTCATGAAAAAATCTCCAATTCCC
Source organism: Holospora curviuscula (assembly GCF_002930195.1). Taxonomy (GTDB): domain Bacteria; phylum Pseudomonadota; class Alphaproteobacteria; order Holosporales; family Holosporaceae; genus Holospora; species Holospora curviuscula. The sequence continues at coordinate 31,071 of NZ_PHHC01000079.1, read as the reverse complement.
CCATAGGTTAGCGCACTCATTGATGTACCGCTCTTGTTATGATCTGGAATATGGGCGGAAATCCACTGAGCAGATTGAGAAAAAGCTTGAGATAAATACGTAGCTTGAGTATTCTTGCTGCACGTCACCTGAGCCAAAAGCCCAGCACCCAGTGCAGCAATATTTTTTAGAGCGCCCCAAGCGCTAATAGAATGCATGGAACTGGAATATTCAATGCGCACACAAGACCCATCAAAAAGTTCAGAAACTTCACGAAAAGATTGCTTACAGTAGGTTGCACACGTAATTCCAGAAAGATGTTGAGCCAAAAGTTCTGATGCAAAATTAGGGCCAGCAATGACTACCTGCGAAACGGAAGGAAAAAACTGCTCTACAATCTCTGACATCAAGTATCCAGTACATGTTTCTATTCCTTTACATGCTAAAACAATAACCCGAGGATGAACAGGAGTGGATTCTTTAATACGCCTTAAGCAGCACCGTAAGGCTTGGGCAGGAACACAAAAAATCCAAATTTTTGAACTTTCCGCAGCACTTCTAAGAGAAACCAGAAAACTGCTCAAAGAAGCACTACACGAAGAAGAGCTTTTTTCTCGAGTCCATACATAAATTTGGTTTTTTTTGTAACATAGACACGAAACAAGGGCAGCGGAAAAACGTCCCGCTCCCCAAAGAGTGACTGCACTCTTCATGTTTTATTTCTTTTTAGGCATAAAAACATACTTCATGACTACAGTGGCCGCCATTACAAAAGGCCGCACTGTAATCACAGGGGTGTCATAAGCCGCTCCATTAGGAATATAATTTGCGGGTCTCAAACGTATGGCTTTGCTTCCACCAGTATTCAAAGCCGTCACGCAAAATCCTAGAGACATGGACTGAGTAATCTGACGATCAAACCCGACTCCGAAAGTTACACCACTGACGTTTTTTGTAACATTTTTAACGGTTACCATAGCGGTAGGATCTGCGGGTAACCCTGTTGCTCCCAAATTAACCTCATTAACGGGCATAGTATTATATCGTGGCCCAATCGCAACGCTCATATTATTCCACCCAGTTTTAACATAGTAATGATTTGCACCGGAAGAGAATCCGAAACTCAGACCTAATCCAACAGTTCCCTTAGTGGAGACTCGCATGTAAGAATTCATCACTTCAACGGGTATATCACCCCCTACTGGAGTCGCTGCTGTATCTGTTACTATGGTTGGAACCGCTACATTTTGGTTACTTTTTGCAACACCACCATTCACATAAAAAGTAATAACAAATCTACTTTTTGGAACTTGGTAACTGTAGCCCAACTCTGGCAAAATCGTAAGTCCAGGACCTCCCCAACCGCTCGGAGAAATATTATTCGTACCATAATAAAAAGCAGTCTGAGCGCCGATAGCATTCCCCACATTCTCTTCGTATACACTAACAGGAAGATTCCCGCGGCCTTGAAGATCAAAACCCTGACTCCCCCTTAACCGATTATAGGAACTAGAAACACCGAGTCCCACACCAAAATAAAAGCCAGGAGTAAAACAGGGAACGAGATCTGCTGCTTTTGCATTACAAGCTAAAGCTAAAACTACTACTGAAAGGATCTTTAATTTTTTTTTCACGACACTACTCATTACGTTTTCACGAGACCATTCTACACAAAATATTTATTGCACTCCGCAACTTATAGTCTAAAAAGTGCTTTTTACCAAAGCGTTGCATTATTGTAACTTTTTAAACACTTAAAGGGTTCTGAAAGGGATCCGACCGCGCTTTAAGCACCATTTAGACACCCCAGGACAAAGCGTTCCCCAGGTTATTGCTTTCCAAACACAAGATCGAACAGTTCCCTGTAACGCGATTGCCCCCACATTCACCCCTAATCCTCCTTGCCAATTTTTTTGTCTATGCCCCCGTAACCACTTTTGAAGGCATACACCGGAAATCAGCGCTTCGGGTAAAGCATCTAACCATTTTGATGCATACCGTAAGGCTAAATTCATCCCTTGCCCCATAAGAGGATGCATCCATTCCAGCGCATCTCCTAAAAATAAAACTAATCCATGAGTTTCGTATTTACATCGTCCTGCAGTAAGAGGGTATTGTCCATCCCAACGATCTAATCCTAAAATTTTTATCTTATCACGTAATCCACGGTTTAGAAGAGAAAAAAATCCGTTTTTTTGAAAAGCATTTTCTTGAGAAGGAATAGTTTTTCGAGACGATCCCATCAAAATAAACGCCGCTTGCTGGTAAGAAAAAGGCAAAATACCAACACATTGATCCTTGGAGAAAAAATCCCATACAGTATGCGCATCCCCTTGAAATTGAACCACACCAGTGGAAGCAATTTGACCAAAATCATAGTAATAGGGCTTATTCTCTAATTGAGACCTTACCCAGGATTTATTCCCGTCTGCTGCAATGCAACATCTACCGCGATATAAAGAATTTTCTTTATCTAGTACATATACATACTCAGAATCGCTCCATATTCGTTGTAAATTTTTGGAAAAAAAAAGAGAAACATGAGAAAACTTTTGAAGCCTTGTGACGAGCATTTCCATCAAAACTTTCTCTTGAATCATGACACCTAAACGTGGTTCTTCGCTTTGTTTACAGGAAAATTGTATCTCATTAGACATAGTATCCATACGCAAGGCTGCATTATGGATAGGCCAAAATCCATTTAAATCTACAATTTTCCAATGAGAAAGCCATTGTATGACATCCTGTGCCACAGCAAAATAGCGTAAACCTTCATTCCAGTACCCCAAAGATTTGCGTTCTAAAACGACACATGATACTCCCTCTAAAGCAAGCCGCAAGGCACTCACAAATCCAATGATCCCTCCCCCCACCACTAACACTTCTCTGTAATTCATCGTTTCTCTCTTAGCTCAAAGGATAGTTTAGTTAGCTTAACTGCAGTGCAGAATTTTAGCATTGTATTTCTAAATTAATTTATCGCATACCCTTTCTCTTAACAAGACTATTAAAAATTTTCATAAAGAAAATTTATCTCCGTTCATAAAACGCAACGATTGTTTTGAAAACCGCATATCTAGATGTTTGATCCCAGAGAGTTATGGTATATATTATGAAGATAATAATGCATGGAGAAAAAGCTTATGGGACAAGTATTACACGCAAATGCCAGAACAACGGAGGCAATCCGTAGAGAGATCCGTGATAGTAAAGAGAGCATAGAAAAAGCGGCTAAAAGATTTAATATTAACCCAAAAACAATCCTCAAGTGG
>NZ_PHHC01000079.1:21867-26314 GCF_002930195.1 Holospora curviuscula | reverse complement strand
AGATCCAGGCTGCCATGAGATGTTTTAGACACCCTCATCAAAATTCATTCTATCGCCTGCTCAGTGCTCTGACTATACAAAAGCCCTTGATTTAACGAACAAACTTAACGAACAATTTTGACTTTAAAACGCTATTGACGGATAAAATGTTACGATGCCGATGACCTTGTTCATTATGCTGGCCGCAACAAAGCCGTCATTCCCACGATCTATACAAAAAACCCAGAGAATTTGAGGCAGGTTTTTTTACACAGAACGCACTCTAGTCGAGCGAATGTTCAACACGTTAACCCATTTCAGGCGCGTTGCACCCAGATATGACACATTTGAACACGCTTTTCTTTCCTTCGTCCATTTTGCTGCATCACTTGTAATTCTAAAGCAAACTTAAGTATCGACACGTCCTATATATTTTATTTTAAACATACAGTTTTAGCGATTTTGGATCTATAGTTTCTTTCTTCCTGCGTGCTTTAGGCTTAATGACACTTTCTTTTTTCTAGCGTATCCCCACCCTCTACTTAGCGCTCGTCTTTTGATTATTACCTAAGTTTATCTATTGTATTGTTTTTTCCGTTAAGTTTAGGCTATAAATTATTTTTTTGTCGTTCTCTTTTAATTATAATACATATAATCCCATTTTTAAGCTCAATTACTATACATTAATCTTCATTCACTCTTTTCTAGTATATCCTCACTGTATCGCATAGTGTTAACAAACCCTCACAACAGTTGAAAAAAAAATCAAAGCATTGTTTGAAAATCAAAAAAATAGCATAAAGATTATGTGTTTGAATAAACTCTATCTCTTTGTTTCGAGCTTTCTATATCTTAGCGTTTGTTTAAGGGCTCTTCTGTTAACAAATCTTTTTGATTGTAAAAAATGTAAGACGCTTTAGGGAGTCTTAGAAAATACAAAAAGCTTTTTGATGCAATATTTGAAGTCTTTTTGTAATGGAATCCGGTTTAAATTGGTACAAACATTCAGCTGTGCGAACTGAGGCCACTGGTAGGATTCCCACCGCAGTTCCTGTTAAAAAACAGGCTTCCATTGAAGGCATATCAGACATATATATATCGTTCTCTATCACAGGAATTCCCTCTTCTTTAGCCTGCTCCAGAACAAAGGCTCGAGTTAATCCTTTAAGAAAGCTGTGAGGAAAAGGTGTTTGGAGTGTTCCCTCTCGGACAAAGAAAATATTAGAACTACTGGCTTCTGCAATGCGATCTTTGGTATCCAATAATATGGCATCATCAAATCCCTCTAATTCCGCTCTACGTTTCGCCATGGCAGAAATCATATACAATCCCGAAGCTTTACTGTGCACCGGAGCACTGGAAGGACAAGGTCTACGCCAGGAAGCAAGATGGAGCGTTACTCCATGTTGATAAATTTGAGGAGGATACGGCATTGGTCGCTCCCAAATCATAATAGCGGTATGAACATTAGAGTTTCGGTGAGAAACAACCATGCTTTTACTACCGCACCAAGCTAGCGCTCGGATATACCCAAAATTATAGTGCCCCGCATCCAAAAGAAGTTGTGTGGCATTGACAAGAGTGGATATACTATACGGAACCTCAAAATCCAAAAAAGCTGCAGACTGTTGAAAGCGTCGATAATGTAAAGGAGCCCGAAACAATGTAGTATTCCTACTACGAATCCCTTCGTACACGCTGGTTCCATAATGTAGTGCATGAGTCATAATGTGAACTTTTGCACTATTCCAGGGGATTATTTTCCCGTCTAACCAAATATTTCCTTCAAGTTGATCAAACACGCTGATCCCAGTACTACACTTTATTAAAGGGTATAAATTAATTAGAACATATGTTTCGCGCATTGACAATAGGCCAGTAAACAAGGAAAATAATAAAAAGTAAGCGTGGATTTTATGTGAAATCAGAAGCATTAAAATTTTTGCAAGATTATGGATATTGGGCGGTATTTTTAGGTTCTTTAATTGAGGGAGAGTCAATTATTCTGACTTCTAGTGCTATGGCGGCTGCTGGCTACTTTTCCATTCAGAAAATTATGATCATTGCATTTTGTGGCACGTTGCTGGCTGATCAGAGTTTGTATCTTTTGGGTTATGTTTATGGTCCAGGGGTGTTGACGTGGATTCGTTTTCGACTTCCTAAGATGACACCTTATATCGACAAAGCGTTGATATTTTTAGCACGTTACCAGAATATTTATATTTTATCTTTTCGATTTATTTGGGGAGTGCGTATTATTAGTTCTATTATTATTGGTGCTCAGAAAGTTCCGGTTCTACGGTTTGCAATTTTGAATGTGGTGGCGGCGGCAGTCTGGACAGTAGTGAGCTGTATGGCAGGGTTTCTCATTGGTGAGACGTTATTATACGGATTAGAGAACTACGGTGGGGTAGTTTCTGGCAGTCTTGTTTTGGGGGGTATATTCACTTTTTTTGTTTGGAAAATTTGGAAAAAACGTGCATTTCACATTCAAAAATGAAGGAGGGAAATCATTTAATAGATAAATAAACCCAGAAAGTAGAAAGGTTTTACTCTAAAAAATATAAACCCAGCACAATAAAATTGTTTTAAATTCTAAACTTTTTAAAATAGAAAAAAATTACTCTCATCATTTAATGAATCCACAACGATCACTTTACATCATAGTGCTTCTTTAGCAAACTCAAACATTTTAGCATAATTGTTTTTTCGTATAGATTGATGATAAAAACCTGTCTTTCTTACCCAAAATAATCTACTATGACTATATTGAGACTAGACATGCGTAACAATGTATAACGTATTGCTTGCACTTTGATTAAAATAAATTTGAGACGCTCAAAAAAATCATTTTGACGCGACTTAAAACATGTTATACCATTTTCCAGTTATAATTTGATATGATTTATTATTTTATTAATCAATAGTTTAAAACTATTGATTAAGGTTTAGAATGGGAAGAAAAATTAGCGTAATAGATCAGGAATAGATGAACAAGGTTACAATAAATCTGAAAAGTGCAAGGGAATACGTGCAAATAATCGCCAAAAGGCTTCAAAAAAATTCTATAAGAATGGTGTACAAAGTGCTGAAAGGATTCAATTTGAGCAGGAATACATTCAAAAAATGGTGTAAAAAAGATAAAGATCATGGCACAGAAGAACTTATGAATAATAAGAAACAATCTTGTCCAAAGCGTAGCAAAAAATAAAATCTATATTACATGAGAGAATAAACGCTTCTTATACCTTAAAAACACGGCTCCATAAATGTAATACCAAGTTTTGTTTAAAAATAGAAAAGCCCAGCGTACCTCAAACATTAATTTCTTTAGAATATAAGCCCCTAACAGGTAGGAAGCCCTTTCATAAACTCAGCACAGAAAACAAGAAGAGTTTAAAAAACTAGAGGAAAAATTCAGAAAATCTGGGCTAGAAATATATTATTTTGATGAATGAAGATGAGGTACACATTCTAATATAGGTTGTTCATGATTTAAAAAAGTAACAAAAATTAGGATCGCATATTATTGAAGATTCAAAGTATTTTTATGTTGATCACGCAGTATCCAATAACCGAGATACTTCCAAATTGATAATCTATGAAATAAATAAAGAATAGAGTTTTCTAGAGTGTAACCCTAAATCAAGTCTTGGTAAAATTTACCAAAATTATAAATCATGGAAAATCACACATTGCCAAACCATACAGTTCTAAAGGGCGCTCCAGAGATGCGCCAACATCACTGAGGCAGCGACTCTAGCAATATAAAACAATTAAGAGAGCTTACGCATTGTTTCTAAACAATATAGCCAAATACAGAGACAATGAATATTTTTCACTTAAGAGTTCACGGTATTCCATAGAGTTTAGGCGTCAAGGTTGTAGTGATGAAAGCAAGAGAAAAGTAAAGCATTTAAGAGATCTGGAAGCGTTTTAAAATCCTATATTCATGGATAAAAGGAGGCAGTATAGTCAAACTTAGAGGTAATAAGAACCCGTGATCCAAAGGATTTAACAGATCATGAATAAACGCTCATTAAAAATCATTTCGAATGGAGCAAGTATAGTAATAGAAGTAAAAACCAAAAGAAAGAGCGTGTTAACAGAGTATTTTACATAATAAAGAGCAGCTTCCCATGGCGAATGTTTTCTAAAGATTTTCCGCCATACTCGCCTGTACAATCGTTTTATCAAAGATGCAGGATCAAAGGAATATGAGAAAAAGTACTGAGCACACTTGTCAAGATGCGTCGGATAAATGCTGGTAAAAGAAAGACCCGAGCGATCGCAGGATTGATTCACACAGGGTCAAAACTGCCGGGGCTTGTGAACAACGCGGCATTGGCGAAGGAAAAAAAATAAAAGAACCTAAACGCCATAGTATTGTGGATACACAAGGCACTCTGGTGCACGCTATTGTTCATGACGCGAATCACGATAGGGGGGTGTAATCTTTTTTAAGAAA
>NZ_PHHC01000079.1:16274-20812 GCF_002930195.1 Holospora curviuscula | reverse complement strand
TTTTCTCCATGCATTATTATCTTCATAATATATACCATAACTCTCTGGGATCAAACACCTAGAGTGTGTCGTCACGAGAATCAATCTATGCTAGCATGAGGTATAGAATGAATCAATGCAAGGTAGGCGCTCACCGACGCCATGATATGCCAGATCGCATATGGAGTCTTTTAGAGCCGCGATTGCCTGGGCGAAAAGGTTTCTGGGGAAGTATCGCCCATGATAATAGGCTTTTTATCAACGCCGTCTTTTGGATATTGCGCACTGGCGCACCCTGGAGAGATTTACCTCCTGACTTATGGCCACTGGAAAAACACGCATTGGCGCTTTTGCAGATGGCGGGACAAAGGCGTTTGGAAAGGAGTGTTAGAATCGCTTGTGATGGAGCCTGATTTTGAGTGGCTCATGATTTGATGCAAGCCCTATCAAAGTACCCCCTCATGCAGCAGGAGCACGTGGTGGAAACCAAGCCATGGAACGAACAAAAGGGGACTCAATTCCAAAATACATATAGCCGTGGATGCGACTGGTATGCCAGTGCGAATCCTTGTTACAGAAGGTAGAACAGCTGATTGTACACAGGCTGAGGCTTTTATTGAGGGCATAAACGCCCAATGTCTTTTAGCCGACAAAGGCGATGATTCAGATGCTGTATTAGACATGGAAAACGGTCAAACCATTCAAGCGGTGATTCCTGCAAAAAAGAAGGGAAAAGAACAGCGCTTCTATGACCAAGAAATACCTTCTTGCATCTTAAGCGATGGAGAGGCATCGCCACGCGATACGCCAAAAACAGCTCCTCCTTTCTTGCAGCCGCCCAAATACGCTGTCTTGCCCTTTGGCTCAATATCTCGTAACGACACTATTTAGAAGAGCGCCACATATTACCGCTCTGAGCCTTGTTTATAGTGTTGCTAATTTAATTAAAATTTTTCTAATTCTGGTTCTAGTTTATTCAGTACTGCTGAAATTTGCTCTGTATATTGTGTGATGTCAAACAACTTTTGTAAGCCATCTTCAGCATAATTATAACATTTGTTTGATTCTTCTTTTTTATTATTTTTTTTGAAAAATTCAAATATTTTTTTTACGACTGGAATAATCGTGTTAAAATCTCCTATCCTTTTTTTTGTGTTAAGTGCCATTTCTCTCCTAGCTTCTAGCGTATCGAGATTCAAAATCCTGGACAGTTGTAGATCTTTTTCGTGGTACGTTTCGAAGGACTGAAATAATGTTGGCATTTCATCCCCTAAAGCATTGTAGTTTTCTTGAGATAATGAAGCGCCACACACTCTTGTTAAACAATAAATATTTCTTTTAATAAAAGAAATGTAAACTTGTATTAAAGCTCTGTAAAAATATCCTAATAAAAGTGCAATGTGTAGACGAGGATTCCTATAATTCAAATCCGAAACGACGTTTTCATTCAAATAGTGTTTTTCCGCTTCTACAGGGTCTAAATTTAATATTTTAGAAAATACCTGTAAATATGATTTTAGGTCTTCTCTTTTCCGCTGTATAAAAGTATTTAAATTTTCTAAATAGCTTTCCTCTTGTTTTTGATTATACATTTTTAAATAATTATTATTTTTAAATACAGAATCATTATAATATTCTTTAAATACATAATTATTAGAATATTCTACACTGGAGAAAAGAGGAAGGTTGAGTTCTAATTTTTCAAAAAGTTGAGACGCGTTTTTAATCTCTGGTATGAGGGCTCTCCAAGAGTCATTATGTGTCTTTAGGTTTGGGGTCGTATTCTCTATTTCCTGGGAGTGTGTCAGCTGCGTATTCTCTGTACGCTCTGTTGCGCGTAACTGTTTCAGCTGCCTATTGATATCAGAGATAATGCGAATACACTGGTCCATTTTCTGGCTTCCATCTATGAGGAATTCTCCCTTTTCTAACGCATCATTAATAGCGTTGATATCTTTAGTGCACTGCCCCAATTTCTTTTCCCACTCTGCAGGAAATGGTTCCACAGTATTCCAACACAAAGTCAAGGCCGTTAAGATCAAAAATTTTCTATGAGTTACGTTCATCAGTTATAAAAAGAGATAAGACGTTTTTCTTATTATAATAAAAAACTTTTTACTTTTTATGAATTTAATGAAAAAATAATATTTTTAATTACAGAAATATTAGTTCCAGAAAGAAAAAAAAAGCCGGATATGAAATATCAAGCATATCATCCCTGGTTTTCAGGCGCCTAAAAGGTTTTAATGTATTGAACATGAGCTCCATTAAATATGCGCTCCTTACACAATTTGTAATCCTTACGCAGTAGGTTTATTATATTGTTTTTTTCATTGAGCTTAATATTTTGAGGACCTCTTAGAGTATCAGAGAAATCCTATATTACATTTTTACTTGCTTCACGTCTTCTTCTATTTTATTTATTGTTAGTAAAATTTTATCTGAAATGTTTTTAATGTCTTGTATATTTTTTAAAGATCGAAAAGTATTATTCTGATACTGTTCTAATATTTTCTTAGTGTACTCATTATTAGGAGCCTTATATTCTACCGTTAATAAAGCGTTCAGGAGTTCTAGCATCGTTGAAAAATTATTCATAAAAATTTTTATAAGGCGTCTTATATTGTCTACCACTTTTAGGGTAGCTTCATGCGGCATCATCTTCTCAATTTCTCTCAAAGTATCCATCTCTTCAGAAGTAAAATGTTTTTGGTTTTGCAAGAGGTTAGTAATTTTTTTGTTTAACTCATTACCTGGGTCAAAGTAATCTACACGTAAATCTTGATGCAGTTCTTTTATCAAAATAATATCCCTCTTCATAGCATAAAGGTAAACTTGTATTAACTTTTTGTAAAAATACGACAGCTTTAAATATCTTCTATTTTCTTTTGTTACAACTATTCTATAGTTAGTTGGCTATATTATCTTGCTTAGTAAACAATTAATTTATAGCCCCTCTAACAGGCCTTGTAAGACGAATCTTTTTAATCAATGAGGTAAAATTCTGTTGAATCAAAGCATTAAAATCCGGCAAGATTATGGATCATACTTCGTTCTATAGATCACAAAAGACAAGAGCCCTCATCCAATCTGTTGGCTGAAAAATAATATTGGTGCATCCTTATCCACCAGAGCTAAATTGAGATTTGAAAGAGTGAACCTAAGACCCCGTATTCATGGATAAAAGGGGGGAGTATAGTAAAGCTAGGAGGTAATCAGAACGTGTGATCCAAGAAATTTAATAAATCATGAATGAAAGCTCATTAAAGATCATTTTGCATGGGACAAGTATGGTAATATAAGTAAACACCAGAAGAAAGAGCGTATTAATGGAATAGTTTACATAATAACGACCGGCTGCCCATGGCGAATACTTTCTAAAGATTTTCCGCCATACTCGCCTGTACAATCGTTTTATCGAAGATGCAGGATCAAAAGAATATGGAAAAAAGTACTGAGCGCGCTTGTCAAGATAAGGTAGATCAAGGTTGGCGGCAGTGAAGACCCGAGCGATCGCAAGATTGATTCACACAGTGTTAAAACTACCCGGGCTTGTGAACAACGCGGCATTTACGGAGGGAAAAAAAGAGACGTAAACGCCATAGTGTTGTGGATACACAAGGCAATTGAGTGCATGGGACTGTTCATGACGCTAATCACCGTAGGGGGAGTGCAATGTTTTTTAAGCGGCTCTGCAACACTATCCGACACTCAAAAGTGTTTGCGCTGATGCCGGGTATGGAAAAACCATGCTAGCGTTTATGAGAAATGGTCTTAACAAGACAATTGAAATTTCAGAACCCCAGAATGGGCTGCGCTCGCCAAAAGATAAGTCGTTGAACGAGCCTTGGCTGGCCTCAATCATTATCCAAGATTGTCTAAAGCGTACGAAATGGCTGTAGCAGCTGCCGAAAATAGGGTGATGATCGCGCATTCTATATTAGACCGCTTGCATAAATAGATGTCAGGATAACTCCATGGTGTAAATAGCTGCTATTAGATTGAATCTGAGTCCAAATCTTTTACGTCTATTTCTGTATTGATCAGATATGATTTTGAACTGTTTAATCATACCTATGACCTTTTCATGGGCTATTCTTTCGCGAGCCAGATCTTGAGTTTTCTTTTTATCTTCTTTTTTGGCAATTTGAATTTGATATGCAGCTTTTGTATTCCTTGGTATCCAGTGTCAGTAATCCCGTGCACTTGTAGGATGTATTTTGGTTCCGGATTTTTTAAACAGCCTAAAATCATGACGTTTGCCGTTTGTACAAGCTGTACAAACAACTTGTTTCGTCTTCTTATCCACAACGAGTTGACTGTTTAAAGTATGTCTTCTTTTCTTTCCAGAATAAAAGTTTTTCTGCTTATTGTTGCGATTTTTTATACGCTTCTTATTCTTGACCCTTATCAATAAGGACAACTTCATATTCCATATCGCTTTTAAGGAGCGCTTTCCTACCTGGTAAAGCAAAATCAGGATGCTTGATGAACGTATCTTCTATCCATCTGATAGTTTTATAACCACTACTCTCTGATATCCCCTATGAAGATGCACA
>NZ_PHHC01000079.1:8760-12741 GCF_002930195.1 Holospora curviuscula | reverse complement strand
ATGATTAAACGGTTCAAAATCATATCTGATCAATACAGAAATAGACGTAAACGATTTGGACTCAGATTCAATCTAATAGCAGCTATTTACACCATGGAGTTATCCTGACATCTCGTTATGCAGGCGGTCTATTGTTCACCCTTCAAGGCATTCCCTATTATTTTTCTTTTTTCAAATATTTATTGTTATGAGGGGGCCCTGCCATGCACTAGATTGCTTTTTGTATTCACAACACTATGGTATTTAGGTTCCTTTTTTTCCTCCGTCAATGCCTTGTTGTTCACAAGCCTCGGTAGTTTTGACACTGTGTGAATCAATCATGCTATAGCTCGGGTGTTCACTTTCACTAGCCTTGATCCACCTTATATTGACAAGCGCACTCAGTACTTTTTCTCATATTTCTTTAATTTTGCATCTTCGATAAAACGAATGTAGCGTGGAGTATGGCGGAAAAGCTGTAGGAAGCATTCGCCATGGGCAGCCGCTCTTTATTATGTAAAATACTCGATTAATTCTATTACCTACTTGTCCCATTCAAAATGACTCTTAATGAGCGCTTATTCATGATCTCTTAAATCCCTTGGATCACGCGTTCTTATTACCTCCAAGCTTCCCTATACTCCCTCCTTTTATCCATGAATACAGGTTCTAAATACAGAGAATTTTTCGGATGAAAAAGCCTATGATAGGAATAATATAGTGAATCAAGTAGCTAAAATGATATAATTTTCGTGATTCCAGTACGGAAAAACTCTAGCTTCTTTAATACTACTGTGGCATATCTTTTTACTTATGGTAAACTCAGTCCCAATATCTTCTAATTTTAGTCTGCTCACGATCTTTGACAAATCATTCTATCTTTGAATAGTCCAGTCTACGTTTACATTCTAAACGTTCTCTAGCATACTAATTTTTTTCGTATATCGATTATGTCATCTAATTACTGTATTCCTATGTCCTTCAAACATTTCTGATGCTTTATTTCGTGTTTTTTCTTAACTCGTTACTCTATGGGCTTGTGTACATTGTTCCTTTTATCTTAAATTGAAGATGATTGACTATATTCCTAGCGCTGCTTTGCTATAAGTACGGATACCTTTTTTTATTTTAAAAATTTAGAACTTACATTCTGTGAACAATGATCTATAGTAATTTTTCCTGTTTTTAGACGGATAAGCACCTAACGTGTTTCCAAACTTCGTTTTTTTCTGCACTCACTCTAGAAAGACTGTATAGTATTGTATTCCTTGTGTAAGACTATTTTTATGAGGTGGAAGAGTTGATTTCATCTAAGGAACGCTATATGCTAATGAAAAATGAGTATGAGTACACTTTTATAATGTTCAAAGCAAAAAATTCTCCTTTTGTCATTGGGCTGTTTGTTTTGCTAGCGATTGCTTTGAGTATGGGATCTCCCTTTATAAGAGTTTCTGATTTATGGGAGAGTGCTGTCATAACTGTGGGAAAAACAAAAATTTATGAAGAAGAATTTCGAAAACTGTTTTCCCAAAAAGTTCGGGCTATTGGAGTATTGAAAGCGTCTGGTAGTCTCAACTCTCTTCATAATGAGACTCAGTACATTTTAGAGGAAATTGTAAAAGATGTGGCATTAAGAGAAGAAATTAGAACATTAGACCTTCATGTTTCTGATCAATACATAAAACGGTTGATTACGCGTTATCCTGAATTTCAGGATGGAAATAACCAATTTTCGGAGCGAAAATTTAGGGAAACCTTAAAAAATTTGTCTTTAGGATTAAAAGAGTTTTTTCGTATTGAAAAGGAGCGAATTTCAAAGCAAAGATTACAGCGCGCGTTATTGTCCCAGGTTCATACCCCTCCTATCCTAAAAAGTTATGTGGGTAAGGCGGTAACACAGAGGAGAAAGATACGTTGGAAAGAGTATCAGGCTTCTAGTTTTGAAGAAATTCCTGGACATCCTACAGTAGAGGAGTTGAGGGAATTTTACCAAAAAAAGGAAAAAATTAAAGCGCCTTCTTGTAAACGTGTTGTTTTTTTGAGGATTCCTCCACACCCTAAAAGTGATCAAGATATGGTTAAAGTAGAAGAAGAACTGAGCGCAGGAGAATCTCTCGAAATGATTGGAAAAAAATTAGATCTTCAATACAAACTGTTGACTGTTCGACGATTAAAAGATTTGGATGCACTCATGTCTGACAAGAAGACTCAGAACCTAAAAGAGTTAGCCTACCAAAAAATAGTTCGTATGGAACCAGGGAACGATCCAGAAATTTTACAAGGTGCTCAGGGAACTTACCTTATCCAGGTGCAGCGCATCGAACCAGAGCGCTTACTCAGTTTTGAAGAGGCAAAACCTTTATTAAAAACGCGTTGGCTTAAGATAGCTCGAAGAAAATTGGCAAAAGTTCAAGCCCTTAAAGATCAAAATAAGTCAAAGATAAACTTTATGAAAAGCGGTTATATTACTTGGCTTTCAGATCATAAAAACGTGCCTGAGATTGTCTGGAATGCAGGGTTTAAAATGGCTCCTCGCGAGTTTCGTACTCTAGAAGATCGTGATTCCATTTGGTCGGTGTACTTAGAAGAAATAGAAGAAATGTACAAAACTTCGGAGCAACTTCAAGAAATTGAACTTTTACTTCAAGAGGAATGGAAAACCAAGGCTTGGTACAGTTATATTCAGGGACTTGTGAAGCAATTTCAGGTAGAGATCGATTTTGATCGTATTCGGAAGATTTTAAGAAGTCGAAAGAAGGAGTAAAACATGACTACTGTTTTGAAAGAGATTTATGAAATCATGGAAAGCAAACAAACAGATCACATTGTTTCCATTAATGTTATAGATCGATGCGTATTCACTGATTTTTTTGTGATAGGGCAATGTCGTACATCGCGGCACCTCATTACAGTATGCGATGCTCTGACGGGATGGGCCAAGATGCACAAGCATCCCATTCGGATTCAAGGGCGAAGTGAGGATACTACTTGGATTGTTTTGGATCTTGGTTCTGTTTTTGTTCACTTGTTTTTGGAAGATACGCGCAAAATTTTTAATCTTGAATCGTTATGGGAAGGATCGACGCATACACTTCAGCTGTCAAGCAACAATGTATCTTAGGAGTCACAACTGTCTTCTCACTGTAACATCAATTCAAGTTCCTACAATAATCAATAAATTGCTCTTTATTGCGCACAGTACATGTCCGGTATATCCATAAATAAATTATTTTGGATAATTGTTTGAAGCTTTTGGGTACCCCATTTCTAGCCCGAGATGAGCTTTGGGGTGGCTTGGCCAAGGGGGACGGCCGAAAATTTATCAATACGGTTTTTGAACTTTGAGAACGGATGCTCTTTGGCGGGATTTTTCGCCCTATTACGGCGCGTGAAGCAACACTTATCACCGATTTTTTTCTGAAAAGACAAGAGAGTCTGCGAAAATTTTTTTGAAAACCCATTGTTCGTCCTGATTTTCCCTAGCTTATGATGGATGCCCGCTGCATCAAAGTACATCTTCACGTGGGAAAATTCAAGAAATCAGTCGTGTAAAAGGGAGCTCATAAGAGACATCTCGCCGTGGATGCCTTGGGAATTTCAGTGCGAATGGGTCTCACAAAAGGTATCCCAGATGATCTCAGGGGCACGCTCCAAAACGCATCGAAAGTCTAAATGAAGAGCATTTTTGGGCTGACAAGACTTGTGATAGCACTGATATCATGAATCACGCGGCTAAAACAGTATGATTTTCGGTGATTGCAGCGCGACGAAAATCTTTATAAAGTATATCACTTGGGTGAAAATATTCTCTGTACAGGACAAAAGTTTATCTCCCTGTAAATACCCGCTCAATTACAGTGTTTTGATTAAAAATTGACGCAATATCATTCACGAAATTGTTAACCGAACGATCAATTTTAAAAAATAATTCCCGCAGCAGATCCAAGCCAACGCGTAACACGCTTTTTTCCAAACGACCATGCTTTTTCTTTTTGATAGGGG
>NZ_PHHC01000079.1:0-8115 GCF_002930195.1 Holospora curviuscula | reverse complement strand
TCTTTTGGCGAACACCGCCCATTCTGGGGTTCTGAAATTTCAATTGTCTTGTTAAGAAGATTTTCCATAAACTCTAGCATGGTTTTTCCATATCCGGCATCGACGAAACCGTTTTTGAGTGTCGGATACTTTACAAAGCCTCTTAAAAAACATTGCACCCCCCTACTGTGGCTAGCGTCATGAACAGTACCGTGCACTATGCCTTGTGTATCCACAACACTATGGCGTTTAGGTTCGTTTATTTTTTTTCTCCGTCAATGTCGCGTTGTTCGCAAGCCCCGGTAGTTTTGACACTGTGTGAATCAATTCTGCAATAGCTCGGGTCTTCACTGCAACCAGCCTTGATCCACCTTATCTTGACAAACGCGCTCAGTACTTTTTTCCATATTCCTTTGATCCTGCATCTTTAATAAAACCAATATACAGTAGAGTATGGCGAAAAATCTTCAGGACACATTCGCTATTGGCAGCCGCTCTTTATTATGGAAAACACTCTATTAACACGCTCTTTCTTTTGGTGTTTACTTCTATTACTATACTTGCCTCATTCAAAATGATCCTTAATGAGCAGTTATTTGTGATCTGTTAAATCCCTTGGATTACTCATTTTTATTACTTGCGTCACTAACTCCCTCCGTTTATCCATGAACACAGGGTCTAACAGTATCTATCATCTCTACTTTTCTCCGTTTAAGTTTCTTGATGAACGCATTTTTTACATAAGGTTCAAATCAATCAGCATTCCGTGTTTCTTCAAAGACTAACAATCTCCTCTTTTGGTTGCACAGTCCAAACGGGATGAATATGCGAATCATTTTTTTCAGAGTACCTTGTGTCTTGTACACGCTGTTCTTTCACTTTCATTAGGATTCTTGAACCCTTAGCCGCCCTATTGCCCAGAAACTCTTACACAGTGTTCCACGGGGTAATCTCTGTTTGGAGGGATAAATTTTTTTCTTTCTTCTATTTTTTTTACGACATACTTTTTTTATATTTTTTTATTTATCTAGTTTTTTCTTTGATTCATTGATTAAATTTTTGATTTTTACGTATGAATTTTTTATTTATTTTGTTACGCTTATTTTTTATTTCTATGGAGTAGTACTATTTATATTACCTATTTATGGTATTGCTTTTGAATACTGTTATCAATAGCTTAATCAAAATATATTTATCTTTAACAAAATTTTATTATTTTATAATTTATACTATGAAAGTAAAATAAAAATAATAAAGAAATATGAAAAAAAAAATAATTAAGTTTCTTATGCTGGGAGTGCTGCTCAGTATAGGTGGACAATTAAAAGCAGAAGAAAATGAAACAAACAAACACGCGCAAATAAATTTTGACTCGCTCGTTAAGGAATCTGTACAGTACATAAGAGGAAATTTTAAAGATTTTTTACAAAATTCACAAGATGATTTTAATAAAAAGAATAAAACATTTACATCAAAATTACAAATGAATTATAAGAAAATGAGCGAGAACGATCAAAAAGATTTCCAAGAAGGTCTTAAACAAGTGCACAACTTTATGGAAACATTATTTCACGCAATAACGCCAAAAGTGAAGAAGATTACGTTGGATGGGAAAACACTTTTACTAAAAGATAAAGAGAACTTTGAGTTTAAAGATCCGGAAAATGATATTCCGCACCTTAAGGAAATATTCAAACAATTTGAAGAGGGTATAGAACATGCTTTGAATTGGAGAACACTAAAAAAGTTTTGGCAAGAATATAAAACAAACACTATAAAGGATATTAAAGCGGAGTATAAGGCGTTAAGTAACTATGTAGAAGAACAGTTTAAATTCCGTCTTGGTTTACGGATTCAATTTTTAGAAGCGTTACTTGAGGCAATAGGTATCAAAAAAGAGACAACATTTAATCCAGATGTTCCTGCAGCACAACGTACAATAGAAGAGCAAAAGAAAATAGATTTCGACTCACTCGTTAAAAAATTTACACACTACATAACATTTTCTTTTACAGAATTCTTGAACTTTTCGCAAGATAAATTTAACAACAAAAATAAAGAAATGGCATCAGCACTAAAAGTGCAATATGAAAACGTAGACCAGGAGTATAGAAAAAAACTCAATGACGGTCTTAAACGGGTCCACGATTTCATGGAAGAGTTATTTAAGTCAATAACGCCAAAAATAAAATTTAAAAATCCGGATGAGACAACACGTGAACTAAAAGATAAAGGAGCCTTTTCACTTGAAGATAGACAAAATGATGTTCCGCACCTTAAGAAAGCATTTGAATTGTTTAATACGGGTATAAACCGTATTTTGAGTGCGCAAAAAACAGAGGAAAAAGAAGAGATTATAAAGAATATTCAAGAGCAGTATAGAGCGTTAAGTAACTATGTAGAAGAACAGTTTAAATTCCGTCTTGGTTTGCAGACTGAATTTGTAGGAAAATTACTTGAAGAAATGGGTGTTAAAAAAGAGAAAAACTTTACTCTAGCTGCGCCTATATTCAGGAAAATAAAGATTATACCAAAATCCTTAAACCAATCTCAGAAAGACGCTCTATTTAGCACCGCTATATTTGGTGGTCCAGGGGAAAACGATCACTAAAGTTAAACATCACTCTTACAGGGCACTCCCTTAACTCGCCTCCAAACATCAAATTTACAAGTGATGAAAATGGACATAGGATAGGAATACCCTGAATCGCACCGAATATACGACCTGAGTAGGTGCGTACAAACACACTCTTCACAAAAATATAGTATAGTAAATTACCTTGAATGAGGTGCATAGCAGGATAAAAAATGTCCACAAGCCCATAAAATAACGCTTCAAGAAAAACAAGGTATATATTCTCGAAATAAAAAAGAAAGCAACTACCATGCTAGAAAACGTTTAGGGTAGAAACGCGTAGACTAATTCAAAGATAAAATTATTTGTCAACGATAATGAGAATACTAGATTTCAGGCTATCGGGCTGAGTGTGTTATAGGAAAAGGATGTTGCCGTAGCAGTATTCAAGAAGCAAGAATTAAGCGACAAAAAATCTTTTTCTTTTGGGAGACAGAAGAGGAAAAGCGAAATGGATGTCTAGAAGTCATAAAAAAAATACCGCAGTAAAGTCTTGTATATAGTAATTTAGCTTGAATATAAAATTTTAAAAAATTAAAGTAAGGCTTTATATCATTTCGCACAGTAAGTAATGGTAGGGTGAATCCATCGTTTCATAGTAGCCTAAAATGTCTCAATGGGGGGTTATGTCGGACGAATGTGGCGGTAAAACACTCACCCAAAGTCAACAAATTTAATCAATTCTTTTGTCTTATAAGCGTTATAAAATGAAGCATGCTCCATAATCAGGTCAGGTTTTAGTGCTTTGATTCAACACTGTTTTTCCCAATGATTAAAAAAATCCGGAATTATAAGAATCATTAAAACCATGGGTTCTAGGGATTGATTATTTACTAAATTCGCTATATTAATGATTCTTTTGTAATCGTTACCACACTTTTTACTAACCAGTTTTCTTACTTTTTTTACGCCAAACTCTGTCTTTAAAAATTGTCATCTCTATACCACTCTATACAAACGTTGATTATTTCTTAATAGTTATTTCTCTTTTTTTCATACGCTTCTCAGAGGTAAAGATTTTTTATCCCTAAAGCCTCCCTTTTTAAGCTTTATTTTCATTATTTTCAACATAAAGTTTCAGCGAATTTGGATTTATTTTTTCTGTGCTGCCTAAGCGTGCTTTAGGCTTGATGACTCATTCTTTTTTCTAGCGTATCCAATTTTTACTTACTCTAACTTTTTACTTACTCTATTTTTACCTACGATAACTATTTTACGTTCGTTTTGTGAGTATTACTCAAATTTATGTATTCTGTTATACTTTTTTTAACTCTAAGCTGTATTATCTTCTTACCATCTCGATGGTATTTTTGTTATTTTTTTACAATTATAACACATGTAATCCCATTTTTAAGCTAAATTACTATAGTATATCTGGCTTAGTAAATAATTAATTTATAGCACTCATAGAGTCTAACAGATCTTATAGTACGACTCTTTTTAATTATGGACAAGAATCAAAGCGCTAACACTCCGCCTAATTATGAATCATGCTTCATGCTATATACCACAAAAGACAAAAATTTTATACACTCCAAAAAAAAGTAGAGTGTGTCGACATTTATAATGAGCTATTGTAAGATTAAGGGGTTTAGTTAAAAGAAGAAGTAAGATTGCAAGGAATACGAGACGACCAATGGGAAGGAATAAAAAAAAGTTTGCCTGGGAAAGAAGGGGATTCAGGACGCACTGGTAACGCGATAACCGAAAATTTATCAATGCCGTGATGTGGATTGCCCGCAAGAGTTTAGTGTGGCGTGCCTTGCCAGAATCTTACGGGGAAATACTCGAAGGTTCACAAACGGTTGATAAGATGGTCCAAAGACAGTGTGTGGCAAATGATTTTTAATACTCTTGCAGCCAATGCTGATACGGAATAGATCACGAGTGATTCCACAATGATTCACGACCATCAACACACCCCGGACCCCAGAAAAAATACAATAATGGTACACAAAAGCAAGCGCTGAGACGCTCAACAGGCGGTTTTAGCACGAAAAATCCATACTTTCATGGGATGCTCTAGGCAACCCTATCAGATTCATTCTATCGCCTAGTTAGTGCGCTGACTATACCAAAGTTCTTGATTTAATGGAGAATTTTGACTTTAAAACGCTATTGATGGATAAAGACTAGGATACCGATGACATTGTCCATTAAATCGTCATCCCCCCACGATTCATGCGAAAAATTTAGTTGAGCAAAATGTTCAACAAGTTAACCCATTTCAGACGCGTTGCACCCAGATATGACACACTTGCACACGCTTTTCTTTCCTTCGTTCATTCTGCTGCATCACTTAATAATCCTAAAGTAAACTTAAATGTCAACATGCCTTATTCTATCCAACCCCATTGAAAAGAAATAGGCTCATGTCAAACCCATACGTAGAACAATTAATTACTTTATTGATGCCTTATTTGCAATTCATTTTCGTAATATTTTTATGATGATTTAGATATATTAGTGCTTTTCTTGGATGTATCAAAGCGAGCATTGCTTCAAAATCAGATCAGTGTATAGCTCTTTTCTTAATACTTTTTCTACCTAAATTTCAAACCCAATACAACACGTATGGACAAACGTTTTGATTACTCTTATAAATATAATAAAACGCTTTAAAAAATTCATGAAAATTATTGTCCCTGCCAATAGTGTGGTTGAAGATACACGCATTGTCTTAGCTCCAGAACATTTACCTGCGTTAACAGCACTAGGGTTTGAGGTTTGGTTTGAATCCTGCACCGCACCTTTTCCTTTATCTGAATATCAACAGAAAGGAGGAAAATGGACGTCAGATCGGGAAGCCCTATGTCACAATGCAGCATTGGTCTTATCTTTGGGGCCCCTAGAGGAAGAAATTTTAAAGCGCTTACCACAACATACTCGTATCATTGGGTTATTAAGAGGGGCACAAGAGAAAGAACGCTACAAAGCCTATAGTCTTGAAGCTTATGCTTTGGAGCTATTACCTCGAATTTCAAGAGCTCAATTTATAGATGTACTTTCTTCTCAAGCTGCACTTATGGGTTATTGGGCCATTATGCAGATAGCAGTGCATATATCTAAAATTCTTCCCATGATGACTACCGCTGCTGGAACACTTCCTCCTGCCCATGTATTGGTATTAGGAGCAGGAGTAGCAGGACTTCAAGCCATCGGAATGGGGCGACGCCTGGGGGCAAAGATTAGTGCCTGTGATGTGCGTTCTGAAGTAAAAGAACAGGTTGAGAGCTTGGGCGGAAAATTTCTTCACCTTCCAGGAGTTGAGAACGCTGAAGGCACCGGAGGTTATGCACGATCTTTGACTCCTCAAGAACAGGAAGCTCAACAAGCGTTTTTAAAGTCACTCCTCCCTTCTTACGATGCGGTTATATGTAGTGCCTTAGTGCCAGGATCCAATGCTCCAATATTATTAACCCAAGAAATGCTCGCTCTGTGCCGTCCCGGTACTGTTATTGTGGATCTTGCAACACATTTGGGACATAGAGGAAATTGCACCTTTACAGAGCCGGGTAAAATAATTAAAATAAAAGAAATCACTGCGCTGGGCGCTTTTTACCCATTAAGTGACTTATCTCGTTCTGCCAGCACATTATACGGACGAAACATACTAGCTTTGATAAATTTACTGTGGAATTCTAAAATGAACTGTTGGATAAGACCTCAAGATGATCCGTTGTTGGAGGCCATGTGTATTACAAAATAGTGCACATCTCATAAAGGGAAATAAAGAGCATGGATTTTTTACTTATACTCATGATGGGTGTTGCGTTAGGATACTACACTGTATGTCGGGTTCCCAGTGTTTTTCATGCGCCCTTAATGAGTTTAACCAATGGAGTATCCAGTATATGTATTCTTGTTATATTGGAAAAAGGAACAGAAATGGTACCGAAAAGTCTAGAGGGATTTTGGATTTTAGTATGTGCAACGGTGATGATCTTATGTTTAAATATCGTTGGAGGGTTTGATATTACTCAAAGAATGATTAGCTTTTTTTATCCTGCTGGCCCTCAAGAGACTTTTCTTTCTACGCTGAAAAAGTGGGGTGTGTTTTTTGCAAGTGGTGTATGTGCTTTTTTGATGGTTGGCTTAGGAGCAGTGATGATAGAAAAACTACGAATATATGTTTCTGTTTAGAAAAAAGTAAAAATGCCTGCTTCATCTAACCCTTTATTATGGATTATTGTGGGTGAACCCTCTGGAGATGCCCTCGCAAGCGTTATATTAACGGCTTTGAAGGATAAATATCCTAATATTATTTGTCAAGGAGTTGCAGGTCCTTTGACAGAGCACGCAGGAGAATTTGTTTCATTATTTCCGTATACAGATCTATGCCACATGGGAGTAGGCTCTGTATTAAGAAACAGCGTTTCCTTGATGAGACGCTATCGACAAACCATAGATGTTATGCACCATCAGCGTCCGAATCTTTTACTTACTATTGATTGTCCAGATTTTTCTCTTCGAGTAAGCCAAGCAGTCTCTGCCTTAACGCAACGCGTTCATTGTGTAGCACCTTCGGTATGGGCTTGGCGAAAGCGCCGTGCACAGACTTTGAGAAAAAAAACTGACTATTTATTACATTTATTTGAATTTGAAAGACATTTTTTTCCTCAGATTCCCTGTTTTTGGGTGGGACACCCTTTGGCAGATCAAGAACCACCCAACCAAACTCTCTTTTGGCTTAGCTATCCTGAGTTATCTTCTCTTTATCCTTTAGTGTGTATATTACCGGGAAGCAGGGTTCAAGAAATTCAGCGATGTTGGCCCATTTTTAAACAAAGCGTAGAAACACTGAAGCAAAACGAAAAAAATCTTCAGGCGGTTGTGGTAACGCTTCCTGAGCATGTCAAAATATTTAAACAGGAAGGGTATATAACAGTGACCAATCCTTTACTAAAAAATTCTGTATTTGCTAATGCTAGTGCAGCTTTAGCATGCTCTGGGACGGTAACATTAGAATTAGCTCTTCACAAAACTCCGATGGTGATTGGGTATAAAGTAAGCCCCTTTTTAGCATGGATGTTACGCAGGTTAGTAACAACACCCTATGCGGGGCTGGTAAATATTTTAGCCCAAGAAATGGTGGCTCCAGAATATTTACAAAACAACTTTACTTCACAAAACATAACTAAAGCCCTAAAATCTTTGTTATACACCTCTCCAGAAATAAATTCTTGTCATTATTTTGAAAAAATATGGTCAAATGTTAAAACTCCTCAGGGCTTTGCCGCTACCAGTGCGCAGGTCTTAGCGCGAATATTAGGCATCGTTGAGAATGCTTCTTATAGGAAAGAATTAGAAACAGTCACGTAAAACCATTTTTTTTAACCTATTGAGCACTATTTTAGTGAAAGCGAGTGGAATAAACGCTTTGGCTGATGAAGTAAACCTTTTATAATCTTTGGATTGCCTTCTAAAATGATCTAACCAAGAAAATGAAGGTTCTATAAGCTACTGCCATTACTGGACCGCAACCCCCTTAGTGTGCTCTG
>NZ_PHHC01000078.1:148384-153367 GCF_002930195.1 Holospora curviuscula | reverse complement strand
AAAAGAGGGCGGCAATGCTTCGGGTCTAAAGGCCACGGGAAAACAGCGCCAGGAAAAGAAAGCGGGGACTCAGGATATGACCCCGGCGGAATCCCGGGCGTATTTCGAACGTTACAAAGACAATCCTGTGCCGGTGGGAACCTATAAAGGCGATAAAATGAAAGAAGTTGTTGATAACAGAACTCAAGAAACCGGACTAAAGCATGAACAGCACCATGTATGGCCCGTGGCTCAGTCTCGAGAAATTTCTAAAGTTACTGGAAAGCAGTACAAAAATAACGCGGTGATTCCTTTACCGCTAAAATTACATCAAGCACAAAATCGTAAGGTCATGCACAAAAGAAATGAGACACTTAAGCCACAGAATCCAAGAGAATCTCTGCTACAAGGGGTGCAAGATACTCGCCAAGGATTGCTGGATGCGGGGTGTGATCGCATGAAGACCAATGAAGCATGTTTAGAAGCACTAAAAAAAATTAAGGCGGACAACCCGGAAAGATTTTCTGGAAAAATCCCTCCCAAACCCTAGAAAATGGAGATACAAATGACGAGACAACAAATTTATAATGAAATTCGTGCACGATCACCTCTTGGTAAGGGGAGTGATCCAGAACTATTAGAAGCTCTGGAAGCCTTTAAAAATGAAGACTTATTGGAGGACCTGGAAGACCTATACCAAGAGTGGGGAAGTCTTCCAAAAATATATTGTACGGATAAAGAAGAAGACATAGAACATATTCAACAGTGCGAATCCTTGTTTGATTTTATTACACAAGCAATTTTCAATCACGGAGATCCTTCCGTAATCCCCCGATTGCTGAAGTATGTTCCCTCAGATGATGACGATAAAGAGGATTCAGTCTTTATGGAGGACTATTCCAGTGAGCAACTCTGTAATGGCATTACCGATTCAGATTATTTTGGGGAGGACTACATTCCCGTGCTGTTGGGGTGTATTCATGAACTTTTGCCCCGAGCCATGGCCAATGCAGAAAGTTTTTTTTATCAAATGATTTTGGATGATTTAGGAAAGTTTTCTGATACTCACCCTCTAATTGGTAATTTATATTTAGCGCAAAAGGAATCCCTCATGCAAATTTTTGATTATTCCGTTGAAAAAGCTTTGAATGAACTCCAGGAGGAAAGTGGACAAGACGCCGTAAGCGCTGCGCTTCGCCGAATTTCGTATCCCATTGCTTCTGTAGTGTATGAAGACGAACCTATCGATAAAAAAGCTTTTTTCCGACAAGAATTCCTAAAACTCCATGGCCATGATGGCTAAACTCTTTTGGATGCGCTTTTTCTTTTGGGTAGACAAGAAGGAGGATATGGGCTCCAGTTCGGTGTTTTATCCCTCCCTTATTGAGGGGGTGCGCGTTGAGCCCTTCACGGATCTCAGCCAGGCCAGCACTGCCATGACTCCTCTGGAGGGGCTCCACCTTTCGCTGCAGCAGGGGGGCTTCCAGGGAACCCAGTTTAAGGGGGAGGTGAGCATTGAGGCTCGCGAGAAGCTCCTTCTGACCCCCGCCCTGCGGCAGGATGGATTTGAGAAAGTTTCGGTGACCCGAGACAGCAAGATTCTCCAAAAAACCCAGGCTCACCAAGGCCAAGGGGTGGACTACCTGGACTGTTCTGTTCAGGGTCATTTGGCGGTGGATACGCCGCACCTGGAGGTCGTTTCTAAGACGGGCCAGCGTCCCTCGGGTATGGAAATCGTCCCTCGCCCAGAATTTACCGAGATCCACCGCACGGTCGTGCCCTCTATTACTGAAGAATCCCAGAGACCTCGTACTACCTTTAAGCCTGCCTTTAAGGCCGCTCTGGGGGTGGGCGTTGCAGCTCTGGCAGGGGCCAGCGGAGAGATTGCCTCTGGCGTGCTTGCAGCGTCCGCTCAGGCCTTCATCCAGAAGGGAGGTCTGGAGTCTCTGGCCAATCACGAATCCCTCCAGCTCTCGGATATGCTCAAGGCAGCGGGGAAAAGCCTTGCGGTTCAAGGGCTAAGCTTAGGGATTGGGGACCTGGGAATCGCCGGGAACTTGGTTAAGACGACGGCAGCCCATAGCGCCATCTACGGAGGCAATCCTCTGGAAACCCTTGCCCGCCAAGGTGTTTTTCAGATCTCTGCCGCAGGAGCCTCAGAGATCGGCCAGGCCTATCGTAGCGGTCTTTCGGGGCTGGAACATAAATTACTCCACGGAGCCTTGGCCATGGCCTCCACGGTGTCTCTCCAGGCTCTGGAAAGCGGTACTGGAGACTGGAATCAGGCTCTTCTGGCGGCAGGCGCCACCATGGCGGCGGAATCCATGGCAGAGGGCTGCACGGGCATTATCCGAGAACAATTGCCTACCCGGGAGCTGGGGGAGGAGGAAGAAGGGTATTTTCAGCGCTGTGATGAAGCCATTCGCGGCTTGGCGGAAACCACTTCTGCTTCGCTGAGAGTGCTGACGGCGGCAAGTTTAACCCTTGCAGGACAAGATGCCGCCGTGATCCAAGCTTGCGATTTTGCCAGCGCCAACGCTTTGGAAAATAACTTCGTTCAGTGGATTGTGCCGGCGGTGATGGCACTGCTTACGGGACTGGAGGTGTGGGACGGCGCTCTAGAGATTTCGGAAGATCTCCAGGAAGGAAAAAATTCTGAGGCGCTGGAGACTCTGGTCAAGACGGGCATCAAGGTCCTTCCGGGGATGAAGCTGGCCAAAGCGGTGGTGCAGGCTGGGGAAACCGCGGGCGCTTTGAAGAACGCCTACAAAAAGGAAGGTATGGCGGGGGCTGGAGCGGTTTTAGCTCAGGAAATCCTGGGCCGCCAGGTGGGAAAAGCCTTGGGCAAAGGCCTGGAAAAAGTGGGGGATTTCAAGCGTACCACCAAGGCGTTGACGGGGCCTAAGCCTGTCCATCGGCTTCCCCAGGGGGCTGGCGGGGAAGGGGGACTGCTCAATAAACCCGTAAGTGCTGAGGAACAAGCGGCGATAACTCAGTACTTTACGCACTATAGAAATGCAAAATTCGTGGTGGGGCAACATGGTGACATAGAAAAAATAATGGAAAACCGCAATATAGAATTTAAATCTGTGATGGAAGATTTTACCGCTCGCCATCATACGG
Organism: Holospora curviuscula; assembly: GCF_002930195.1. Classification (GTDB taxonomy): domain Bacteria; phylum Pseudomonadota; class Alphaproteobacteria; order Holosporales; family Holosporaceae; genus Holospora; species Holospora curviuscula. The sequence continues at coordinate 150,265 of NZ_PHHC01000078.1, read as the reverse complement.
GAACTCATGCCAACAATCGGCGCTTTATTGCTTTTAATATTCATCCAGATGCTGGCGTCAGTATTATTATTCCAGAAATATGGCATCAAAAAGGAAATCTTCACACCGCTAATCACCTGAAGTTTGACAATCTTCGCCAGTCTTTATTTTGGACCATTCGGGATCTTCGAAATTGTACGAACCGTATTGCAGACCCTGTGCTACGTAAAGAGGTGCAACACGATCTAAACGCCGCATTAATCCAGGCAGTGCGCTTAAATGAGCAGCATTTTGCAGAACAAATGCACCAGCGCATTTTAAAACCTTAAGGAGGAAAACGTGAAAAATTATACCTGTTTGCAAGACGTTCTAGATGAAATTTACGAAGATGAAGAAATGAATTTAGGACAAAAACATTGGCAAGAAGCCATCAAAAAATTTGCTACAAAAGAAGGGCTGTTGACAGCCCTATCCCATTATTTTGAATTGTGGGATAGAGAAGAGCGAGATCGGGATTATTTGCAAGAGCTTCTTAGCCTTGAGGGACAAAAAGCGTCCTGGTGCTTTTTTTATCTTTTTGAAGCCCTACGTTATTTGAAAGATCCCTCTTTTATTCCCCAGGTGATGCGGTATTTTCTTCCTTCTGGTAAAGAAGTAGATCATTGGGAAATGGAAGATATATGGACGGAAATGATGTTAAAACGCGTTGCGAGCTATCATTTTGGCCCCACTTATATGAATTGGCTCATGCGCTCTCTGCATCTTCTGCATCCCGGGGCCCGCTGGGCAGCTAGTTATTTCATTTTTAATATGATTTACCATACCTTTTATGAAATTAAGCCAGATAAATTTCCTGATCTTCCCGTAGTAAATGCTTTACCCTTGGGGAAGCGGGATCTGGTGTTGAGTTTGTTGGATGAAAAGATTGAGAGGTATAAGCAATCCCTTGAAGAAAAAAAGAAGAAAATCCTTAATAATGATCCGTTACAAAGTACACTACGTTCAGTGGAATCTTATAAAGAAGATATCGCCTACACTGAATACGTCCGGGGCCAGCTGCTCCTTCTTCCAAAGGAGGTTATTAGCATTGGGCATCGGTAAACTGTTGCTTACTCTCGGGCTCCACCTTTCGCTGCAGCAGGGGGCCTTCCAGGGAACCCAGTTTGTGGGGGAGGTGCGCATTGAGGCTCGCGAGAAGCTCCTTCTGACCCCCGCTCTGCGGCAGGATGGATTTGAGAAAGTTTCGGTGACCCGAGACAGCAAGATTCTCCAAAAAACTCAAGCCAGCCAAGGCCAGGGGGTGGACTTTGTGGACTGCTCGGTGCAAGGGAGGCTTAGTGTGGATACGCCGCATCTGGAGGTCACCTCTACAACGGGCCAGCGTCCCTCGGGTATGGAAATCCTGCCTCGCCCCGAGTTCACGGAAATCCACCGCACGGTCGTGCCCTCTATTATTGAGGAATCCCAGAGACCTCGTACCATTTTTAAGCCTGCCTTCAAGGCTGCTCTGGGGGTGGGCGTTGCAGCTCTGGCAGGGGCCAGCGGAGGTCTTGCCTCTGGCGTGCTTGCAGCGTCCGCTCAGGCCTTCATCCAAAAGGGAGGTCTTGAGTCTCTGGCCAACCACGAATCCCTCCAGCTCTCGGATATGCTCAAGGCAGCGGGGAAAAGCCTTGCGGTTCAAGGGCTAAGCTTGGGTGTGGGGGACCTGGGCAGCGCCGGGAACCTGATTAAGACGACGGCAGCCCATAGCTTGGTGTATCAGGAAAATCCTGTAAAAACCCTTGCCCGCCAAGGTGTTCTTCAGATCTCCGCCGCAGGAGCCTCAGAGATCGGCCAGGCCTATCGTAGCGGTCTTTCGGGGCTGGAACATAAATTACTCCACGGAGCCTTGGCCATGGCCTC
>NZ_PHHC01000078.1:143251-146470 GCF_002930195.1 Holospora curviuscula | reverse complement strand
TACTCAATTCAAAAAACTTTGGAAGAGGTAAAAGAAGGAGAAGGACAAGAAGCATTTAACTGTGCTGTTATTGGAATTTCGTGTCCGATTCCTTCTGTAACTTTTGAAGACGAACCTATTTATAAAATCGCTTTTTTCCGACAAGAATTCCTAAAACTCCATGGCCATGATGGCTAAACTCTTTTGGATGCGCTTTTCCTTTTGGGTAGACAAGAAGGAGGATACGGGCTCCAGTTCGGTGTTTCATTCCTCTTGCATTGAGGCTCGCGAGAAGCTCCTTCTGAGCCCCGCCCTGGGGCAGGATGGATTTGAGAAAGTTTCGGTGACCCGAGACAGTAAGATTCTGCAGAAAACCCAGGCTCACCAAGGCCAAGGCATCGATTACGTCGAGTGCTCGGTGCAAGGGAGGCTTAGTGTGGATACGCCGCACCTGGAAGTCGTTTCTAAGACGGGCCAGCGTCCCTCGGGCCTAGAGGTGGCGCCCCGGCCAGAGTTTACCGAGATTCATCACACGGTCCTGCCTTTCATGACTGAGGAAGCCCAGCCTCCTCGTACCACTGTTAAGCCTGCCTTCAAGGCCGCTCTGGGGGTGGGCATTGCAGCTCTGGCAGGGGCCAGCGGAGGGATTGCCTCTGGCGTGCTTGCAGCTTGCGCTCAGGCCTTCATCCAAAAGGGAGGTCTTGAGTCTCTGGCCAACCACGAATCCCTCCAGCTCTCGGATATGCTCAAGGCAGCGGGAAAAAGCCTTGCAGTGCAAGGGCTAAGCTTAGGGGTTGGGGACTTGGGCAGCGCCGGGAACTTGGTTAAGACGACGGCGGCCCATAGCTTGGTGTATCAGGAAAATCCTGTAAAAACCCTTGCCCGCCAAGGTATTCTTCAGATCTCCGCCGCAGGAGCCTCAGAGATCGGCCAGGCCTATCGTAGCGGCCTTTCGGGGCTGGAACATAAATTGCTCCACGGAGCTCTAGCTATGGCCTCCACATTGTCTCTCCAAGCTCTTAATTCCGGCTCTATTGACTGGAATCAGGCCCTTTTGGCGGCAGGCGCCACCATGGCGGCGGAGAGTTGTGCGCAGGGCGTTACAGAAGGAATTCGAGACCAATTGCCTCAAAGAGCCCAGGGGGAAGGGCAGGAGGCCTACACTGAGCGCTGTCAGGAGGCAGCCCAGGCGTTGGCAGGTCGGGCTGTGGCCTCGTTAAGAATTCTCCTAGCTACGGGGTTAGCCTTGGCGGGCAAGGATTCCCGAGACATCCAGGCCTGTGACACCGCGGCCACCACTGGCTTGGAGGAAAATTTTGTCATCACCATTCTGGCAGTAGCCTACGATGTAGCCCAGGGCGTAAAAGACGTGGGCGATGAGATCCAGGAGGGCAATTACTGGAGCGCCGCCGCTCAGGGGGCCCTAGCTGTCGGATCCGTAACCTTGGATCTAGCCAGCGCAGGGGTGGGGAGCACCCTGGCCAAGGCAGGAGTCCGCTTGGCGCGAAACGCCTTAAGCACCGAAAAGGGCCCGGGGATGCTGAAAAAAGAGGGCGCTCACCCCACCGGTGCCCGCAGAAAAATAGAGGAAAAACAGCGGCAAGAACGGGGGCTTATCCGGGATAAAAAAGCCCCGGCTCCAGAAAATCCAGGGCAAACCGCCCTGCAAAAGGCCGACCAAGAACGGCTTGAGCTGAAGGGGCAAAAAAAGGTAGACCAGGTGCATCCGAAGTTTACCGAAGAGGTGGAAAAGGCTATGAAAGATAAAAAGTTTTTCCACAAAAAGGTACTTCCCGATGGTAGAGTTAGATTTTATAAGGAACATAGACCAGCAGGAGACCCCAATCCAAACGCCTTTACCAATGGCGGTAACACCTATGTCCGAGAAATCAATCCTCGAACAGGAGAGACTCGCTCTTGGCAGGAATCCTACCAAAAACCTAGTCAAGCCAGACCAAAAGAACCCAGAGGCGAGGCACCACAAAATGATTTACATGTAGTACAGATTCATCCTAAACCTCCTAAAGTAGATGGTGTAGAGCCTGTAGTCCAACATTATCCACCAACTCGTGGTGAGTTACAGCAATTTGAAAGTGGAACACTTCCCAAGCTGAATACTAATCCCAATCCTTTAGAAAAAAAGTAGGAGGGTAGGGTATATGTTAGGAAAATATTATTATAAGTATGTTTTTAGTGATAATACGGCCAATGAGAAAACAAAAAATCCAGATTGGCGGAATTGTACCCGTTATTTAGCAGGGTTTTTGCTGAAGGTATTATTGTTGAATGAGTGGCGGGACTACTATTATCCCAAGTATGAATGGACTTACGAATTTACCAGGGTTGTGGATGATTTTTTTGGATTATTTGAATGGGGCAAGGATATTTCAGGAAAATCTATTTATGATTGTTTCCAAGAAGAAATTGAAAAGGGCCAAGATCATTATCCAGATCAGTCATTGATGGTGTATATTGCGGAGAGTGCTATTCTTGGAGATTCTATTAATGCGGACATCCTGGAATGCATCGCCATCACCAACGATCTCTTTATTGGGCGTCGTAGCAGCGATGACATGTACAGCGCCTTCATGACCCATGCCCCCTACGATCCCAGCATCAAATGGCCCTGCCACCCCCATCATGACACGCTGTGTCCCAGTTTTCATCGGGCCATTCAGCCCTATCTTCAAGGTCAAGACCCACCCCGGAGTCAGGCGGTGATTTGGGTGCCTTTTCCTATTTTGAGGTTTGCCTTTTTTGCCAAGGAGGTGGCACTTTTTAGTCGGCCTTTTGACGGGATGCGAGGAGTCGCTTGGGAGCAACTAGAGCAGCTGGACAGCCGCCTCATTCACCCGGAATATTTCTTTATTTTGGCTCGGGTGCTGGAGTTGGAGGACACTCCGGAATCCCGGAACAGCTTGGATATCCTGGCTAACAACCTGTTCTTGGGGGAAAAACCCTTGACTCAAGCCTGGGTGGAAGGACCTCAGGAGGCGCCGTGGCTGCGATGAAATTTTGGACCTTCCTAACTCAACTTTGGAGTCAGTTTAAGGGCCAGGTGCGCATTGAGGCTCGCGAGAAGCTCCTTCTGAGCCCCGCCCTTCGGCAGGATGGATTTGAGAAAGTTTCGGTGACCCGAGACAGCAAGATTCTCCAGAAAACTCAAGCTCGCCAAGGCCATGGGGTGGACTACCTGGACTGTTCTGTTCAAGGTCATTTGGAGGTCGATACGCCGCACCT
>NZ_PHHC01000078.1:138376-141662 GCF_002930195.1 Holospora curviuscula | reverse complement strand
GCCTCGTTAAGAATCCTCCTGGCTACGGGGTTAGCCTTGGCGGGCAAGGACTCAGGAGACATCCAGGCTTGTGACACTGCGGCCACCACTGGCTTGGAGGAAAATTTTGTCACCACCATTCTGGCAGTAGCCTACGATGTGGCTCAGGGGGTAAAAGATGTGGGGGATGAGCTCCAGGAGGGCAATTACTGGAGCGCCGCCGGTCAAGGAGCCCTAGCTGCCGGTTCCGTAGCATTGGATTTGGCCAGTGGAGGCGTGGGCAGCACCCTGGCCAGAACAGGGATCCGCCTGGCGCGAACCGCCTTAAGCAAAGACAAGGGCCCGGGGATACTGAAAAAAGAGGGCGGCAATGCTTCGGGTCTAAAGGCCACGGGAAAACAGCGCCAGGAAAAGAAAGCGGGGACTCAGGATATGACCCCGCAAGAGCAAAAGGCGTATTTCGAACGCTACAAAGACAATCCTGTGCCGGTGGGTAAGTATAAAGAGAAGGAAATGAAAAAGATCGTTCAAGCCAGGACAAAAGAAACCAGACTAAAGCATGAACAGCACCATGTATGGCCCGTGGCTCAGTCCGATGAACTGCTTAAGGTTACTGGACGGAAGTATAAAAATAATGCGGTAATTCCGTTGCCTAAAAAAATACATAAAGCCCAGGGGCGTAAATTAATTCACAAAAGAAATGAAACATTTAAGCCACAGAATCCAAGAGAATCCCTATTGCAAGGGATTCAGGATACTCGCCAAGGCTTGCTGGATGCGGGGTGTGATCGCATGAAGACCAATGAGGCTTGCCTAGAGGCACTGAAGAAAATTAAGGCGGACAACCCGGAGGGATTTTCTGGAAAAATCCCTCCCAAACCCTAGAAAATGGAGATATAAATGACGAGACAACAAATTTATAATGAAATTCGTGCACGATCACCTCTTGATATTTATAGTGCGCCAGAATTACTGGAAGCTTTGGAATTATTCGAAAACGAAGACTTATTGGAGGATCTGGAAGACCTATACCAAGAGTGGGGAAAGGGTGTCCAACTGAATCGCGCCAGGGAAAAGGAAGAGTTTGAGCGTATCCAGAAGTGCGAATCGTTATTTGAGTTTATTACTGAAGCTATTTTCAATCACGGAGACCCTTCCGTGATCCCCCCATTGCTGAAGTATGTACCTTCCGATGATACGGACCAAGACCTGGTATTTATGGAAGATTATTCCAGTGAACAAATATGTAATGGGATTACTAACGCCCGCTGCTTTGGGGAAGACTACATTCCTGTGCTGTTGGGGTGTATTCATGAACTTTTGCCCCGAGCCATGGCCAATGCAGATTCTTTTTTGTATCAAATGATTTTGGATGACTTGGTTTATTTTAAAGAAACTCGTCCTCTAGTAAGTTATTTTTATTTAGCGCAAAAGGAATCCCTCATGCAAATTTTTGATTATTCCATTGAAAAAACTTTGGAAGAAGTAAAGGAAGGTAAGAGTCAAGAAATGTTTAATTGCGCTATTGATCGAATTTCTCGTCCTATTATTTCTGTAAGTTTTGAAAATGAACCTATCGATCAAATCGCTTTTTTCCGACAAGAATTCCTAAAACTCCATGGCCATGATGGCTAAACTCTTTTGGATGCGCTTTTCCTTTTGGGTAGACAAGAAAGAGGATACGGGCTCCAGCTCGGTATTTCATCCCTCTTCCATTGAGGCGCAGGAGATCTCCGGCCGGGTGGGGGCCATCCTCCATCAGGGCACGCAGATGAAGGGCCAGGGGGTACTGGAGGCGCAGTGCTACCGGTGCATTCCCGGGTATGGGAGCACTTCTGAATCTTCTCATAATGTATATATACAAGAGCGCCGCCACAGCACCCAGCCGGTGCCCGGGTCCATTGAAGGGGTGCGCGTTGAGCCCTTCACGGATCTCAGCCAGGCCAGCACTGCCATGACTCCGGCGGAGGGGCTTCACCTTTCGCTGCGGCGCGGGGCCTTCCAGGGAACCCAGTTTAAGGGCCAGGTGAGCATTCAGGCTCGCGAAAAACTTCTCCTAACCCCCGCCCTGCGGCAGGATGGATTTGAGAAAGTTTCGGTGACCCGAGACAGCAAGATTCTCCAGAAAACTCAAGCTCGCCAAGGCCATGGGGTGGACTACGTGGACTGTTCTGTTCAGGGTCATTTGGCGGTGGATACGCCGCACCTGGAGGTTATTTCCACAACGGGCCAGCGCCCCTCGGGCCTAGAGGTGGCGCCTCGCCCAGAATTTACCGAGATCCACCGCACGGTCGTGCCCTCTATTATTGAGGAATCCCAGAGACCTCGTACCACTGTTAAGCCTGCCTTTAAGGCCGCTCTGGGGGTGGGCGTTGCAGCTCTGGCAGGGGCCAGCGGAGGTCTTGCCTCTGGCGTGCTTGCAGCGTCCGCTCAGGCCTTCATCCAGAAGGGAGGCCTGGAGTCTCTGGCCAATCACGAATCCCTCCAGCTCTCGGATATGCTCAAGGCGGCGGGAAAAAGCCTTGCAGTGCAAGGGCTAAGCTTGGGTGTGGGGGACCTGGGCAGCGCCGGGAACCTGATTAAGACGACGGCAGCCCATAGCTTGGTGTATCAGGAAAATCCTCTGGAAACCCTTGCCCGCCAGGGCGTTCTTCAGATCTCCGCCGCAGGAGCCTCAGAGATCGGCCAGGCCTATCGTAGCGGCCTTTCGGGGCTGGAACATAAATTACTCCACGGAGCCCTGGCCATGGCCTCCACTCTCTCCCTCCAGGCTCTGGAAAGCGGCACTGGAGACTGGAATCAGGCTCTTCTGGCGGCGGGCGCCACCATGGCGGCGGAGACGTGTGCGCAGGGCGTTACAGAAGGAATTCGAGACCAGCTGCCTCAAAGAGCCCAGGGGGAAGGGCAGGAGGCCTACACTGAGCGCTGTCAGGAGGCAGCCCAGGCGTTGGCAGGTCGGGCTGTGGCATCGCTAAGAATCCTCCTGGCTACGGGGTTAGCCTTGGCGGGCAAGGACTCAGGAGACATCCAGGCTTGTGACACTGCGGCCACCACTGGCTTGGAGGAAAATTTTGTCACCACCATTCTGGCAGTAGCCTACGACGTGGCTCAGGGCGTAAAAGACGTGGGCGACGAGATCCAGGAGGGCAATTACTGGAGCGCCGCCGCTCAGGGGGCCCTAGCCGCCGGTTCCGTAGCATTGGATTTGGCCAGTGGAGGCGTGGGCAGCACCGTGGTAAAAGCCGGGGTCCGCTTGGCGCGAACCGCCTTAAGCAAAGACAAGGGCCCGGGGATACTGAAAAAAGAG
>NZ_PHHC01000078.1:133875-137059 GCF_002930195.1 Holospora curviuscula | reverse complement strand
GACGGCAGCCCATAGCTTGGTGTATCAGGAAAATCCTGTAAAAACCCTTGCCCGCCAAGGTGTTCTTCAGATCTCCGCCGCAGGAGCCTCAGAGATCGGCCAGGCCTATCGTAGCGGTCTTTCGGGGCTGGAACATAAATTACTCCACGGAGCCTTGGCCATGGCCTCCACTCTCTCCCTCCAGGCTCTGGAAAGCGGTACTGGAGACTGGAATCAGGCTCTTCTGTCGGCAGGCGCCACCATGGCGGCGGAGACGTGTGCGCAGGGCGTTACAGAAGGAATTCGAGACCAGCTGCCTCAAAGAGCCCAGGGGGAAGGGCAGGAGGCCTATACCCAGCGCTGTCAGGAGGCAGCCCAGGCGTTGGCAGGTCGGGCTGTGGCCTCGTTAAGAATTCTCCTAGCTACGGGGTTAGCCTTGGCGGGAAAGGACTCGGGGGACATTCAGGTCTGTGACACCGCGGCCACCACTGGCTTGGAGGAAAATTTTGTCACCACCATTCTGGCAGTAGCCTACGATGTAGCCCAGGGCGTTCAGGAAGTACGCGACGAGATCCAGGAGGGCAATTACTGGAGCGCCGCCGCTCAGGGGGGCCTAGCCGCCGGATCCGTAGCATTGGATTTGGCCAGTGGAGGTGTGGGCAACACCGTGGTAAAAGCCGGGGTCCGCTTGGCGAGAACCGCCTTAAGCAAAGACAAGGGCCCGGGGATACTGAAAAAAGAGGGCGCTCACCCCACCGGTGCCCGCAGAAAAATAGAGGAAAAACAGCGGCAAGAACGGGGGCTGATCCGAGATAAGAATGCTCCCCCAATGGAAAACCCAGGACAAAGGGGCCTGAAACGGGCGGATCAAGAACGAATGGAGCTGAAGGGGCAGAAAAAGGTAGACCAGGTGCACCCGAAGTTTACCGAAGAGGTGGAAAAGGCCATGAAAAATAAGGAGTACAAGTACCGTAAGGATTTGCCGGATGGGAGAGTAAGGTTTTATAAGGAACATAAGCCAGCAAACGATAAGAACCCCAATATTCGTACCGATGGTGGATCCAATACCGTGAAAGAAGTATGTCCGAAGACTGGAAATATTCGCGTTTGGACTGAATCCTATCAAAAGCCCAGTGAAGCGCGTCCAAAAGAGGCTCGCGGTGGAGCGCCACAAAATGATTTACACGTAGTGGAGATTCATCCCAAACCTAAAATTGACGGAGTGGAACAAAAAGTTCAGCATTACCCGCCCACCCCTGGTGAATTGGGGAAATTTCAGCGGGGAGAAATTCCTAAGCTGAATACAAACCCCAATCCTTTAGAAAAAAAGTAGGAGGGGAAAAATGAGTATGTTAGGACAGTACTATCGGTGGTATGTTTTAGGAGAGTTAACGGCGGATAAAAAGATAAAAAATCCAGATTGGCAAGATTGTACTCGTTATCTGGCAGGGTTTTTGATGAAGGTGCTGTTGTTAAATGAGTGGAGAGAATACGATTATCCAAAATATGACTGGACTTACAAGTTTGCTGATGTGGCAGACGATTTTTGGGGACTTTTTGAATGGGGAAAAGATATTTCGGGAAAAAATATTGATGATATTGTAGATCGTGAAAAGGAACATGGTAGGGATCATTATCCTGGTAATTCATTGATGAACTACATTGCAGAAACCACAATTATGGGAGATTCTATTAATGCGGACATCCTGGAATGCATCGCCATCACCAACGATCTCTTTATTGGGCGTCGTAGCAGCGATGACATGTACAACGCCTTCATGACCCATGCCCCCTACGATCCCAACATCAAATGGCCCTGCCACCCCCATCATGACACGCTGTGTCCTAGTTTTCATCGGGCCATTCAGCCCTACCTTCAAAGTCAGGACCCGCCTCGAAGCCAGGCCGTCATCTGGGTACCCTTTCCTATTTTGCGGTTTGCCTTTTTTGCCAAGGAGGTCGCCCTCTTTGGCCGGTCCTTTGACGGGATGCAGCGGGTGGCGCAGGAGCAACTGGAACAGCTGGACAGCCGCCTCATTCACCCGGAATATTTCTATATCCTAGCTCGGGTGCTGGAGTTGGAGGACACTCCGGAATCCCGGAACAGCTTGGATATCCTGGCTAACAACCTGTTCTTGGGGGAAAAACCCTTGACTCAAGCCTGGGTGGAAGGGCCAGAGGAAGTGCCGTGGCTTCGATAAAGATTGTATTCACTCTGGGATTTCAATTTATTGGTGGGGTACTGGAGGCGCAGCGCTACCGGTGCATTCCCGGGTATGGGAGCACTTCTGAATCTTCTCATAATGTATATATACAAGAGCGTCGCCACAGCACCCAGCCGGTGCCCGGGTCCATTGAGGGGGTGCGCGTTGAGCCCTTCACGGATCTCAGCCAGGCCAGCACTGCAATGACTCCGCTGGAGGGGCTCCACCTTTCGCTGCAGCGCGGGGCCTTCCAGGGAACCCAGTTTAAGGGGGAGGTGAGCATTCAGGCTCGCGAGAAGCTCCTTCTGACCCCCGCCCTTCGGCAGGATGGATTTGAGAAAGTTTCGGTGACCCGAGACAGCAAAATTCTCCAGAAAACCCAGGCTCGCCAAGGCCAAGGGGTGGACTACATAGAGTGCTCAGTTCAAGGGAGGCTTAGTGTGGATACGCCGCACCTGGAAGTCGTTTCTAAGACGGGTCAGCGCCCCCCGGGCCTAGAAGTGGCGCCTCGCCCCGAGTTCACCGAGATTCACCACACGGTCCTGCCCTCCATTACTGAAGATGTTCAAAACCCTCGTACCACTGTTAAGCCTGCCTTCAAGGCCGCTCTGGGGGTGGGCATTGCAGCTCTGGCAGGGGCCAGCGGAGGGATTGCCTCTGGCGTGCTTGCAGCGTCCGCTCAGGCCTTCATCCAGAAGGGAGGTCTGGAGTCTCTGGCCAATCACGAATCCCTCCAGCTCTCGGATATGCTCAAGGCAGCGGGAAAAAGCCTTGCAGTGCAAGGGCTAAGCTTGGGTGTGGGAGATCTGGGCAGCGCCGGGAACCTGATTAAGACGACGGCAGCCCATAGCTTGGTGTATCAGGAAAATCCTGTAAAAACCCTTGCCCGCCAAGGTGTTCTTCAGATCTCCGCCGCAGGAGCCTCAGAGATCGGCCAGGCCTATCGTAGCGGTCTTTCGGGGCTGGAACATAAATTACTCCACGGAGCCTTGGCCATGGCC
>NZ_PHHC01000078.1:121019-133448 GCF_002930195.1 Holospora curviuscula | reverse complement strand
CTAACATTTGGGTTAAGCAATCAAGACGCCTATTGTCGATTTTGAAATATGGCTTTAAAATGCGCTTTAACTCGTTGACTGAAACCATGATGTATACCTCTTTTTCGATAATCGAGATTATACACTTTTTGTTTTTATTTCAGCGCGTTACTGTCAATGCAAACTAACTAACCAATTAGTTTTGTCCGGTACAGAGATATTAAATATTTTTTTTTAACCAATTATAATATCCATGTAAATAATATGCATATTATTATTCGCATTAATGGGAATCGTTGAAAGATAAAAAACGAAGTCTTTAACCCATTAAAGAACACAAAATATCATTTAAAGTATAATTTAGGTCATGGAAAAGAAAACTTTGGGAACGTGCTGGCTGTTTAAATCTGATTTCCGATTTTATTTTTGATACATCATTTGAGAGATGTAAAGAATATAGGACATTCAGAGGTTATTTTAGCGCCAGAATTAGATTTTTCAGACTTTAGTAACAATTCTTTCTCTTTACCGGTTCCATTTTTGGGATACTTTTATTAATTTTTGTGAATACTTTACGCTCTGTATAAGAATAAAAAGATTAAAAGAAAAGTTTTTAAGCATTTACAGCAAGGAAAAAATTTTATATCCTTTTTTCTAATGGTTTTTTTGGAAAAACAATCATAAAAAATTTTTTGTATTGGATGGGACTAAGTTTACCTTTCGTTACACTGTTGATAATGATGGCGGTGCTGCCTCAGTGGGCTCCCCATAGATGGGCACGTCACTACCAAAAATATATTATCACTTTGGTTGTCTTAACGCTTGGGTGTGCGAGTTTTTTGGATATCTCCCTTATGCCTCGTTTTCTCTGCACTTTATACTCAGAATACATTCCTTTTATTCTATTTCTTGGATGTTTATACGGGCTTTCCTGTGGAATCCAAATTCGTATAACGGCGCCCCCTTTACCTAAATGGAATACGTTTAGTCTTTTTTTAGGCATGCTTACTGCAGCGCTATTGGGTACAACGGGAGCATGTGTTATTTGGGTGCATACGCTTCTTCAGCTAAACTGCTTTCGTAAACACAAAGTACATACTATGGTTTTTTTAATTTTTTGTGTAGCCAATGTAGGCGGTGTGTTTTCTTCTTTGGGGGATCCTCCGTTACTTTTGGGGTTTTTAAAAGGAATTCCCTTTTTTTGGGCCACTCAACATTTAACGCCAGCGGGCGTGTATGTTTCAGTATGCTTATTAGGAGTATATTATTTGTTGGATACACACATGTATCGTAAAGAATCTTTCAAAACTGATTTTATACCTCTCTCCATTTCCGTCACTGGACGGGGATATATTGCAGCGGTTGGTTTATTAATGATGACCATTATACTCATTCAGAAATACAGTACTCAGATGTGGAGCTGTTTTACAGAAACGCTTCCCCTCTACAGTGGAGATATATACAAAACAATTCTCTTAAGTGGTATTCTCTACGGAATTGTTCGTAAAAAAAAGGAATTACCTCGTTTTTCATCTCATGTACTCAAAGAGCTCAGCTGGACTTTTTTAGGACTTTTTATGTGTGTCGTTCCTGTGGTGCAATGGCTTCATGAGCCTGGGATGCATCCGTGGCTTCAGACTCAAGGGAGTCCTAAACTACTTTTTTGGATTTCAGGAATATGTTCTGCTTTTTTGGATAATGCTCCTACTTATGTATTATTTGTAGAAAGCGCAGGGGGGTTTAAAGAAATCTCGTCTGTGGCGCTGAAACATATTTCTTGTGCAACAGTAATGATGGGGGCAATGACGTACATTGGTAATGCACCAAATTTATTGGTCAAAAGTATTGCAGAAAATCAGGGAATTTCTATGCCTAATTATTTTTCTTATATGAAATGGTCTTTAATTATTTTATTGCCTATTCTTATCATTTTAGTACATGGAACTGCCTTTTTGAGATACTAACGCTTATACGCTACAGTCGGAAACTTTTAATCTATAAAGGGTATACAGAACATTGATGTTACTACCCAAAAAGGAGACTTTGCTTTTTTGCATAACACTTTGCACTGGGGAAATACTCTATAAAAGTCTCCATATATTATTTATTTTCCATTATAAACAGGAGCTTATCCCAGTTCTTGGATACTGTCTGATAAATGTAAAAAAAATATACGTAAAAAAAAGTATTTTTGAAAATTTTTTGTAGACGCTGATTATAAGGAGGGTATGGTAGATGAAAGCCTCATTAACGTATATTTTTATGGGACAAGAGCAAAAAGCGGTATCCGAGATATGAGCCCTAAAAAAAGGACTAAATAGGAGGCTAAATTTGTACGCAGATGTCCAGTGTAAGCTGGTCAGAGTCATGATTTTATCAAATACGGTGGCTAATGGTGAACAAGAAAGCAAAGGTATTGAAGGAATAGAGGCTCAAAATCTTTTTGCTGATAAAGAATGCGATATCCATAAAATTGTTGATGAATCAACAAACCACAATATTACTTCTGTTATTCCATGAAAGCACAATAGAAAAAAAATAGAGCGTGTATGAAAAACCTGTATAGCCATTTTGTGGAAAATTCTTTTCTGTATCTAAGAACTTGTGTTCACGGATAAACGAAGGGAGTATAGTAAAGCTAGGGGGTAATAAGAATGAGTAATCCAAGAGATTTAACCGATCAGGATAAGAGCGCATTAAGAATTATTTTGAATGGGGCAAGTATAGTAATAAAAGTAAACACGAGAAGAAAGAGCTAATGGAGTAGTTTACATAATAAAGAGCAGCTTCCCATGGCGAATGCTTCCTAAAGATTTTCCGCCATACTCGCCTGTACAATCGTTTTATCAAAGATGCAGGATCAAAGGAATATGAGAAAAAGTACTGAGCACACTTGTCAAGATGCGTCGGATAAATGCTGTTGAAAGAAAGACCCGAGCTGTTGCAAAATTGATTCACACAGTGTCAAAAATACCCGGGCTTGTGAACAACGCGGCATTGACGGGGGAAAAAAAAGGGACGTAAACGCCATAATGTTGTGGATACACAAGGCACTCTGGTGCACGCTACTGTTCATGACGCGAATCAACGTGATACAGTAAGGGGGTGCAATGTTTTTCAAGAGGCTATGCAAAGTATCCGACACTCAAAAGCGTTTGCGCCGATGCCGGGTATGGAAAAACCATGCGAGCGTTTTTGAGAAACAGTCTTAACAAGACCATTGAAATTTCAGAACCCCAAGATGGGCTGCGCTCGCCAAAAGATGGGTCGTTGAACGAACCTTGGCTTGGCTCAAGCATTATCCAAGATTGTCTAAAGTGTACGAAATGGCTGTAGCAGCTGTCGAAAATAGGGTGAGGATCGCGCATTCTATGGGCTTGTTAAGGCGGATCGCGCATCCATAAATACAGGCTCTAAAAATTCTTTCGCTCGAAATATAGACATTACCTAGAGGGTTTAAGGTACAAGGCAAGAAGTTTTGGGCGTTATAAATTCAGGCTTAAAAAAGATAGTCAAAAAAAAATAAAAATTATATCTAAAAAACTTTTTTAATTACTTAATTACTTTATAGTACTGTACTGAAAAAAAAATAAACAAGCTCGCAGAATTATTACGTCACTGGCTTTCCATCATGTGTCTCTGGATTATAAAGAATCATTGAATCAATGCCAGAACTCGATGAATCTATGTCAGAACCCGCAATTTTAGATCATGTTCAAGGGATAAAATATGACAAAATACGGTATTTTTGGAAGAACATCGGGTCATCAAAGTTTTAGATTAGGTCTCAAAGCGAACAGTTACTTGAGTGATAAGTTTATCGTAAAACAATCGTACGCTTAGATTAGTACTTATTTTTTATATATAACGGAAATACATTTTTATATTTTTATTTATGTTTGGGTGAAAGAATTTCTAAACTTAACAATTCTTTATTTTAATTTGTATATTTTTACTTTTTTTATGAAAGATCCAAGATAAGATTATATTTTTAATTTTTTTTTAGCGTAAGTTGATTAAAAAAAAATAAAGATAAAAAAAAGCTTGACAAAGAAGGTCGTGTCATATAAGATCACTAATGTAACCTTTTTAACTAATATTTCCAAATGAAAACAAATACAAAAAATAAATTAAGTTACATACATTTTTTGATGATGATTACTCCCGTAGTTTGTTCAGCAAAACGTGTTATTCCTCAAGTAGTAAATCAACCTCAACAACCTCAAGAACCTCAACAACCTCAAGAACCTCAACAACCTCAACAACCTCAACAACCTCAACAACTTCAACAACCTCAATACCTTCAACACCCTCAACAACCTCAATACCCTCAATACCCTCAATACCCTCAACAACTTCAATACCCTCAATACCCTCAACAACTTCAACAACCTCAATACCCTCAACAACCTCAATACCCTCAACAACCTCAATACCCTCAACGCCCTCAACAACCTCAAAATATATTCAATGCTTTAGGTCAGCAACTTCAGCAAATGCACCAACAGATTCAGCAACAGATTCAGCAAATTCAGCAATATCTTCCGAACTTAATGTTCGATGAGATTCAGCAGGCAGGCCCTGTTCAAAACGCACTTAGGGGGCAGATTTTCGATGAGATTCAGCAGGCAGGCCCTGTTCAAAACGCACTTAGGGGGCAGATTTACCACGAGGTTCCGGACTTAATGGTGGACCAGATTGAGCAGGCAGGCCGTGTTCAAAACGCACTTAGGGGGCAGATTTACCACGAGGTTCCTGGCTTAATTCTGCAGGAGATTAAGCAAGGAGGCGCTTTTCAAAACGCACTTAGGGGGCAAGTTCAGGAACATCTTCCGAACTTAATGTTCGATGAGATTCAGCGGCCAGGCCCTGTTCAAAACGCACTTAGGGGGAAGATTTACAACGAGGTTCCTGGCTTAATTCTGCAGGGGATTAATCAAGGAGGCCCTGTTCAAAACGCACTTAGGCACCAAGTTGTGGAGGTAATTGAGCAGAGGTTTCCGGCCTTAATGCTGGACCACATTCAGCAGCCAGGCGATGTTCAAGACGAACTTATGCACAAAGTTCGTCAGGCGATTGATGCACGGGTTCCAAACTTAATGCTGAACCAGATTCAGCAGGGCGCTCAGCAAATAAATCGGCCAATAAATTGGGGCAGAATGAATCAGCAACAACGAATTCAACATGTGCAACAGCAGCGACTGCAGCAGCAGCCAGTCCCTGCAAATCCTATTCGGCAAGCAGTGAGGGACATGATTCAAGAGGAACTTTATTCCATGGGGTATTAACCTTATCGATTAAGCACGGTAATCTTGCATGCATGATTCTTCATAAGATAAGCAAAGCCTTTTGAAAATACTATTGGACAGAAGACTTTGCAAATGGAATAATAAAAAAATCACAAATTTGTTCCTATAACTGAAAAGACCGGATTAAACAAAAAATAAGACCAAGAAAGAGGTCTCCAAAGGATCACCAGATCTTTGGGGGCCTTTATCCGGCTCAGTGCTTTATTATAAATGCGCTCTAAAGACTACGGGCCTAACTTAAAGCCAACAATCTTAGATTGTTCGACAATTAGAGAAGCTAGATTTCCTCTATGGATGGAAAAGGATTGTGGAAATTTCTCTGATGAGAACATTATAAATCATACTCTCCTAGTTCATAGTAATCGTGTGTAAAGGCATAAAAAAAAGCTTTTTCCATTATTTAAGGCTTGAAGACGGCGCTGTTTATGAATGCTTACACAAACAAAGCACGTGACATGCTATGGCTTACTCGGGTTTCTGAGCGCCTCTAATAGGGGTGACTGAGCCTACGCGATAAATAAATCCATCAGCCTGCTTCTGTTGTTTGTTACCAGAAGGCTTATCAAAAAGAATGCTAGACATTAGACAAGCCCATTACGCAACCAAGCGTTTGTCTCAAAAAAAATTTTAGCACTGGGATATTAAATGTTTTAATGTCAGGGCGATGCGAAGAAAACATGTTTCCAACACTCCCTTATCGTACGTTGTCATCCACCATTAAGCTAGTTTTTTCAAAATACGCGCAAAAGCTGTCTAAACAATGACGCTCATCCCAGTATTTTTGGCTATAAAATCATAGAAAATAAGTAAAGACGTAGCAAAAATCAATTTAGCCAAAAATAAAAAGAGCCAGTTTCTCTTAGCTACGAACTCAGTAGGTAGAAAAATCCTTACCTAATGAGCAGAGTATGTTTGAATATAAAGGTTAGTTTAAGACAGAAAGCGAATTTAAGATTATGAACGACAACGCCTTTAAGGTACCCTCTATTTTCTTGAAGAAACCTGGACCCTACAGTTGCCCTGATGATGATCGATGAGATTGTACAATTTGAGCTTCGATCTGTCCTGACGTTTGCCCAAGATACGACTGCAAGAAAAGAGGAAGCAATAGACGACCAACTCCCGGTATGAAATAGGTTTATTGCTTGCTCTCTGGGGTTCCGGTAATCATTCTAGTCATACAAAACGACCCAACCCATTGTTATCCATCTTTAGACTGTTCATAAAAAATTATGTAGTCTTTAGGCACCTGGGTTATGGAATAACATAAAAAATACAGGCTCCTAACCCACAAAGCGAGAACACAGAAAAGCAAGAGCCTCATTACCCCCCCCTCAAGAATACTCAAAGCGTTCTTTTTAATCTAAGCATAAGAAGATTAAACCAGTAGAGCTTGAACAATGAAGTATTCCAAATTTTTAAAACTCCTTTGAAGCCTCATTTTTAAATTGATTCATTGTGAAATAGAAAGTAAAGTACCCCCTTGACATCTTTTTTCCCCTGATATACAACTCCCTGTTGAGGAGAGGAAAAGTGGTCTATTTACGGTTCTACGTTGCACAGAAACGTAAGACCAGTATATAGTCATGAGCACCTCTATTAACCATTTTTCAAGAGTCATTACAATTACTAAGCGTATAATAGAATAAAAGTAAAGGAAAACAGGCTATAATTGTGTAACTGTCCGACTGAATTGTGCTATCAGCAGTTACGCTTGGGCAGTGATCGTTAATTGTAAAGGTTAATTGTCTAGCCTTACATTATTGTAGGTCAACAAAACGCCACCTGTTATAAACTAAATTTTTAAAGACAATTGTGACTTTTGCTTGTGCAAAAGTTATAGTATGGATCATGGAGCCACGCATATTTATATCATTGATTGGTTTTTTGATATATACTTCTTCACAACCCTCTCCAAAGAAAAAGATTTTATTACTAAAGCTTAACTTTTTAAACGCTTTATAGACAGCGACACCCCTTGCGTTAAATAGTTTAGCAATCTCCGCTTATGTTTTATATTCTTTATGTTGAACATACAATTTTAGCGAATTTGGATTTATAGTTCCTTTACTTCCTACGTGCTTTGAGCTTAATGATGCTTTTTTCCTAGCGTATCCCAACCCTTTAGTTAGCCCTCGTCTTTTGATTATTACTTAACTTTATGTCGTACAAAAGACGCTTCTACCTCATTCTAAAATTTTGAGGGGTGTTATGGTATGGGTATCAAAAAACACCAAGTATTTCTTTGTAGCTTATGTTTGTTATGATTTTTCAATGGGTACCTTTCTAGGAGTTTAGGTTAAAATTATTATTTAATTCTTTTTTGATATAATCGCTAGACTAAATGAGTTCGACAAAAAATTATGAAAAGACAATTAAAATTTTTTATTCTCACCCTCTCCTTTTTTATGCAGAATGAAGGGTATTCATTCAATATAGAAAAAGCACACAAAGAATTTAAAGCTTTAATCGATTGGAATCCTGACTTTTATCATCTACAGCAAAAAGATCTTGATTATATGCAAAAGCTCTTGTCAAATTTATGTCCTAAATTAGGT
Organism: Holospora curviuscula; assembly: GCF_002930195.1. Lineage (GTDB taxonomy): Bacteria > Pseudomonadota > Alphaproteobacteria > Holosporales > Holosporaceae > Holospora > Holospora curviuscula. The sequence goes on along the minus strand of NZ_PHHC01000078.1, from coordinate 125,602 downwards.
CCTTTATCCCAATGCTTTACTAAATTTTCTTCTGAATTTTGTGACAAGTTTCAGCAGAAACAAGGGTGTCGTAAATTTTGTAAAATAGTTGCAGATAATGAGAAGATGAAAGAGGAAAAAGATCAGGAAGAAAAAAAAAATTCAATACTTTCAGAACATAAAACGTCAAAAAGCATGCTTCAAAAGGTAAAAAATTTTTTTCACTCCAACAATCAATCAAAAAATGCGTCAAAAAACTTAAATAGTAAAGAAAATAATCCCCATTTATTGAACCCTGAAGATTCTAGATTCTCAGCAGCCCCTGAAAGAAAAAGAGACAAATTGCTAAAACTCGTAGGAATAAGAAAGTAAAAAAGTAACAATACGTTTTTGCTTACTGAAGCTTAAGTGTCCTAAAAGTAAGCCTTCCTCTATAATATTTTTGGCTACTTTTCCTTAGGGATTGTTGACATTTAAGTTTACTTTAGAATTATGAGTGATGAAGCAAAATGAACGAAGAAAAGAAAAGTGTGCGAAAGTGTATCGTATCTGGGTGCAATGTGCCTTAAATGGGTGAACGTGTTGAACATTCGCTCGACTAGAGTGCGTTCTTTATAAAGATCTGCGCAAAATTCTCTGGGGTTTTTCCGCATAGATCGTGGGGGGATGATGAATACAATAGCTTTTTAAAATTTCTCGATTAAATCAAGGGCTTTTGTATAGCCAGAGCACTGACCAGGCGATAGAATGAATCTGATGAGGTGCCTAAAGCACCCCATGGGCAGGGTAGATCTGCGTGCTAAAACCGCCTTCTGAGCGCACCAGGGCTTGTTATTGTGTACCATTGAGTCTATTTTTCTGGCGCCCGCGGCGCGTTGATGGGCGCGAATCATTGTGGAGTCAATCATGATCTATTCCATATCAGCATCTACTGCAAGGGTATTGAAAATCATTTGCCACACAACGACTTTGGACCATCTTATCAACCCTTTGTGAACCTTCGACCATTTCCCGTAAGATTCTGGCAATTCACGCCACAGTGCATCTTTGCGGGCAATCCATATCGTTACCAGTACGTCCTGAATCCCCTTCTTTTCTAGGAAAACTTTCTTTTATTCCTTCCCATTGGTCGTCTCGTATCTCTTGCAATCTTATCTCTTCTTTTCACTAAACACCTTAATCTTACAAAACTTAATTGTAAATGTTGACACGCTCTAGCCACACCTTATGTTTTTATGCGCACCATTAAGAACACAGCCCTTATCGGGTTTCTCCGCAGGTAAAGAGTTCCAACGTCTGGAAGTGAGCATTGAAGCTCTAAAACTATTTTTTAGGAGAGGCGTAGGATAGGGTATCGAGTGTACGCTTAAGGCTTAAATTTGATAGCCAGGTTTGATGATTTTTGTAAAATTCTCGTAAATCTTGAACGCCATAACGCAGCATTGCAAGCCGTTCCAATCCTACACCAAAAGCGTACCCCTGGTAGATTTCTGGTGAAATACCACACTGCCTCAACACTCGGTGATGGACCATACCACAGCCTAAAATTTCTAGCCAATGGGAATGGCCCTCTAAAATAATGTTTCCTGCTTCCCTACGATATCCAATATCGACTTCACAAGAGGGTTCAGTAAAAGGAAAAAAACTTGGACGAAATCGAAGATGTACTGACTTTGAAAAAAAAATTTCTAAAAATCCTTGTAATACTCCCTTAAGATCCGCCATATTGGCTTCCTTAGAGACAACCAGTCCTTCAATTTGATGAAACATAGGGCTGTGTGTTTGATCGTAATCCGAACGGTATACGCGCCCCGGAGAAACAATTTTTAATGGTGGTGTAGTTTCTTTCATCGTACGAATTTGAACAGGACTTGTTTGAGTACGTAATACTCCATGCGGAAGGTAAAACGTATCCTGTTCTCCACGTGCTGGATGCCCTTCAGTCACATTTAAGGCGTCAAAGTTGTAAAACGTATTTTCAATCTCAGGCCCCTCTACCCAAGCAAATCCCATCTGTTGAAAAATTTTTACTACGTCCCAGAGTACTTCCATGATGGGATGAAGCACTCCCTTTTGCACTGGAACTCCGGGTAGCGTCACATCGACTCGTTCTTGAAGTAATTTCTTGTTTAAATCCTGAATTTTTAGAGCCTGCTCTTTGTGCCCTAGATCGTGTCGGCATGAAAATACTTAATCAAATAAAAAAAATATCTCATTTGAACAATAGCAAGAAAAAAATACTGTGTTTTAGTCTATCGTGTTACTATCTCTCTCAATAGTTTTAGATTCATAAAAGAATTTTCTACAAGATAGCTGCATTTTGAAATGTGTTTGGACTACGCTTTCTGTTCTTTTCTATTTTTCTTTTGTACTATACCAAGATTAACGTTCTGGTTCATTGATTCATCAATCTATTTCATTGGTATCGTATCGTTTGTCAGCAAGAAGATTTTGAGCATTTATTCCTTCAATACTTTGGCTCTATGCTTTGCCATCAGCCATGGTAGTTGATATAAATTTCTATGACCCACATGTCCTGGGCATCCAGGACTAAATGTAGTTTTTTGTTGAGCTCCCTTTCCTGGGGTGGTTAGGAGCGCTTTACTTCTTTTCCATGAAAATGTACTTTAAGGGCCCTTTCATCGATCATAGGAGATGCATAATCTGGATCTATAATTATTTTTTCCAAAAGATTTTTCTAAATACTTTTATATGTTCTTTTAATCGCTATGATTAGGGGGGAACCTTTCTAAGGGAGGCCGTTTCTTAAAATTTACCGTGTTTATAAATTGGCGATTATCGCTGGCTTTTCTGTCTTAATTTTCTAGACTTGCAGAAAAATGAGATTCTACTATTCCCCAAGTTTTATCGGATATGTCCTGTCTTTTATGGAATCATGACATTACTTCTAAAAAATAAAATTTTTGTAGCCATTGCACCCTATTATATTTCATGACGACACTACCTAAAATTATTTTCGGGTATTTTCCAGAAAAAACAAGGGAAAAATTTTACACCATAAAAAAATAAAACATAGCACTATCCCAATAGCTTTCAGAAAAGAAAATCGGTATTCTTATAGAAAGAATATATATTTTTAAATAACACCAATTGAATTACGACGTTATCATTGTGGGCGCAGGCCCTGTCGGATTGTTTACAGTCTTTGCTTGTGGAATGGTAGGTTTACGAGTGTGTGTTCTGGATGCGCTTCATCATATTGGAGGACAGTGCAGTGCATTATACCCCAAAAAGCCCATTTATGATATTCCGGGGTACCCATCAATCTTGGCGGGAGAGCTTGTGGAATCTTTAGCCCGACAAATGTCCCCTTTCAAGCCAGATATTTTTTTAAACACACCCACAGGACGTCTTGAACAAAGTGTACACGGATGGCATATGTATACGCCTCAAGGTACACTAAACGGAAGGGTAATTTTTTTGTGTACTGGACCAGGAGCGTTTACGCCCAAACGCCCCTCCATTCCTGGAATTCAGGAATTTGAACCTGAAAATGTTCTGTACCGAATTGATGACCCGTCTAAATTTTTTGGAAAGCATGTAGTTATTGCGGGAGGAGGAGACTCAGCAGTAGATTGGAGTTTACTCTTATGTGAACAGGGAGCGCACGTATCTCTTGTCCATCGTCGGGATACTTTTCGTGCACAAGAGTCTTCTTTAATACGTCTCCAAAACTATTTAACCACGGGAAAAATTAAGCTTTTTACTCCTTATCAAGTGATGGAATTAAAAGGAATGAAGGGTTACCTTGATAAAGTTCGTCTACAGAACGATACTAGAAACAGCCAATGGATTCCTTGTGATATTTTAGTTCCATGTTTTGGTCTTGAGGTTCAGAAAAGCCCTTTTGAAAGTTGGGGAATCGCAATGGAAGCAGGCATGATTATAACCCAGCCCACGACCAGCCAAACCTCTAACTCTAGTATTTACGCTGCAGGAGATTGTGTAACTTATCCAGAAAAACTAAAACTTATTATGACAGGGTTTACAGAAGCTGTACAAGGTGCCCACCATTTACGTAGGACGCACTTTTCTGAGAGAACCTATCGTTTTGAACATTCAACTTCTGTAGGAGTCCCCAATATGTCTCAATAGACCGTTTGGGAAAGAATAATTTTTCGTTGTTCCATAGTTGTGAATAGCAGAAATTATATTGAATCTTAAGTCAAAACTTTTGCTTCGTTTTTTTTATTTTTCAGATACAATTTATAAATCGTTTAATTATCACAATCACACTTTTATTTGTAACTTTTACCCTTGCGAGTTATTGGTTTTTTTATTCTCTTTTGTTAAAGCATTTTTCTTAGAACCCATTTTTATAGATTAGGAAAGTCTTTTAAGAAGGGGCATGGAGTAGTTAATCATAACAATATTGGGATTAGATGTACTATGTAATGATCAGAAAATAGTACAAAGATAATAAAGCCTAGAGTAAAAAAAAGGAATAGAACACATCAATCTAGGTCATGATGAAAAGACGCGCACAGTAATCGTTATGGTGCGTAAAAATAGAGTAAGTACAGGGTGAAATATGCTACAAAGAAGAAGTCATCAAGCCTAAAGCCCCTGTAGGCAGCACAGGA